>CAZFBT010000110.1:0-1506 GCA_964517185.1 uncultured Candidatus Saccharibacteria bacterium | reverse complement strand
CTTTCTCTGCAACACATTTTCTAGATTAGCATGTGCTAAGCTAGTCTAGAGCCTACAGAATATATTCAGTTGTACGAACGTCAGATCATATGGTGCTACCGATTATCCCCCTCGCTATGGAGCATACCGCGCGCCTTGCGGGAATTGAGCTTCTCCAAATTCATCTGTGCCATTTCCTCCACGGTGATGCCGAGCTCGGTCCCAAGCTGCGCAAGGTACCAGAGCACATCACCCATCTCCTTCGCGACCTCCGCTCGTTTCTCTGCCGGAATCTGATTCGCACTCACAACGCCGTCATTTCGCATGAGCTTCTTTATTTTTTCGACGACTTCGCCCGTTTCGCCAGCTAGTCCGAGCGTGGGATAGATGAAGTTGTGTCCAGCTCCCGGATACATCGCTGTTTCCCGAGCCTTCTGCTGGTAGTCATTGAATTCCATCGGAACATTCTAGCACCATTTGTTCTTGCAATCTAAAGACGGTACTATTGGGCCACCATGTACAAACCCTATACAGAGCGCACTCCTGATGAACAGTACAAGAAACTGCTTCGCGAGATCCTTGCCAAAGGAGAACGCGTCATGAGCCGCCAAGGGACCGATGCTCTCACCCTCATGGGTGCGACACCGATGCACTTTAAGCTCGAGAACGGTTTCCCGATGATCACCGAGCGGAGCGTGAAGGGATTCTGGAAGCAGGCGGTCGGCGAGATCATCGGTTTCATGAACGGTGCGCGAACGCTCGAGGCGCTCGAATCATACGGCTGTAAATTCTGGGGGCCGTGGGGCACCAAAGAAAAATGTGAGAAGCGAGGTCTCGAAGAGGGAGACCTCGGCCCCGGTTCGTATGGCGGCGCATTCCACGATTTTCCGACCGCCGAAGGACCGTCCTTCGATCAGTTCAAGAACATCATTGAGCAGATAAAGGAATTCCCGGAACTACGGACACACTTCATCTCGCCATGGGTCCCGCAGTACACCATCCGCGGTACCGGAAAGCAGCAGAGGGTGGTCGTCTGTCCTTGTCACGGGTGGCTCCACATCCGCATCCTCAACGGGAGGCTCACGCTCCATATGTTCCAACGCTCCGGCGACGTGCCGGTCGGAGTGCCCTCAAATATGATCCAGTACGGTGCGCTTACCATGATGCTCGCGCAGGTCACCGGCTATGAGGCATACGAGTACATCCACACCATTTCCGACGCGCACATCTATGTCGATCAGGTACCGATGGTCGAGGAGCTCATTGCGCGCGAGACAAAGCCCTTCCCGACGGTCATGCTCACAAACCAGACAAAGGATATCTTTGCCTTCCGTACGGATGATTTCGAACTCAGCGATTATGAAGCCGGTGAACCGATGCGCGGAATCCCGGTCGCGGTCTAACCTATGTCAAAATCCGGACTCAATCACGATAACGCGCGTACCGAAGAACAGAAAGCGCTCATGGAACGCATCGAAGCGGATGGTGTCTGCCCGTTCTGCAAGGAATACTTTACGACATATCATC
>CAZFBT010000109.1:0-1563 GCA_964517185.1 uncultured Candidatus Saccharibacteria bacterium | reverse complement strand
CTGGAACTGACGTGACTACGGAGAGCGAGACAGAGGTCTCGCGTGTCGATAGGCGAGGAGAGGATGAACGCGAGGAACGAGAAGATGAAACCGAGGACGAAGATGAAGATGACGACGAACGTGGTAGCGCTCTTCCAGTTACAACAACTAGTCCAGCACCGACTGGGAGTATGGAATCTGCTCCCGCACCCGCACCCGCACCCTCACAATCCGCATCGAATGGCTATACGCTCACTGAGGTCGCACGACACAATGACGCCACGAGCTGTTGGACTGCCATCGCGGGGAGTGTCTATGACGTCACCGCATTCATCAAGAAACACCCTGGCGGAGAGAAGCGTATCCTCAATCTCTGTGGCAAGGACGGTACGACCACGTTCACTGATCAGCACGCTGGTCAGTCACGTCCCGAGAACACCCTCGCAAGCTACCGTATTGGCGCACTCATTGAATGAGTGAATACGTACCACCTGTATGGAAATAGAACTCGAGAACATTCACCTCGCCGTCCTGGAGCTCACCGCGGTCGCCATTCTCTACGCTGACCACCAGGGGTTCGCGTATCTGACGGGGAAGACCCCGCTCCTCAACCGCCGCTCCATCGTCTGGCCGCACCGCCTCATCATCGGAGGACTCATGCTCATGATTGTAACTGGCATCGGACTCACAGTCCCCACATGGGAGTATCGTTTCAGTGATCCCGTCTTCTACGTCAAAATGGGATTCGTACTCACACTCGTCCTTAATGGGTTCGCCATCGGCAAACTCTCCCGAGTAGCGAGCGAACGTCCATTCATGGAGCTCGACACTGAGACGAAGCGCACGCTTCTCATTTCGGGCGCTCTCTCGGCGATTGGCTGGGTCGGGGCCGCTCTCATCGGCTTCTTCTTTCTGTAGGTCCCAACACAGTCGGAACGTTCATATGCACCAGAGGGTGCCTCTGTGTGTCAACCTGACTCTTCTGCTACAATCACTGCATGCGGTATTTCATTGCGTACATGCTCACGGGAGAGACACGGGTGCGCCATGCAGAGAAGAGTGACGAACTTGCCGAGCGTTTCCGGCTCATCCCGGTCTCAAAGCGTGTTGACCCACACATCACCCTCAAGGCGCCTTTTGAGACCGATGAGGTGAGGCCCGTCGAGGAACTCCTCGAACGTTTTGCGGCTGGAGAGCGGCCGGTACCATACCGAATGAACGGCATCGGCGCTTTCGACAGTCGCATCATTTACCGCGCGGCCGAGGTACCGACCGAGACCGTTGTGCTCATCCGGCGCCTCCAGGAAATGCTCCGTACGCTTCCGTGGCTCACCTTTTCCGCGACCGAGTTTCCGCTTACGCCTCACGTGACGCTCGCGTACGCCAAGAACCGCGTGCAGGGGAAGGAGATACTCGCGCGCCTTGCAGTAGAACATATCCCACCTGAAGAAGCGAGCATCGATCACGTTGCGCTTCTCTCACGACCCACTGAACGTTGGGAGGTCATGCGAACCTTCCCATTCGCAGGAAAACCGCTTTAAGCATGGCACGTCAGGTACCACATGCGTTCTTCGACCGTCCTGC
>CAZFBT010000108.1:0-1624 GCA_964517185.1 uncultured Candidatus Saccharibacteria bacterium | reverse complement strand
ATACAACTTCATGAACTGTATATCTGATATTGTACCGCTAATATGGCTTAGATAAGGAAAGTTATACACAGCCCTCTACTCATATCTGATTGCATCGAGTGGGTTGAGTTGAGCTGCTCTTCGTGCTGGAAATATACCGGTTAAATATCCGACTGCGCCGGAAAACACGGCTATGAATGTGAGAAATGGAAGTGGAAAGGAAAAGAGGTTGACTGCTTGTCCACCAAATTGACTCGCGGCTAGATTTAACAGGATATTCACAACAAATCCAATGGTTACCCCCATTACTATCCCGCTAACCCCTCCCAAAAAGCCCACGACAATGGACTCCGAGACGAAAAGCCACTTGATGTCTGCCGGAGAAGCACCAATGGTACGCATGATGCCGATCTCTTTAGTCCGTTCGAGGAGCGTGACTGTCATCGTATTGAACATACCGATAGCAGACACAACGAGCGCAATGCCGCCAAAGACAGCGAGCGTAACCTGAATGCCCTGAAAGATCTTTGATGCTTGTTCGACAGTCTTTGAAAGGGCCGTTACTCGGTAGCCCTCCTCAATAAGTGACTCTTCGACGATGTTGAGGAACTCGTTCGTGTCAACCTTAACCTGTGCCCGGTCGTACTCCTCGATACCAACATAGCTTTTCAGTTCTGAAAGCATCATGAGGGCGTTGAGTACACCTTCTTCCTTCGTGATGCCTTTCACTCGATACTTCTTCTCAATGGGTATTTCTGTTGTCAGATTAGAATTATCCTTGTCTGGAATGAGAAGTCGAAAGGTAACCTCCTCGTTGAGGAATGAATCTGCTTCTGTGATACCAAAGAGTTTGAGGATTGCCGGAGAAAGCATTACCTCATTACCATTCGTTAGGTCTTCTTCTTTAAAGACGTCACCGTATGATGCAGTGATACCTGCGTAGCGCAGATAGGCTGGTTCTGCACCCTGAAGAAATATATTTCCAGTGAGGCCCTTATACGTTATAAGCGCAGGATAACGCGCCAAGGGAGCAGCGTCTTCGATGTGCTCCATCTCCTCGAATGCTTGAATTGTATCATCGGTAATTGCCAGATTTCTGGCTCCTGTTGCTGAGACACCTAATGAAAGAAGGCTATCGCCGAACACGATTTGCTCGAGGATGATCTGTTGCAGTCCGAAGCCTAATCCGACGAGCACAACAACCGCACCCGTACCAACTCCCATTCCGAGTATGGTAAGCCAGGTACGCATAGGATTCGTCTTGAACATGCGTGTAGAAAGACGAGCGAGATCAGCGACTTGCATATGTTAATAGTATGTCAAAAGAAGAAAGTGGAAAGAAAAATCAGTGTAAAACTATTTCAACAGCATAGGCACAGATTTATGTGCCTATTAAAAATGAACACTGAATCTCGAATCTGTGTAACCCCATGTCAACTTTTGTATGATACGTCAACGCCGAGCGCAATGAGTTTTTCCATGTATCGAGTAAGCTCATCAGCAACTTTTTCCTTTAGACCGAGGCCGCCCTCAGTACTTTTTGTCATGAGCATTGCATTGAATGCATCTACCCCACTGATACCTGCAAGCCGGTCGGCAATGATGTCAGTAAGGTTTGATGTGAGCGTACGGGTGAGTGGGATAC
>CAZFBT010000107.1:0-1801 GCA_964517185.1 uncultured Candidatus Saccharibacteria bacterium | reverse complement strand
CGAGTTCGACGGGGGTCTCGCGTCCAAACATGGAGACGAGTACCTTCACTTTACCGCGGGCCTCATCTATCTCGCCCACCTTACCCTCAAGTTCCTTGAAGGGACCATCAACAATCATGACGAGATCATCTCGTGAGAGGTCAACTTTGTGCTTCGGGGCGTCATCCTTCATGCGACTCATCAAAGCGTCCAGTTCTTTCTCTTGGAGAGGAACGGGTTGCGTGCCGCTCCCCACAAAACCTGTGACACGCGGTGTGTTGCGTACAACGTACCATGAATCGTCGGTCACTATCATGTCGACGAGTACATAGCCTGGATAGATGCGTTCCTCCTCGGTGACGCGTTTCCCTCCCTTCACGCGGATCTTTTTCTCGGTCGGCACGACGACATCGAATATGCGGTCCTGCATGCCCAATGATTCGATACGCTGACGAAGATTGCGTGCGACCGCATTTTCATATCCCGAATACGTGTGTATCGCGTACCAGTGTCGTTCGCCATCTGTCTTCTGTTTTGCCATATGGATAACTATTGGAGTTAGCTGTTAGCGGATTGGCTATTCGCCAATGAACCAATCAATACCCCGTGTAAATACGAAGTCGAAGAAGCCTGTAAAGAGGCCGACGAGAATGGAGATGCCTACAACCATGCCTGTATAGATCATCGCCTGCTTGCGCGTCGGCCAGGAGACGTGCTTGAGCTCCGCCTGTGTGTCCCTCAGATAATCGGTGAAACGGCTCATATGGGGGTTATTAGTTTGCAAAATTAAAACGCCCCGAGGGCGATTCCTAGCAATCATACCAGGCACATTCCCATTGTCAATCATCGCTTCTCTCCACGCTAAACCGCCAGTGTGCCTTTGGCAACTGGCGGTTTATGTTCCGGGCACGTCTAGCGAACGAGGTAACTGAGGCTCACACTGGAAACAATGGTATTCTCACCAACCGGTATCTCCGGAACAGGTGCCATTGCAACATCAGCCTTCATCTCCGCGCCACCTAAGCCCATCCCGTAGTACGGCATTGGACCCTCGTTCTCCCAATAACCAGTCATGCGGACGAGACGCACGCCAAGATCTTCTGCGAGTACCACTGCTTTTGCTTGCGCCTTAGCAATGGCCTGTTCGCGTGCCTCAGACTTATAGCGCTCATCATCGTCAATGGTGAGTGTTGGGCCAGAAACATTGGTCGCACCGAGCTCGGCAACGCCGGAGAGGAGCATGCCCACATCATCGACGTTCCTGACCTTTACTTCGAGGGTTTGCGTAACCTCCCAACCGACGAGCTGTTGCTCGCCCGGAGGACAATAGGACCCAACCGGGCAAGGCTGCCGTTCATATTCATATCGGGGCGACAGACTGTAGTACGAGGTCTTGATGTCTCTCTCCTCGATACCTTGTTCGCGGAGATATGCGAGGATGGCGTTGATTGTCTCTGCAGACTTTGACTTCGCTGACGCCGCATCCTCCTCACGCGCGTTCACTGAGAGGGTGAACGTCGCAATATCAGGTATCGCCGTCACTTCACCGAGACCAGTCACCGTGATGACCGTGGGGCCGACATTCTTGTAACGTGCATCGGAGAGTGTCGCATACGTGTACGCGAGGAGCGCGATGACCGCAGCTGCTCCGACGAACCCGAGGACCTTCCGAATAAATGTATCTTGGAACATACGTGTGATTGTGTAATTGATTATGTATATATTCTACTCTATCCTCTACGTTGAACACGGGAATAGGTAACACGCAGGCCCGTCACTCCCCTCCTATGAAGAGCTCTTCCCGAACCACATTTATCAAGCG
>CAZFBT010000106.1:0-1912 GCA_964517185.1 uncultured Candidatus Saccharibacteria bacterium | reverse complement strand
TCATGGCATCAGTGATTTCGACAATTGAGTAGCGGCTGCGTTGCGCATAACGTTTCGGGCAACCACGCCGTTGTTTTTGCCGCTATGAACGCGCGCCGGAGCGCGCTATCGAACGACTAATTTCCTGCGCGCGAAGGAGCAATACCAAGTCGCGGCAAAAACAATGGAGCGGCCGAGACCTCCATTTGGTGAGCGCCGTGGTTGGCCGTGTTATGCGCAGTGCAATTCTTTAACCTCGTCATGCTGCCGCCACGCCACTAAGCCTTGAAAGATTTCTGCTGAAAGTCTGCTGTTTCAAGTGACACGTACGGAGTCCCTGTAATGTCACTGTAATGAATCCGGATTTCATTCGGTAGGTTGTCGGCAATCGCGTCCTCCTGCCGAATCATTGCGAATAGTTTTGTGTCTGCTTTCATCCAAGCCCAGGACCTATTTAGAAAAAACTGAGGACCCCTCTGCGAAATGTCGTTCCCAAAGTACAAGGGGAAGCGAAATCCGTTTACAATCGCATGACCTGAAATCTGTGTTGCAATGTGGCGTAAGATCGTGAATTCAACGAATGAAAACGAAGCTCCTCGGAGCTTTGGGTCCACACCATTCCAGGGAGTGAGTTCGTCCCACGAGGCGAGAAATCCGCTTCGGAGAATCACTGGTCGAAGATGAGCCTCTTCGGTCGATCGTGCGATACGGTTCGTGTCGATCGCATATTTGACGACAACTGCGAGAGTAATCGCAAGAACGATAAGGGTGCCGATGTCGACCCATCTAATGTCAGAGGCAATCGAAATTGTGTCCATGATTGCGTGGCGGCAGCATGAATATGAAATGAATCGCATTGCGCATAACGTTTCGCGCAAAAACGCCGCGCTGTTGCGAGCTACGAACGAGCGCTGAAGGGCGCTCAAAACGATACATTTCCTGCGCCCGGAAGCGCGAGACCAAGTCGCGAGCAACAGCGTGGAGCGGCTTAGTTCTCATTTTGGTGAGCGTAGTTTTTGCGCGTGTTATATGCCGTTTGCGCGAGTAACATCAGCGAGAGTGCTTGGCGATATATTCACGCAAGTATTTGGCGGAAATGGCATAACCGATGCCGGTACTGATGTAGGTATCAAGCACATGAATAATCTCTTTAGTGGATTGGAGTGGGTCGACGCCCATGAGTTGCACACTTCCCTGCTTCTCAGTCGATTCGATGAACCGTCCAAGTTCTAACAGGGCTTGGGAGATCCCACCCTCTCGCATGGATACAATCCCGATTACCTGACCATCCTGGTTTAGAAGCGCCCCTCCAGAATTCCCCTTGTTAATGGCTGCCTGCACGCATATGATTTTTCCGTCTGAGGATCGGCCCGAGAGCATTCCTTTGTGAGTCACCATCGCTGGGGTTGCCAAAGGGAAACCAGAAAAGTACACGTCTGATCCCACTGGTTCTTGACCGTCGCGTTGAACAATAGGGAGAGCTTCCGTTCGGGTTTGTGGGGCCGATGTGAGTTGCACTATGGCGAAATCGTAGAGAAGTGGCTCCTGACTTGACTGGGAAGGAGATGTCAAACATTTGGCGTCGATCGAATCGCCATTAGGAAGCACGACTTTGAGGTCTTGGAATATCTCGTACTTCACAGTTTGAGCCTGAACCTCGATGTTTGCAACAACATGAAAGCACGTCGCAATTTGCCTCTCGTTCAGAAAGAAGCCAGTTCCAGAAGACTTGGCAAGATTGCTCACGATCTTGACTGTGGCCAGGCGAGATTTCTCGATGATGGGATGTTGGGCCTTCACGCTGAGTGAGGCCAGAAAGAGCATAAGGATGATAATGGTCGTCGAGGTCTTCATATCATGTCTCGCGCAAATGGCATATAACTAAGATGTATACGCTTTCTATAAAGCGGTATTATCGGGTGAAGAATCTCGC
>CAZFBT010000105.1:0-2004 GCA_964517185.1 uncultured Candidatus Saccharibacteria bacterium | reverse complement strand
ATCCGCGCGGGGATGTTAGGAATGTAACGGAGCGCCATCGCCTCGCTGTCCCATGAGAGTGAACTTTGCGAGTCCATCAATGTATGTTCCTTCGTCGCCAATACTTCGAGTGCGATTCAGCTCACGTACATACATCTTGAGTACATGCGCGCAACTCGCCGCAATGTTCTGCATCTCAAAAAAATGCTTCCCCAGGCGAGCGTAGATGTCGTCGACTGAAGCGCCCTCAAGCAACTCAGGATATTCAACCTCAGCTACCAGGCTGAACACCAGGGACTGTGACCATCCGAAATCGATGTTTCTTTGCTTAAGCTCCTTTCCGAGATGGACAAGATACCGCTCTGAACGCCCACTGGCCGGAGTAGGCACGTATCCCCTGAAACCAGTGCTGAACTTCCCACTCTCAGGAAAGAGAGCAAAATCGTGTCGAAGGAAGGTACCTTTGACTATGCGCGGAAAAAGTCCAAACCCCATCAGTCTTTGGTAATCGATGATCCAGCCGTGGGCTTCGAAACGCGCAAGTGGTTCATGGTATGGCCCCTGTGCGAGGCGTTCAAGCCGTTCACTATCGAGCATGACTGCCTCCGTGTGTGAATTGTGAAAAGATCTGATTCATGTTCAGTATTGCAAATAGGCGTATTATTGCAACTCTCTCGTGTATAGTGTGGGGATGTCACCGTTGCTTCAGATTGCCATAGATGTCGCTCGCGCCGCTGGCGAAGAAACCCTGCGCTACTTTGGAGAAAGCTCGTTCACCCCAAAAGGTGACGGCAGTCCTGTGACTGCCGCAGACATGGGTTCACACGATGTTCTCTCTGCACGGCTCAAAGGGACCGGGATTCCGATTCTTTCGGAAGAAGACATTAGAATAGTCGTGCCGTATCCTTCTCCGCTTTGGATCATTGACCCACTCGACGGCACAAAAGATTTTATTGCCGGTTCTAAAGATTTTTCAGTCATGGTCGGACTTATCGAACACAGCAAGCCGGTCATCGGCGTTGTGTACGCCCCTGCGCACGACATTCTCTACTATGCGGAGAATGGCAGCGGTTCGTTCATAGAGAAGAACGGTGAGGCCGCTCGACTCCGTGTGCCAGAAAGTCTGCACAGCCCGCTGCGATTCATCTGCAGCGTAAATCATTTCTCTCCACAGATGGAGGAGGTCGCACAAGCGCTCGGGGCAGAGAAGATACCTCGCGGCAGCATCGGCATCAAGGCAGGACTTATCGCTGAGGGTAAGGGTGATTTCACGTTCAATCTTGGAAAGCTCGGCGAGTGGGATGTGTGTGCGCCGGAAGTCATCCTCACCGAAGCGGGCGGTGTGGTGACGGATCGCTTTGGTAACGCCCTCGTCTATGGAAACGAGGGGCACAGAATCAAACATGGAGCTGTGCTTTCCAATCATGCTTGCCATGGAGCTGTGTTGAGGACAGTTCAAGAACAAGACGCGGTAGAATGAGGTTGAGAGTGCCCCATAAAAAATTTGACAGTTTTTTGTTTTACTTGTACATTTTTCACGTTCTCGCCGATGCGCGAGTGTTCTTGGAGGAAAAGCGGATGAGCATCACGAATGTTGAAGGAATGCTTGACTGTGGTCTCGCATACTCGATCCATGAGAGCCGGAAGAAATCCCCTGGCCTGAATGAAGGGCAACACTTCATTGCAGTCTTCAAAGATCTCGAGGTTCCGATTCATGACTTGCCGCCGAGCGCCTTCCGGCAACTCGCTTCCGTCGTGCATGATTTTGCTGTGCGCAATGCCTTCGAGCCCGGGGCGTATCGCGTTGCGTACAACGGTCCGGGGGTGGGGCGGCGGAATCACGCGCACATTCACATCATGTTCCCGAAAGGGGCCGACAAGCTCCCGACGCTCGTCGAGACGAGCGACAAGGTTGTGTGAAAACACAATCGAAAGGCCCGACGCAAAGCGTCGGGCCTTTTCAAATATTCTTGGCTCTAGACTAGTTAAGCCTAATAAACCTCTGTAACGTTTCTAGTATAACTC
>CAZFBT010000104.1:0-2011 GCA_964517185.1 uncultured Candidatus Saccharibacteria bacterium | reverse complement strand
GCCGATGGATGACGGGACAGGCAGGTAGCTCACCATGACGACCGCAACGTCACCAGGGTGTTCAGTCTTCATCATGCGGACCGCTTCGAGAAAGAGGATGTTCTGGTACTCACCGACTGTCCCGCCAATCTCGGTGATGGTGACATCAGCGTCAGCGACATCAGCCGCACGCCTGATGCGCCGGATGACCTCCTCGGGAATGTGCGGCACAACCTCGACGTTCTTTCCCCCGTACTCGAGGTTACGCTCCTTGCGAATGACATCCTGGTAGACGCTCCCCGTCGTCATGTAGTTGAGGCCGGGGATACTCTCATTGAGAAAACGTTCGTAGTTCCCCATGTCCTGGTCAGTCTCGAGCCCGTTCTCCAAGACGAACACCTCTCCGTGCTCTGTCGGATTCATGGTACCCGCATCGACGTTGATGTAGGGGTCAATCTTGAGCGCTGTGACGGAAAGTCCGCGTGATTTGAGAAGCATCGCGATAGATGATGCAGCGATACCCTTCCCGACTCCGCTCATCACTCCGCCGACGACGAAGATATACTTATGCTGTTTGTGTTTCTTATTCGTGCCAGTCGTGCGCAGTGCCATGGGTTATACACGGAGATACCGAGCGACCGCGAGCGCGCTCGAGATAAGACCAAGCCCAATACCCGAACCTACGAGAACTGCAAAGAGATAACTGAAATTATTCACGTAGTGAGTGAAGATATTAAGCGAGAAAAAACTCTCTGTTGCAGGTCCGAGCCAGAGAACGACCGGATAAATGATGAGGAGCGTGAGCACTCCCGAAACAAGCCCATACATGATGCCCTGGAGCATGAATGGTCCACGAATGAACATATTTGAAGCTCCAACGAGCCGCATGATGCTTATCTCCTCGCGTGTCGTATAGATAGCGAGACGAATCGTGTTGAACGCAATGAGGACCGTCGAGAAAACAAGGATGAGCATGGCAATATAACTCGAGCTCTCGACTGCTTCGATGATGTTCGTGAGCTTGTCAATCGCCGATTTGTTCTGATTGAAATTGATACGATCAATGAGCGGGCTCTCCGGGTTCTCGAGGGTGCGTTGTTCTTCGAGGAATGCAGCAATGCTCTCGTACTGCGATGGCTCCTTTGCACGGATAGAGAGTGACGCACCCAGGGGGTTGTCTCCTATCTCATTGAGCGCCTGAATGGTGAGCTCGTCGTTCTTGTGTCGCTCGCGGAACTGTTCAATCGCATCGTTACGCGACGTGTACGTTACCTCGCGAACGTCCGGAAGCGATTCGAGCGACCCCTTGAGCGCGAAAATAGACTCTTCGGACGCGGTCGTCACCATGTAAACATTGATGTCAACTTTATCGCGAATTTGAGTGAGGGCGACATTGAGAAGTTCGTTCACGAGCATGACACCGCCGACGACCGTAAGCGTGACCGTCATCACGAATATCGCCGCGAGGGAGACGAAGCCGTTCCGCCAGAAACCGACGAACCCTGAACGAACGACCCGCTTGAAACTCGTGAAGACACTCATACTAGTTTATAGAACATACTTACCCTCGGGATCATCTCGCACGATGCGCCCCTCATCCATCGTAATGACCCGACGACCGAGGGCGTCGATGACTCCCTTGTTGTGCGTCGTCATGATGACCGTTGTACCGAGGTCATTGATCTTCTTAAGTATCTGGACGACCTCGTACGTCGCGATGGGGTCGAGGTTCCCCGTCGGCTCGTCAGCGATAATGATGTCCGGCTGGTTGACGATGGCACGCGCAATCGCGACTCGCTGCTTCTCGCCCCCTGAGAGCTCATGGGGAAAATTCCACATCTTGTCGCCAAGATCGACGAGCTCGAGTGCCTGCGGCACATTCTCCTGTATCTCCTCGTCGGTACGGCCGTTCGCCTCCATTGCGAATGCGATGTTCTCAAAGGCGGTCTTATTCGAGAGTAGCTTGAAGTCCTGGAAGACAGTGCCTATCTTACGCCGGTAGCGCGGGAGCGAGGCACGCGGGATGGCGTGA
>CAZFBT010000103.1:0-2027 GCA_964517185.1 uncultured Candidatus Saccharibacteria bacterium | reverse complement strand
GCCATAGTGATTAGTAGCTCTTAGCTGTTAGCGATTATTCCCTGAGATTACGCGATAACCGCGAGTATGCTCGGGGAAGAGACGAGATAGAACTCTTCCGTGCCTACCTTCACTTCATCGTACCCATACTTCGAGAACACGACGCGGTCCCCGACCTTCACCTCCATCGGGATACGTTTCTCGCCATCCTCATCCCACTTGCCAGGACCAACGGCAATGACTATCCCTTGTTCGGGCTTCTCTGCCTTCACGGTGTCGGGAATGATAATACCTGACGCTGACTTCGTCCCCATCTCCTCATCGGTGAGGCGGCGCACCACGACGCGATCGCCGATCGGCCTCAGGGTTGAGGCGTTTTCTTGTTTTTCTGCCATACGTTCAAATATTTTCTTCCTTAAATTGTTGATAATGCCGCGGTATTATACGAACGAGGATTTTTATTGTCAAAAGCATTACTTCGAAACGAACTGCTCGCATCATTCACTACGAACATACACGGGGGCGTGCGCATCCCTTCCCAATTTCACTTCCCTGTGCTATCATCGTCCCCGCAATGGAAATTGTCCGTACCATACTTCCGTACGTACAGGTCGCCCTCTCCATCCTCCTCGTTGCCGCCATTCTCCTGCAGCAACGCGGTTCGAGTCTCGGAGGCGCCTTTGGCGGAGATAACTTCAGTGCCACGTACCATAAGCGAAGAGGAGCAGAGCTCTTCTTGTACCGATTTTCTATCGTGCTCGCCATCCTGTTCGTGGCGGCAGCATTCTTGAGCCTTGCGCTCTAGCATCTTGGGCATTCGCCCCGCACGCTCGCTGGTCATTTCGATGTTGTGACATGTACCAGCCTGAAGCGTCGTTTCCAGGTTCGCGAAAACTGAGAACAGGGCGCGACCCTCACACCACCACTCTTTCCACATGGACTCACGTACACCCGTTCACCACAGCTACGGATCACCTGTCGATCGTTTATTTGGATACATTGGCACGCTCAAGATGAGCGACCGTTTCTTCTTAAGGCTTGCGCTCCTTATGCTCTTTGTCTCCGCCCTCTGGTTCCTCATCACGGTGAGTAACGCGAACCGTGTCGAGATCGCATCAACGGGCGGGAGCTTCATTGAAGGCATTGTGGGTACCCCTCGGTTCATCAACCCAGTCCTTGCGGTCACCCGAGCGGATCGTGATCTTGCCATGCTCATCTACGATGGGCTCATGGTGCTCGGACCTGACGGAACCCTGATCCCAAATATCGCAGAGTCAGTGACCATTTCAGATGACGGTCTCACGTACAACGTGATTCTCAAGAAGCATGTCACCTTCCACGACGGCAGTGCGCTCACCGCCAAGGATATCGCGTTCACCGTAGGACGCATCCTTGACCCAACGATTGCTAGTCCGCTTCGTGCTAATTTCGACGGCGTTCTTATCGAGCAGATCGGTGATTACGAGCTCAACTTCGTACTTGAAGAACCCTACTCTCCTTTCATTGAGAACCTCACATTCGGCATTCTCCCCGAGCACCTCTGGAAGGATGCGTCGAGCGAGGAGTTCCCGTTCAGCCAGCTCAATACAGAGCCTGTGGGTGCTGGACCGTACGTCGTGAGCAGGATTGTGCGCACACCATCGGGCATCCCCGAGTCGTTCATGCTTCGGCCCCACGAGCGCTACCATAATGGCCCGCCGAAGATAGAGACCTTGACGCTCAAGTTCTTTGCGAATGAGGATAGACTCGTGAACGCCTTTAGTCGTGGCGAGGTCGAAGCGATGGTTGGGCTCGACCAGATGCGATTGCGCGAGCTCTCACTCGACCAAAACAAGTTCGATATCGTCGAAATCCCCCTTCCCCGCACCTTTGCACTCTTTTTCAATCAGAACAAATCTACAGCGCTCCGAGACCCTGCAGCACGTAGAGCGCTTTCAGCTGCCATCGACCGGGATGCACTCATCAGTGATGTGCTCGGCGGGTACGGTGTCGCGATCACGGGGCCATTACCTCCTGGCTTTGGCGTCGATTCCACATCCACGACGTCC
>CAZFBT010000102.1:0-2126 GCA_964517185.1 uncultured Candidatus Saccharibacteria bacterium | reverse complement strand
GTAGGGCACTCCGTGCCCTACGGCCGCTCTAGCGAGCCGTTATTTTACGTCCATCCCACGAAGGATGCGGATGCGGTCTGCTGCAGGGGGGTGGGTCTGAAAGAGTCCTCCGATGCGCTGACTAATCGAACGCTTCCCCTCTCGCCCGAAAGGGTCTGCAATGAAGAGGTGCGCGGTCGCATGATTTGCTTTTTGCATAGGACGACCGTAGCGTGAAATCTTCTCAAGCGCTGATGCGAGACCTTCGGGATAGCGGGTGAGGAGCGCACCAGATGCGTCTGCAAGGTATTCACGCTTCCGAGAGATAGCAAGCTGGATGAGCTGTGCTGCTATGGGTGCGAGAATGATGCCGATGATGCCGAGAATAAGAAAGAGCGGGTGTTTGTTTCGATCATTCCCTCCCCACATGAGGGTGCGCATGAAGAAGTCGGCGATCATCGCAACGAAACCCGCAAGCACGACCGCGACCGTCATGACGAGCATATCCCTATTCCCCACATGAGAGAGTTCGTGCGCCATGACGCCCTCAAGCTCTGTCCGCTCAAGCATGGAAAGAAGCCCTGTTGTTGCGGCAACGACCGCATGTTCAGGATCGCGTCCGGTCGCGAACGCATTCGGCGCCGGATCATTGACCACATACACTTTCGGCATTGGAAGTCCTGCGGTGATAGAAAGATTTTCTACAACATTCCAAAGGTCTGGAAATTCCTCACGCGCTGCTGGCTTCGCTCCGGTCATGGCAAGCACAAGCTTGTCGGAGTACCAGTAACTCCCGATATTCATGACGAGCGCAAAGATAATTGAAATGTAGAGGATGAATGAGTTTCCGAGGTACCAGCTCACCGCGTACCCAATAGCAATCACGATGGCAAGAAAGAACGTCATGAGAAGCCAGGTCTTCCGAACGTTCAAATCTTTGTAGGTATAGAGCGTTGACATAGTTTTCAGTTTTAAGTTGGAAGTTATCAGTTGTTATGTTTAGAAGTCTTTGGGGTCTTGTGATTTGAGAAATGCAGGATGAGTCCATGGATCATTTTACGGACCTCTTCCAGAGAAACTCGTACTTCATTGTACTCTTTGTCGGATATCAACTTCAAGCGAAATGAGATCACCAGTTGGGTTTCCAATTCAGAACTCGACCCGTAAGCAATCTTTAGAAAGTGATTGAATTCTCCATCTGTCTTCCTTCCATGACCTTCTGCAATGTTTGACGGGATAGATACAGCTGCCCTTCGAATCTGGGTGACAAGACCAAATTTCTCATCCTCTGGGAACCTCTTGGTGATTCTGTAAATTGTTTCAACTAGATCGACACTCTTTTGCCATGCTATCAACTTTGTGAATTCACTCATAACTTCTAACTGTCAACTGATGACTCGTCACCAACTACCGCCGCCGCCCCCTCCACCTCCACCTCCGACAGAGCCACCACCCGAGGATGCCGACCCTTTTGAACCGGAGGAAACGGCGAAGGCGGTCGAGAACGCGCCGAGACTCGTCGTCAGGTTTGTTGCCGAAAATGAGTGTGCTGCACCACCGTCATACCACTCGGGATTTGGGATGGTCATATCTTTGAAGATGTCCGACCACTTTTCTTCAACACCGAATGCAATGGCATACGGAAGATACTCCATGAATTGAGTTGGGTTCTTCTTGGGAGCGTTGTGGAATGCGAAGCGTTCCTTATTGGTCACACTCAAGAATTCCCTGAAGCCTTTGAGGTGGTCGAGTGCTTCATAACCTTTCATTGTTCTCCTCCTCCGTGCGAACGCAAGTATGACCAGACTTCCCACAATGAGTATGATCACGAAGAGGCCACTTGTGGCAAACCGTTCGAGGATGGACCCCGCGAGGAAGAACCCTGCGATGACCACTGCGGTGACGAGGCCACCGAACATCGTTGTACTCATGTTTATCTGGAAGAAGCTGTTGTCTTCAAGGTCTTGATCGAGGTCTTTCTTAAGAGAGGCAATCGTCTTATGATTCTTTCGCTGTTGTTCGAGATCGTGCCGAAGCGTGCCCAATGAGACCTTCGTGCCCACGACAGCGCCATGTTCGAAAATGAGCGAGAGCACACTTTGTTCAAACCTACTTACCTTTTCGTCAAGCGGCTTCAGGAGCTCAAT
>CAZFBT010000101.1:0-2148 GCA_964517185.1 uncultured Candidatus Saccharibacteria bacterium | reverse complement strand
CGCGGCAGTCGCCGTCCGACGGCGAGAATGAACGTCCCCCCGTTCTCGGTCACCGTCTCTACTTGTTCATCCATGAACGAGAAGTCATACACATCTGGCCGCGGTTCGATGAGCGGCCAGTGTGCGGCGAGCCGAAATCGGCGCACACCGAGGTCATGGATGAGTGCGCTGAGGACCGTTCGGGGATCGAGCCCAAGCTCATAGACATACGGGACATTGAATGAGATACCGTACTCGATCGACTCCGGTATCGGCTTACGCGCAACAATGAGGAGCGTGAGGAGAGCGCACACGATGAGCACCGCGAGTACGATGAGGCCCTGAATGAGAATGCGGCGCATTACCTAAATAATACAAGGAAACCGATGGTGATGACAGCGACATAGATGGCTTTCTGGAGTATGTCTTCATGGCGATACCGCTCGATAGCAGGGACACCCTTCCCCCGCTTCAAAGTGAAAAAGAGGCCGAGTGCGAATATGAAGACGAATTGGAGTCCCCCCAAGGCCTGGACGACCGCATGGTCACCGATGTCAGTCGCCTTCAGGATGAGAATGGTCCCGATGCCGGCAAGCACCTTATTCGTGATGATGAGAAGTTTCGCGGCAGAGCTCATAACCTTTGTCTGTTCACGGACGCGTTCCCAATAGTTCGGTATCATGAGAAGCGTGAGCGCGAAAAAGACGAATGCGATACGCGACCAGAAGAAACCATTATCGAATGTCGATGTCTCGAAGAGCCATTTGATGACGATATAGTGGAATGCGAAAAAGAGACCAGAATAGACCGCCATGAGCGCTGTCTGGAACGGGAAGCGGAGCCTCGAGACGAGGAACGTGCCGAGCGCGAGAAGTGCGATTCCGAGGATGAATGTCGACGACAGCATGTAATCCGGCAGGAAGAAGTACCCGAGTCCCAATGAACCAATCGCGGATACCGACCCGATGACCGGCACAACATCCGAGGCATCGTGGTCGCGAAGCGCAGTGAACATGGAGACGAGCGCAGTGAAGAAGGTATACGCGGAGAGAAAGGAGAGCGCAACAATCTCGAGGGTCGGCCGCTCGATGTTCATGAGCGTCGGTACCTGGAGCACGTCCGGTATGAACGGGAGGTACCCGAGGAGGTATACGACAATCCACACACCCGAAATGAGGCACGTGTAGTATGCGTACACGAAAGGCTG
Organism: uncultured Candidatus Saccharibacteria bacterium; assembly: GCA_964517185.1. GTDB lineage: Bacteria > Patescibacteriota > Minisyncoccia > Phycocordibacterales > UBA918 > Damh-18. Next base: position 962 of record CAZFBT010000101.1, on the reverse strand, counting down.
GGGGAACTTTTTCTCATCGGAGACGATGAGTTTATCGATCAAGGCAACAATGGCGTTGATGAACTGTGCGCCGACCGCAAGGAATATCCAAGACATGAAATAGATAGAAAATAGAGGATAGCAAATAGAGGATAGCAAACGCCACGACAATCTCAAACCTATTCCCTATTCTTCTATTCTATATTCTCTATCGTCTATTGTATCCCATTCTGTTCGCAAATTTTCTTGTAGACGTACGCAGATGGACGTACCGTCCGCTCGAGCGTTGTGTAATCAATCTCCACAAGTCCAAACCTCTTCTCGAAGCCGAGCGCCCATTCGTAGTTGTCTAAGAGCGACCAATACATGTGCCCACGCACATCAGCACCTCGCTGTATCGCCCTCCATGTCGCCTCCACCTGTCGCAGGATGTAGTCGGCGCGGTATCTGTCGGCCGCATCGGCGAGGCCCGATTCGGAGACGAAGAGCGGCTTCTTGTAGCGCGCGAGCATCATGAGCGCCGCCTCGATACCTTCGGGATAGATGTCCCAGTCCATATCGGTCTTTTCGTATGCCGCTGTGTCGCCGAATTTCTTATGGAAGTAGTAGTTGAGCCCGATCGAATCACACTTCCGGTGCACGTGGTTCATGAATCGATACGTCCACCAATAGTTCGCGATGCATGCGATGAGCTTGTTGAATGGATTCCCATTCGCATGGAAGAGTATGACGTGTTTAACGACACTCACGTCGGCCTTTGGCGCCACCTGCTTGATCGCATCGTAGGCCTCACTGTGTGCGCAGGCGAGGTTCTTCATGACCCGAAGATAGAGGAACGCATTGCGTATGCCTCGTGATGCTTTGGCCTCATACGTTCTCCCTGAATTCGTTATCGACACGAGGTCGGTAAGCGAAAATCGTTTGAACGGAGGCCAGCTCCCGCGGAGCCATCCATTCGAGCCGTACACATTCGGCTCATTCAT
>CAZFBT010000100.1:0-2221 GCA_964517185.1 uncultured Candidatus Saccharibacteria bacterium | reverse complement strand
GAGCCATTACGAAAATTTGATAATTCGATGTAGAAGTGGTAATAGATTCAAGGTTCAATCTTCCTCTACACATCTTCTCGTGTACGACAATCCAGGTGACCTCGCCGCCGAAATACTGTGGCTCGGGTACGAGTACGGCGGCACCCCGTGGAAAGACAAGGTCGAGTTCTCGGAGGATATCAGTGAGCACGAAGCCGAGGAGTTCATGAGTTCGTGGAATAAGCACATTGAGCACCACAAGCTCACATGAGTGAACTTCCCTTCTCCACTGCCGCGAGGTACGCCTTGCGGTTTTTCTTTGAATACATAGGCAAGAGGTCCGTAACCAAAGCAATTAGTTGGTGGTATAAGAGTGTATAACGCCATGCAGGAATACTTCCCTACTCCAACAAAAAACGGCAACCTCGGAGGAAAGCTCATCATCCTTGCGCTACTTATGGGTGCCATCTTGATTGCCACGATGTTCGTGTGGACGGTGGTCCAAGACCGCGAGGGGCGGCAGGAAGAAGCGGCGAACGAGGTATCGGCGCAGTGGAGCCGACCGCAGGTCGTTGCCGGTCCAGTACTCACGATTCCCGTTGAAAAGACGAGTGTCACGACGACCGGCGAGCGCGTCGTGAACACGATGACGCTCACACTCCTCCCGAAGACTCTCGCCTACGAGAGCGAGGTTGAGACAGAACTCCGCGCGAGGGGCGTCTATGAGACGCCGGTCTACACAACAACAGTGAAAGGTTCCGGCAGTTTCGACCTTCGAGATATTGGCGAACGCGTGTCAACAGATACGCGCATACTCTGGGATGAGGCGGTCATATCGCTCAACGTCTCCGATCCGCGCGGCATCTCTTCGATGTTCGACCTCATCCTCGGCGGCAAGGCTCTCCGTATGCTCCCCTCGTCAGAATTCACTACCCTTAGCGGAAGCGGTGTACACGCGAACATCGTGCTCACACCCACAGAACCGGAGCTCCCATTCTCGTTCGCACTGCCTCTTCGGGGGAGCCGCGAGCTCTCTTTCCTGCCGCTTGGTGAGAACACGGGCGTACGCGTTCGTTCATCCTGGGGCACACCGAGCTTTACAGGTGAGTTCCTGCCCGAGACACGGACGGTCACCGCGAGCGGGTTCGACGCATCGTGGCGCGTCACCTCGTACGGTATGAACCTGCCGCAGTCGTGGCTCGGCAGTTCCGTGGTCGCGAATCCCGAGGCGCTCCTCTCCAAGGCATTCGGCGTCGCGCTTTATGAGGAGGTCAGTTTCTACACGATGGTGGACCGGTCAATAAAGTACTCCATCCTCTTCATCGCGCTCACCTTCCTCACGTTCTTCATGTACGAGATGCTCGCGGGACTCCGCATCCATCCGATGCAGTACCTCCTCGTCGGGCTCGCCATCGCGCTCTTCTACCTCCTGCTCCTCTCGTTCGCGGAACTCATTGGATTCCTCCCTGCCTACCTCGTCGCGGCCGTCGCGACGACCCTCCTCATCACCGGGTACTGCGCGAGCGTGCTGAAGGCGAGGCGCCGCGCGCTCGCGATAGCCGCGCTCCTCACGGCGCTCTACGGCTACCTCTACATCCTCCTCCAGCTCGATGAGTACTCGCTCCTCTTCGGCTCGGTGCTCCTCTTTAGCGTCCTCACGACCGTCATGTACCTCACACGGAATCTCGACTGGTATAGATAGAGAAGCCGCAAAGCCTAGTCGGTTCTCTTTCGCTAACCTTAATAATCATTTCGACTTATTTCATCGACACCTAATCTGTCTCGAATTCCCGAACACTGCCGCAGACGAGCGTCTCATCGTCGTCCTCATCCTCGTATTCAACGCAGAATGTAAAGTATATCTCAGTGTTCTCATCGAGGTCGGTTACTGTCTTTGAGTACGAGCTGGCACCATCGACATCCGAGTCAACCAGCACCTTTCTGAGGTCATCGCCATCCTCGTCAACGTCATCAAAGCTTACGAAGTCGTCTTCCACATCGACGACCTGGGCTCGCGCCTCACCATAGACAAAGAAGGCAACGCCATTATCGAAGTCATTCATGTCTATGGCCCCACGGAGAACGGCGCTGTCATCATCAACGTCGGTCGCGCTCCGTGTCGTAACGATTGGGACCTCATCGTCTTCATTGCCAGAATCATCGGTCATGAAGCTCAACGTTACTCCGTAGACTTTGACTCCATCCTCATCGACCGCGACTGCACGGAAGTAGTAACGTGTGT
>CAZFBT010000099.1:0-2249 GCA_964517185.1 uncultured Candidatus Saccharibacteria bacterium | reverse complement strand
CCTTATCGGGAAGTATCTCGAGCGATAGGAGTGTGAGCCGGATGCGTGTTCCCTGCTGCGCTGTTGAGGATTCAGAGACTGGTGGAGGTGGCGCTGACGAGAACGTTGTTGTTGCTACTGGGGATGACGATGCTGAGGTGTTTCCAACCCAGTCGAATGCGGTTACGTAATACGTGTACGTAGTACTCGCAGTGAGACCAGTATCGTTATACGAAGTGACTGTCGTGGTAGCGATCTGCACATCGTCACGGAACACCTGATAACCAGAGATCTCGAAGTCATCCGTAGATGCATCCCACGAAATGTTTATCTGCGAAGTGGCGACTGGTATCGCAGTGAGGCTACTTGGAATGGAGGGCGGTGTGGTGTCTTCGCCAATCAGTGTCCGCACGCGAAAACTATCAGTTGCTGCCTGAGCAGCCGGAGCGAGAAGTACAGAACAGAGGATTAGGCATGAGAATAGAAATGATCTCATAGTGGGAGTGCGGTCAATGTGGTCGTCGCACTGTAGGTCCCGGAAGGTTGGCCGACCGAACCTCCGATACCGACCCTGAAGTAGAGCGTCGTCGTGGCACCATTTGGATGGTTTGCACCAGCGCTCTGTGCAATAATGACCGGTGACAACGAGAGACCGTCCCAACATGCGAATGGTGTGTCGTCACTCCCACTGTTGCAAGCATTGGTGTCGTCACGAAATCGTTCCACGATATCGACTCCTGAAGGCGAGTAGCCGAAGTGTGCATCAGTAGTATTCGTGGTGAAGGTGAAATCGGGATCTCCAAGAGGTACATAATCTGCAATCGCATCACCGCCTTTCTGCATCGCAGGGCTATTTGAAGACTGAATAGTAAGATAGTAGCCGGCGGGACTGTCGGTGATGACCGTCACGGTCGTCGAGCCATTTGAAGTGCCCCCCGTAATACCGGGAATGGAAGGCGTGAGCGTGACATTGTCTGGTGCTGACATCGAAATGAAGACCTCGTGCATCTGCTGGTAGCCGGCCTTGAGTTTGAAGCTCGAGCTTTCTGATTCTCCGGTCGCCACTTCGCCCGCAGTTGACTCAAGAGCATAGTTTGTCGATGTTGAGAGTCCCCCACCGAAATTGATGCTGTCGCTCTCGATGCGGTAGTTGCTGCTCTGCATGACTTGCGCGAAGGACAGACCCATTCCGGCAAGGAGGAGGGGTGTCAGGATGAGTGAGACGGTTGTGGTGAAGAACAGATCCCGCATACCCACCGTGCATCATTGCTTACGTTTGAATTCAAAGGTTCGGAGGAACGTGCGGATTATGAAGACGACAACAAAGACTACCGCAAAGCCAGTGAGGAGGTACTTCCACGGAAGAACCCAGAAGGTATAGTGTGCTGTGTCGACGATATCATCATAGCTTCGATTTACATTGAGGGTCGCAACATACTTCCCGAAAAGAAACTCGCGATTCCAGGTCGCTTCTCGGAGGCGGACCGAATCGGGGAGCACGAACCACGGCTCGAGTTCGACAGCGCCAACCTCGTTCCCGAATATATTCGTGATGCGTATCTCACCATATGGAGCAAGGTGTATGGACCCCGTGTTCTCAAAGAGGATTCCAAGCGTAATGGGTCCCCCCTGATAGAACATTCTCTCGGGGACAGTACTGAACTGTGCAAGATGACCCTCTCGCTCAACCTCGCCAGGAACTGTCACAAAAAAGAGTGTCCCGATACGGGCGATGATGGCAGATTGCGGCACCGTCCCATTCTCATCACCAGCAATTGCCTCTTGGGCGACTGTCTTAGCTAGGACGCTGCCATAGAGTCCCCCTGGTTCAGCGTTCAGTGGGACGGTGATGGTCACGGGGACTATCGCACGCTGATTGTGTTCGAGATCGAAGTTTGCTGCAGGAAAGGAGAGATAATCCTTGAGAGAGTATGGGCCCCGGTCGTCTCCAAGGAGCACCACACTCGTCTCTGGGTCGGTTGAACCCTTCATGTCCTCAATATCGAGACTGAAGCGTTTCCGCTCGCCAGTACGATTCGTTATCATCATCTCAACGGTCTTCGACTCCCCGGGGCGAAGTGTTACGTCTACTTTCCCCGGACCGACCACAAAATCTCCTATAACAGCATCGCCGCCAGGGATGCGCTCAAGCCCGGAATAGTGCCGACGTAGTCGTGAACGAGATGCTGAGCCAGGAACTGGTTCAGTTGCGTGGCGCGCTGAAACACAAGGACATCCTCCAAGCTGCCCTTGTCGGCCCGGTAGTGCTC
>CAZFBT010000098.1:0-2387 GCA_964517185.1 uncultured Candidatus Saccharibacteria bacterium | reverse complement strand
ATGCGCTTGACGGTTTTGGTATATTCGCAAGCATCGAGAATGGAAGGAAACTTACGAACACAGAGCTCGACGAGTGTCATGGGCACACACACGAAATTCCCTGGAACGGTGAGACTATCTCGAAGTACCATTACCACATGACCGATGAGTACCCATACTCGGTCGGATGCTTCCGTGGTACTCCGGCGAGTATGACAAACAAATGAACCTCGATGCTTTTCTCATTCTTAGCACCGGTTCCAGCGATATCCGTTACTGAGCTCAGGGCGCGTCTCGCGCATGGTGGTGTCGTACTCATCGATGTTCGTGAACCCGATGAATTCGAGATTGGGCATATCGAGGGAGCGAGGAACATACCGCTTCATGCGCTCGAGGGTTTTCTACATGAACTTCACGGCAAGGGCGAGGTACTGCTCTATTGCCGGTCGGGAGGACGGTCCGCGCGCGCAACAGAAGCGCTCACCGAGGTGGGCATTTCGGCACTCAATGTCTCTGGTGGTATACAGGCTTGGGAACGCGAGGGATTTGAGATAGTTTCCTCATGATATGTTCTAGATACCTATGCGCACACTAGTCTTTGATATCGAAACCGTCGGCGAGTCGTGGAATAATCTCGACGAGACGACACAATCGGTCCTCTCGCGTTGGATAGACCGCACTGCGCGGAGCGAGGAAGAGCGCGAAGCGGAAATGAAAGACCTCCGTGAAGGCCTCGGTTTCTCGCCTTTGACCGGTGAGATCGTCGCCATAGGCCTCTACGACCTCGAACAGAAGCAGGGCGTTGTCTACTACCAAGGAGAAGGTGAGAAGGAATCTGAAGACGGTGAGTTCACACTGAAACCGCGGAGTGAGGAAGAGATGCTCGAAGCTCTCTGGGAGGGTGCAACTTCGTATGACACCTTCGTGACCTTCAACGGAAGAGGATTTGACGTACCGTTCCTCAACCTTCGGTCGGCGATTCACGGCATCCGCCCGACGCGTGACCTCATGGACGGCCGGTATTTCTACCAACAGAAGTTCATAAAGCACGTCGACCTGCAGGACCAGCTCACCTTTTACGGCGCGATGTTCCGTCGACCCTCGCTCCATCTCTTCTGTCGTGCGTTTAACATCCCGAGTCCTAAGGCAGAGGGGGTGGCGGGGGATGATGTTGCGGAACTGTTTCGAATGAAACAGTTCCGCAACATCGCTCGCTACAATGCCCGCGATGTTATTGCGACCGCCGCGCTCTACGAAAAATGGCTGAGGTACCTTGCCCCGCACAGCTTCGTCAAAGATATAGACGGATAGTATAATTTGTGATATAATGTTAAATAGTTAAAGGAGTTCATTATGGACCCTGAATTTTTCTCTGGGAGGTGAACGTGAAGAAAATCCATGTGCCGCCTCTTTCCAAGGCGGCTCGATTTTTTGACTGGCTTCTCACGCCAGTCATGTATTTACTTGCGGGGACCTTTTCCGAGTCACCGCAAAAAACCCATCCGTGGAACAACAAGAAACTGACCGCGGATGAAGTGCAAAAACTCGCCCCATCAAGAATGATTCACAGTGGGGGCAATGCTGCCGCACGAAGAAGGTGGATCTGGAAACTGCCACTCTTCCATGCACCAATCTTTGGAGGATGGCGAGACTACATCGTCATACAACCTTTCGACCCGCACGCTGAATGGCATGTCGGTTGGGTTGGAAAGGATGTCGCTGGAGTAACGCAAGTCAAACTTTACGGTCCAGCTCGGGTTCTCATCGGTCCCGAAGAAGTCTCGTTCTTCGGTCTCAATCGAAGGGGGCAGCAGATTCCCCTCGTTGTCGTCGGGAGGGGGGAGATTGGTGAGAGAGGACCTTTTGCCAAACTCCCGCTCCTATGAACAGCCCCGTCCGCGCGAGCGCGGACGGGGCCTTTCTTTTTTGCTATGCTGACAGGCACATGGATCAGAAGTTCATGAAATTCCCTGAGAACTTTTACTGGGGTGCGGCGACCGCTTCATACCAAGTAGAGGGTGGCATTGAGAACACAGATTGGTCGCAAGCAGCACGAGAGGGTAGGGTGCCTGTCTGCGGGAGAGCATGCGACCACTACCATCGTTACGAAGAAGATATTGATACTGCAAAGTCGCTCGGGCACAATGCTCACCGCCTCTCTATTGAGTGGGCGCGCATTGAACCTGAGGAAGGAAAGTTCAACGAACAAGAGATTGAGCACTACCGGAATGTCTTAAAGGCACTTCGAGCACGAGGTCTTGAACCGTTCGTCACACTCTGGCACTTCACGCTTCCACTCTGGTTTTCAGAACGAGGCGGATTCGAACGGAAAGATTCACCGGAAATTTTCGCACGGTATTGTGCGCATGTTGTATCGAGGCTTGATAATCTCTGTTCAAAATTCTCAA
>CAZFBT010000097.1:0-2471 GCA_964517185.1 uncultured Candidatus Saccharibacteria bacterium | reverse complement strand
GTCTCACGACTCTCTTCGTTCCCTGCCCCAAAAATAAAGAATTGGAAGATACCCCAGAGGAAGAAGAGGAGCGCAAGTCCCATAACAAGCGGGAGAAGCTCGTCAATGAGGAGTGAGATGTCGCTGATGAGGTCGGTGAAGTAGTTCACGTCTGGCTCAACGGCAGCGTTCAATGCGAACGGAAGGAAGAGTATCATGAAAGCTGCAGAAATAGGCCTCAGATATGTACGCATAAGGAAAGAATGGACTACTTACTCATAATATCGAATACTGAATATTCTACTGCGTCGTATCATATATGACAATCAGTACCCGTCAGTCTGGGACTGCCCGACATTCCTCATACGACGACGTAACGTTACTCTCAAATGAGAACGATCGTTGACAGACTTGTATGGTGCTACACGAAGTGTAGCTCAGAATCTGGGGATGGGCGGTATCTTCGGGGTGGTAGCATTGCCGACTCCGAATATCTTAATGATGAGCTGGACGATACCCCAGACCGCGACCATGAGGACAAGACCGATGAGTGCATAGATCATGAACTTCCTACCGGTCTCGCGGCTGTCTTCATTTCCTGCGCCATAAATGAAGTATACAAAAACACCCCAGAGAAAGAAGAGGAGTGCGAGGCCCATAACAACGGGGAGGAGGTCGTTAATGAGGTTAGCAACCTCATTAATGATGCTTTCAAAATAGCTCACATCGATTTCTTGTGCTAAGGCGAGAGTAGGGAATGCAAGAAGGACAGAACTGGTGATAATACGCATATCTACATTAAATTAAAAACTTACTAACTCTGGCGAAACAACACAACTTATGTCACGCTATTATTATACATCAGTATGTGTGAGAACAGGTTGTCATACACAGACCATCCTTCTTGCTTCACCCTTTCCCGTACCCATTAATAGATGCCAAAGAGTGAGTAGCGCAAAATGGAAAGTATGCCCCATATTGAAAGCATGATGGCAAGGGCGATGATGCCGATGAGCGCGATTCTTTTGCCTTTTTCAACAGCCCGTTCATCTCCGGGGTTGAGGATCCACGCCTGCATAATTCCCCAGATAATGACGAACACCGTGAATGTGAATACGAATCCGACGAGCACCCCTATAATCTCGTTAAAAATACCGAGTAGGCCCTTGAAATCAGTCGGTGCTGCTGCCGTCGCGAGTGAAGGAAAGAGGAATACAAGAGATACGAGCCGAAACATGGTCAAAATGCGCTTATGGTACCCTGTATCACGTCGATGATGACCTTTGCGCCGAGCGCAATGACGCCACCGATGACTGCCCACGTGAGTGCACTCTTCGCCCTGTCTATCTGACTCTGATTTCCTTGCGCAGTCACGAAGAGAAAGCCTGCGAACATGATGAAGAAGATAATGATAGGAAGCGCAAAAACGAGTATGACATCGATGATAGCAAGAAGGAATTGCGTAATGGTCTTCGACTTGAGGGGATTACAGAGTTTCCCAGCTTCACAACCCGCACCCGAACCAGCCGTTGATGCTTCTGTAGTTGGTGTAAGCGTCCAGTTACTGACCTGATACACTGGCACGTAAAGAAGTATGAATATGAACAACCCAGCGAACGTCGCTGTTGCTAAGCTTCTCACCCAATATTGATATCGCATATGTATCACTTGATCAATAACCTCAATTTTTCCGTTGCATCTGAAACTGCGCTGATGGTCTGCTGTCGCCCTGAAGTCACACTTTCTACCATCTCTTTGAACACCGTGTCACTCATTTCCGGGTCAGGATCGAGCCACCCACGCGCAATAAGCGACGATTGATAGAGGACTTTTTTGAAGGAGTCAGTTTGAGTTCGCGCGATGAGTGAACGGTGTACGGGGCCGAGATCGAGCGCAGTGATGATACGTTCACTCACGGCCGGTTCGGCAAGCGCGCGCGCCGCAAGCTTCGCACCAGCTTGATTTTCAGCGCGGAGCGGTATGGCAAACGCATAAAATGTGCCGAAGTTTCGGTATGTCGTCGCTGAACTACCCTGAGGAACAGCCGCAAGCTCAAAGTTGAGGTTCGGGTTGCCTTTGAGAAGAGATGCGTATTCGCTCGCAGGCGCGAAGTACATTCCGAGTGTCCCTCCAAGAAATTTCATCCGGTCAGACTGCAGCGAGCGATTCCATGAATATGCTCCGCTCTGTGGAGAGGCGAATTGTGTGTAGAATGCAAGTGATGCTTGTCCGGTCGGTATGCCCGTTTCAGCATAATTATTCAATGAGACATCGTACCTACCTCCGCGTTCTATGACCAGATTGCTTCCCGACTGAAGAAAGAGCGTCGACAGAATCGCTTTTGCATGCACCACGTTGACATATTCTCCTAAAGAAACGGCGCTCTGAGTCAGTTCGAGTCTTTGATTCTGCCGCACCAATGCCGGAACTGTCTCAGAAACGAGCGATTCCCATGTCCTTGGCGGAAGTGCAATGCCACCGCTTGCGAATAT
>CAZFBT010000096.1:0-2507 GCA_964517185.1 uncultured Candidatus Saccharibacteria bacterium | reverse complement strand
TTGTTCTCCGGGCGAGTGAAGCATGCCCATTCACCCCACACCTTAACTTCTAGTGGTGGTTCTCGGTTCATACGTTCCTCCTTTCTGTCTATTAAACCTATACAATGAGGTCAGCAGGGTCGCGGGCAGTCGTTTGGATGCCTCGGACGGTGTCATAGCCGCCACACCAGACATTGAGGCCTGCCGCCAGTTGCTCGATGAGACCGTCACGCATATATTTGAGGTAATCTTTTTCGTACAAGCTGATGGCGAAAGGCTGAAGTTCGCGCCATAGGTCCCTTGTGATTCCGCCAAAGCGAGCTTGGGCCAGAAGCTTATCGATGTGGATTCTTTGCGGTTCATACCTCACAATTACCGAAACCGTTTTGCCTTTGATAAGCCGCATCTTATCGGAAACTTCCGGGAAATCAAAGCGTTCTCTAGCCTTCTGGACTTCATTGGCGTCTGTAGAGACATCCATATATAGGAGTCGGAAATACTCGCTGAATTCTTCCGGGTTGTGCAGGTCCGCATCTTCACGTGCGAGTATCTTCCGCGCTTCGTCCATCCCGCTCCGATAGGCGCCACGCGGCGCCGAACCGTCCATAGGACTAAAGATTATTAGGCGGCCGTTGGTAGGGAGAGACCCTTCTCGATTGCAGCGGCCGGCAGCTTGAACGATACGGTCGAGGGGGCTGATGGCGCGAAGGACAAGCGGGAAGTCGAAATCCACTCCCGCTTCAACTACTTGCGTTGAGACGACGCGACAGGGAAAACCTGAGTCGAGACGGTTTCGGATTTCTCTCAGCACGTCACGCCTGTGAGCACCGCAGAGTAGAGTTGAGAGATGAAGGGCGGTTGAGTCTCTGAGCGTGTCAAGGAGCCCAAGGGCGTCTTTTCTCGTGTTCACAATGGTGAGGCATTGATCGGATTTCATCATCTCGGATGCAACCTGTCCCCATGTCCATGCCTCGCGAATTATTTCATAATCGACGCGCTTTAGGTCGCGGAAATGGCGCTCGGGCCGTGAAATTATCTCGGTAACATTTCTCAGGCCTTTGAGATATGGGCTTTCACCCTCGAAGGCGGGTTGTGTCGCTGTGGACAGGACCACGGTGACCTCATAATGGTCAGCCAGTACCTGAAGAACATCCAGGATTGGTTCAAGTTGTTCAACTGGCAGTGTTTGCACTTCATCGAGAATGAGGACGCTTCGCGCAATGTTATGCAGCTTGCGGCAACGGCTCGTCTTGTTGGCGAAGATACTTTCGAATAATTGGACAGTAGTTGTGACGATAACGGGGAAATCCCAATTCTCAGAGGCAAGTCGCAGACGCAAGTGCTCAGAATCACCTTCATGTTCCATGTCGCTGACGGCGCTGTGATGCTCGAGGACAGCTAAGTCTTCCTGCAAGGCCCTCCGATACACGTCGGCGTTCTGCTCGATAATGCTTGTATATGGAATGGCAACTATAATTCGATCAAGGTCGTGGCGAAGCGCATGTTTCAGCGCGAATCCGAGAGACGATAGGGTCTTTCCGCCGCCAGTTGGAACCGTCAATCGAAATATACCCTGCGGTTTCTCTGCCGCCCTGATGCAATCCCGGTATATCTCGAGGCGGGCTCGATTGACGGATGTATCGGTTGCAGAACTAATCAGGGCACTCTGGTGGCTCTCGAATCTCTTCCATAAGTCTTCTAGCGTGGCTTTTGCTCTTCGGAGTTCTGATTTATCATGCTCGAAGTGAGCTTCGGTGTCGAGATAATCGGAATCAACGAGCGTCGAGAAAAGCATACGAAGAAAGAATTCAGTGTGGCGCGCACTGGAATGGGGATCGCCGTTCTTCAGTCTTGTTGACGGCAGCAAATGTCCGATGGACTGTGTCGGGGTAAGGTCTTCCATGTTTTCGGCGGCGATTTTCAGAGTTTTCTTTGCTTCTTCGTTTTTGCTGGTCTCAAACATGTGCTGCTTAAGTCCACATGAATTTCCCAAACCAGCGTGGTGACCAATTACCAAAAGCGCAACGAGATCGAAATTGTGCTCCCACGCAAACAGTGCACCAACAGATGAATGAGCGACTGAACGAGCAACCTGTTCTCTCGACTCGGCGCATTCCTTCAAATACTCTTGGAATTGCGGATTGAATTTGCCGAGATCATGCCAAAGTCCGACATAGTGGGCGATTGCGCCGGCATTGAATTTGTGAGCGAAGACTTTGGCAAGTCGTGCGGTGTTCTGGAGGTGTTCCTTGAGATCATGCCATTGGCCGGATGGGTTGGGTGTGTGGGCGTAGTAGGGCATGTGGAGCATCCCTCCCTCGATGATCGGTCCCCCGCGCGCCGCGGGCACATTATATCATTTTAGCGCGAAGCGCGCAAAGCGCGCGGTTCAAAGTTCAAGGGCCAGGGGGATGGGTCGCTGCGCTCCGGGGGAAATGGGGAAAAGGGGAAAGGGGAAAGGGAAGGGGCAAGGGGGTTCAGCGTTGGGAGTTGGAGACGTGAATTTCCGCGTTTTTCCGGTTGGGTGG
>CAZFBT010000095.1:0-2573 GCA_964517185.1 uncultured Candidatus Saccharibacteria bacterium | reverse complement strand
GGTATTCCACAATCGTACCGTTCTCACCACTTTCCCGATCACATCTCGAAGGTCGTGCATTGTTCTACAGGTTTCCATCACTCACCCCTCGTAGCAATTCTTGCGGTATCATGCACGAACGTTACGGCCAATGCAAGCAAGAGTGACACTCACCGCTTTGCGAACCAGTCGTGTTTGTGTACTATTAGTGCCACGAGTATGGTCATTACCCACCACGGCATGCAGTGCTTCAAAGTCACTTTTGGTGACACGACGATAGCATTCGACCCCATTTCAAAGAAGTCGAAACTCTCAGGCGTGAAGTTTGGGGCAGACGTCGCCTTCATTTCGCTCAATCACCCCGACATGAATGGAGCTGACGAGGTATCCTTCGGCGCGAAGGAACCGTTCGTCGCATGGGGGCCGGGCGAGTACGAGAAGGGCGAGGTCACCGCACGGGGCTTCGGTGTGAAGACGAAGTATGAAGGGAAGGACAAATTCAATACGATCTATCTGGTCACCCTTGAAGGCATAAACATGGTCTTCCTTGGTGCGTTGGCGAGCGAGGACATCGACCCACAGATACTTGCAGAACTCGACGACATCGACATTCTTTTCCTTCCTATTGGAGGTGGTGACGTGCTCGACGTGCCAGCGGCCTCAAAACTTGCGACGAAGCTCGAAGCACGCTGTATCATCCCGATGCACTATACCGACGCATCGCTCAAGGCCTTCCTCAAAGAGGAGGGTGTCGACAACGGGAAACCTGAGGAGAAGCTCACCGTAAAAAAGAAAGACCTTCTGGAGATGGAGGGTGAGATTGTTGTGTTGAGGGCATAGTGCGACGTGTGGCGAGCGTGTGTGGCCTTGGTGTGCTCCGCCAGTTGGCGGAGAAAACCAAGGCCACACACGACGATGCTCCTGTGTATGGTGTACAATGAGCGTACACGTTTATGTACCAGGAACTGTTGGAGCGTCTTCGGAGCAAACCTCCAGGAGTGAAGACCCAGATCGCGTTTTTCGGTGCCGGTGGTATCACCCTTCTCTTCGCATTTGTGTGGGTTTCGACGCTTGGGGCGCGTCTGCATGGAATCAATTTAAAATCTTCTTCAGAAATGGTCACCGAGGTTGGCTCTGAGGAATCTACGCTGTTCATGGGTTCCTTTGATTCTGCAAAGGAACAGCTTGGAACGGCCATTCAAGGCATCGAGAAGTTCATGCCGGATGAAGCCCCTGCGCTCGAACCGACCGGACCGACTCCATACGATGAACTCGACACTTTTACACCGGGAACAGAGTCGAAGGAATCGGTGGGAGGCGCTACGCCCACGCTGGCACCATCGATTGAAGGCAATGGATCACCATCGAACGACGCACCCAATGAGGTAGTAGTGCCGACGCAAGGTAGGGTTGATACGACCATCGGCACCGAACTGCCCCAAGAAACATCATCATCCACTTCAGGGCCGCAGACACCCCGCGTTGTTCTCATCGGCACGACGACGAGTCACAAAACTGAATAATCTGATATAATGCCGCGATTCTAGACATACCGTATGGCAGAGCGGAAAAAGAAGCCACAAAGTAACGAGAATCCTGAGCCCGAAAAGCGAATCGGGGATGGAGGAGTCGCGCGTCAGGGCGTTATCATGCAAAGCATCACTGACGAGATGCGTACGGCTTATCTCGATTACGCAATGTCGGTCATCACCGCACGTGCACTTCCTGATGTACGAGACGGTTTGAAGCCAGTCCATCGCCGTATCCTCTACTCGATGCGTCTCAATGGCCTCACAGCAGCAGCAAAATTCAAGAAGTCCGCAACGGTCGTCGGAGACGTGCTCGGAAGCTTCCACCCCCACGGTGATGTAGCGGTCTACGATGCGATGGTGAAGCTCGCTCAAGATTTCACGACGCGGTATCCTCTCGTCCTCGGCCAGGGCAACTTTGGCTCCATTGACGGCGACTCAGCTGCTGCATATCGATACACTGAGGCGAAAATGTCGAAACTTGCAGAAGAGCTCCTTCGAGATCTCGAGAAGGAGACTGTGAATTGGCGTCCTAACTTCGATGGTACGAAAAAAGAGCCAGAGGTTCTTCCGGCTGCCATTCCTAACCTACTTTTAAATGGCACTCTTGGTATTGCAGTCGGCATGGCGACGAATATTCCGCCCCATAACCTCCGTGAGGTCGCCGCCGCAGTTGAGTACCTTATCGACAATCCAGAGGCTTCGACGAATGACCTTCTCGGCTTCATCAAAGGGCCCGATTTTCCTCTAGGCGCAGTCGCGTTTAACCAAAAGGACATCGCTCATGCGTACGCGAATGGACGCGGGGGCGTCGTCGTACGTGGGGAAGCAGAGATTGTTGAGGATAAGAAGGGCGCGTTCACTATCGTCATCACCTCCATTCCGTACCGTGTCAACAAAGCTGACCTCCTCGTGAAAATTGCTGACCTGGTCCGTGACAAGAAGCTCGAGGGCATCAGCGACATCCGCGACGAGTCCGACCGCGAGGGCATCCGCGTGGTCTTCGAGCTGCGCAAGGACGCCGTGCCCGCGGTGGTGCTGAACAACCTGTTCAAGATGACCGCG
>CAZFBT010000094.1:0-2671 GCA_964517185.1 uncultured Candidatus Saccharibacteria bacterium | reverse complement strand
GATGATGAGTGCGATGAATGAGAAACGGATAATCTCAGCGATAAAACCTTCTTGCTTCGGTTCAGGCTCGACCGACATATCCTCGTGCTTGAGGTTTCGAGATGATGGAACAGTGACTGAATGAGAGGAACGATGTGATTCAGAACGATGCTCCATAGAAAATGGTGAGAGTATTATAATCGCGTGTTCACTTCCGCACAAGCATTTCAGGGTCACATGCTCGTTCTTCGTACATGGGGTAGAATGTCATGCATGTTCACCATCGTCGGTCTCGGCAACCCGGGTGCAGAGTACGCGCACACACGCCACAATGTCGGTTGGCAGGCACTCATGTATGTCATTGAAAAGGAAGGGCTTCCTACACCGCATAGCGCGTCAGTCGTGAGCGGTGAGATGGTCGAGGGGACATTCCACGGGCAAGATATACGCATTGCGTTTCCGCACACCTATATGAATCGTTCCGGCGGCGCCGTTGCGAAGCTTCTCGGGAAAGATCTCGACCTACCTCATCTCATCGTCGTCCACGACGAGATAGACCTCCCGTTTGGCACTATCCGCGTCTCTGTGGGGAGCGGAGCAGGGGGCCACAACGGCGTACGCTCGCTCATCGACAGCCTCGGGTCGAAGGAATTCATCCGCATTCGCGTGGGCATCGCACAGCGCTCCCTCTTTGGTACGGTTAAGCGTCCCACCGGAGAGAAGCTTTCTCGGTTTGTTCTCAGTGAATTCGGGACGAGAGAGACGAGAGAGAAGGAGAAGCTCGAAGCTGTCTTTGAAAAAGTTCGAACGGGGCTCACTCTTATTCTAGAGAGTGGTGTTGAGAAGGCGATGCAGATAGTGAACGCGGATGGTCCCGCCTGATGGCGGACGTGGGTGCAAGCAAAGAGCATGTGGGCATTTCTGAATCAGAGTGGGTAGGAAGTCTGAAAAAAGGAACACCGATTGAGACGCAAAAAACCGGCATAAGCCGGTTTTTTCACGACGCCATAGCATCTAACTAAACTTAACTTACTGCCCAGCCGCCTTCTTGAATGAGAGTGTCATACGCTGTTCACGTGGTTCAAAGAGCGTTATCGCAAACGCATACGACTGCCCAAGCGAGAGCGTTTTACGGAGTTCCTCTTCACTCGCGAACTCGGAAATGTGGACGAGACCAGCGACGCCTTCCTCAATGGACGCGAGCGCGCCGTATTTATTGTACTTGATGACGACGCCCTGGACGATCTGATCCTTATGGTACTTTTTACCAGCTTGTACCCACGGATTCTCTTTGAGCTGCTTCACTGAGAGGGATATTTTGTCATCTTTGACTTCGATGACCTTTACGGTGACACGTTGGCCGACTTTGTAGAGCGCTCGTGGGTCCTCAACGAGACCCCAGTCGAGCTCCGAGATATGCACGAGTCCCTCGAGCCCTTCTTCGAGCTTCACGAAGACACCAAAATCGACGACTCCAGTAACAACACCCTCAAAGGTGTCACCGACAGCATAGCGGCTGACTTTCTCCTCCTTTTCCTCTTTCTCCTGCGGTCCCTTTTCTGAGAAGATGAGTTTACCTTCCTTTTGGTCTGCGGTTATCATGATGACCGAAAGCACCTTACCAACGAGATCATTGAGCGCGGAAAGTATCTTATCCTTATCACCGTCTTCCACGCGTGGATAGTGTTCTGATGAAAGCTGGGATGCGGGAAGAAAACCCTGGATACCCTGCCACTCGATGATGAGTCCGCCCTTGTTTGCCTCTTTGACCGTGAGGTGCATGATGGTCTGTTTCTTCACCGCCTCTTCCGCGTCGCTCCAAATCAAAGCTTGGCGAGCTTCCTTGAGGGAGAGTTCGATGTACCCATCTTCATTCGATGGCATGACAACTTTCGCTGCAATGGTATCTCCTACAGAAACCTTGCGAAGGATGTCGCGGGCGTTCATGAACTCACGGCCATAGATAAGACCCGTTCCGAAGGGTGGTATCTCGATATAGACGCGCGCACGTCCTAGTGCGGTCACCGTACCCTCGACGAGGTCACCCTCACGCGGTGGGACCGGTGAATCCGCCATGAGAGTATTCATGGGACTCTGCGCGTTCGCGGCCTTGAGTGCTGCTTCGTGCTCAGTCACTTCATCACTGTCGGTAGTGGCTCCGACGATGTCCTGCGTCACGTTGCGTACAACTGACGCTATACGGCCAAAGACCGTATTCTTTTGGTCTGTCATCATTATATGTTAACCGGTGTACGTGTCCGCAGAACCGTCGCTCGTGGCCGTGTCCGTGACCGCGGGATGAGCGTGCACCGTGAGAACTGTTAAATACCTTAAAAAGGTGAGATGGAGTCTACTACAAAAGGCGGTACTCGTCTAGCATCTGCCAAAAGAAAACGGCCTCAAAGGAGGGCCGTTTCAGTCGAATCACCCATGGGGAGTGCGATTCTTTCGGTGGAAATCATCCAATCTATAAGCATATTCAACGATGTGGGCGATGACATCCCTGAGCGTCCTCGGTTCTGTGGACGATTCGAGCTCTTGCGCGAGTTTCTTCAATTGCAGCGCCAAAACTTCATTTGAGAGAATGGTACCCTTACGCGATGCCAAATCTGCGTGTTGAATAAGTTCTGCCCACTCAAACGGCACGACTGCGACAGAAGGAACTCCACGCAATGCTATTGGGACCGGGGTA
>CAZFBT010000093.1:0-2688 GCA_964517185.1 uncultured Candidatus Saccharibacteria bacterium | reverse complement strand
AATAGTAGCAATTTTATCATTATGGAAACTGCAACGCGCACAGGAGTCATCACACAGATAATTGGCCCAATCATCGACGTTCACTTCGAGGGGGGTGTACCAGCGCTCATGGGTGCGCTCACCGTAGCGACCGAGGATGGACGCACCATCGTCCTTGAGGTTGCGCAGCACGTGGGGCTCTCGCGTGTGCGCGCCATCGCGATGCAGGATACCTCGGGTCTCACCCGCGGCCTCACCGTCAAGGATACCGGGTCGCCCATCAGCGTCCCGGTCGGGGAGAAGTCGCTCGGCCGCCTCATGAACGTGCTCGGCGACACGCTCGACGGGAAAGAAACTATCTCCGACGCGCCAAAGCTTCCCATTCACCGTGAGCCGCCCGAGTTCACCGAACAATCGACAAAGACCGAGGTCTTTGAGACGGGCATCAAAGCCATTGACCTTCTCGCCCCATTCATCAAGGGTGGCAAGGTCGGCCTCTTCGGGGGAGCTGGTGTCGGCAAAACGGTGCTAATCCAAGAGCTCATTCGGAACGTCGCGCAAGAGCATGGCGGCTACTCAGTATTTGCGGGCGTCGGTGAGCGCGTACGCGAAGGGAATGATCTCTACCACGAAATGAAGGAATCTGGCGTCCTTGCGAAAACTGCGCTCGTCTTCGGGCAGATGAACGAGGTTCCCGGCGCGCGCGCACGTGTTGGTCTTACCGGACTTACGATGGCGGAATACTTCCGCGACGAAGGAGGAAAAGACGTGCTCTTCTTCATGGACAACGTCTTCCGCTTCACACAGGCAGGGCAAGAGGTGTCCTCGCTCCTCGGCCGTGTGTCATCAGCGGTAGGCTACCAACCGACGCTGGCAGAAGAAATGGGAAAGATGCAGGAACGCATCACCTCGACGCGAAGCGGCTCCATCACCTCAGTGCAAGCGGTCTACGTGCCGGCGGATGACCTCACTGACCCAGCACCTGCGACGACATTCTCGCACCTCGATTCGACCGTCGTGCTCTCGCGTGCACTCGCCTCGCTCGGCATCTATCCGGCAATTGATCCGCTCGAGAGTAAGTCTTCGGCACTCGACCCGTATGTTGTCGGTCGGGAGCACTACGATGTCGCCCAAGGCGTGAAGCGCGTGCTCCAGCGCTACAAGGACCTCCAGGACATCATCGCCATTCTCGGCATCGAAGAACTCTCTGACGATGACAAGCAGACCGTGTACCGTGCGCGCAAGATCCAACGCTTCCTCTCGCAGCCGTTCTTCGTCGGTGAGGTATTCACCGGCACACCGGGCGCATATGTCTCTCTCGGTGACACCATTGCAGGCTTCCGCGAGATACTTGAAGGGAAACATGATGACAAGAATGAGCAGGCATTCTACATGAAGGGTTCAATACGGGAGGTCTCGGGCGATTAGAGTAATACACACATGGAAACACAACACTCGCTTCAATTGACCATCACCTCGGTCGACCGCGCACTCTTCAGTGGCCCCGTACATTCGATCACCGTGCCCTCTCACGAAGGTGAGCTCACGCTCCTCGCGCGGCACGAACCACTCATAACGCTTCTCAGGGAAGGGAACATCACGGTACGGGAGAGCGAGACTGGAACGCCTCAAACCATAAGCATTGTGGGTGGCATCTTAGAGACAAGCAATAACCAGGTCACCGTACTCGTTTAAACAAAAAAGAGGCGACCGCGCGCGGTCGCCTTAAGTGTAGCATCCAGCCTCGCAGCGCTCGGAGGAGGGGGAGGAGGAGCGCCGCTGGTGATGCGCTTCGGCAAACTTTGCCGTGGCCTCAAACCAACTGGACAATTAAATAATAGCATGAAATCGTGCCTGCCACAACCCCCTCTATATGGCTCAAAATAATGTATAATTTGACATATGTTCGACAAAGCAAAGCAGTTTATGATGCGAAAAATGCTTGAGCGCCAGCTCAAGAATGCACCCCCAGACCAGCGTGAGCTCGTCATGACCATGCTCGAAAAGGACCCGAAGCTCTTCGAGAAAATAGCGACAGAGATGCAAGCAGAGATAAAAGCAGGGAAAAGCCAGATGCAGGCCGCGATGAAGGTGCTGCCGAAATACCAGAGTGAACTCCAGAAGATCATGGGCGATAAGATGTCCCAGGGTCAGCAGCGTTCGGGACAGCAGTTCAACCCGAATGGATCGCTCCGTCGCTAGTACTGGTTGTGCATTATAAAACCGGCTTGAGGCCGGTTTTAGTCTCCCTTACGGGGTGGTTTTAGTAGAAGTAGCGAGCCGGTCTTTCGGCTCTTTCTCCCTGTTCGTCGATTGGAATGAGCGAGATCTTCTGCGGACTGACAGGATTCCCTGTCAGGACGCTCCTGCCGGTTTTCACGCACTCGCGTGCGTGCTGTGCTGCGGCGGCTGGATTATCGAATGTCCTCACCTCACCCCTACTGTCTTCTAGGACGCACGGCTTGTTGAAAATCATTTTTACCCTCGCTCAAAAAGAACTGTCATCACCCCTCGTGATGACGATTTGATAGTACTACTCGTTTCCTGTGGAGTCAAAGGATCGATGCGAAAACCTCATGTTTCAACAGTACGGTCTAAAGTACGCTCGTGTGCGTGGTATCATTGCGTCGACATATGAAGAGGGTACTCGTGTTCCTTGGACACCCTGATAAGAATACTTTTTCTGGCCAGCTCGCTACAAGCTATGAG
>CAZFBT010000092.1:1562-2697 GCA_964517185.1 uncultured Candidatus Saccharibacteria bacterium | reverse complement strand
TGCGGGAGTACCACGTAAACCATATTCACATGCACACATCAGTCGGCAGACGGTATCGTCACTACAGAGGAGGGGAGTACACCGTGGTTGCGCTTGCACGGGATGCAGACACGACGGAAGAGCTTGTCGTGTACCGCGCAGAATACGGAAGCGACGATTTTCCGACAGGTACTATCTGGGTGCGCACACGGGAAGACTTCGAGGCGGACGTAGAGTACAATGGCGCGACCATGAAGCGATTCACGCCCCTCACATGACGACACCCGTACCGTCTGACAGTGCCATTGATACGCGAACACACGAGCCGGAGGGAACTGAACGTTCCGGCAAGATCGGGTTCTTCGATTCGGGCGTCGGCGGCTTCACCATCCTCTCTGCGGTGCGTGGGAAGCTCCCTGAGTATGATTATGTCTACTTCGGCGACACCGCGCACATCCCGTACGGTGACCGGACGGAGGACGAGGTGTACGCACTCACGCTCGAGGGCGTCAAGGCTCTCTTCGCGCACGGCGCGAGCATCGTCATACTTGCCTGTAATACCGCATCCGCGCAGACCTTGCGGAAGCTCCAGGACTCGCTCATCCCGCACGTCTATGCTGACAAACGCATCCTCGGGGTCATCATTCCCACCATCGAGACCATCATCGCCTCGGGTAAGAAGCGCGTCCTCCTCATCGCGACACGCCGTACGGTCGATTCGAAGAAGTACGATCTCGAGCTCATGCTCAAGAATGCGCCCGCCGACGTCGTGCTCACGTCGGTGGCGACACCGAAGCTCGTCCCGTTCCTTGAGCGAGGCCAGCTTGCGGATGCGATGGCGTACCTCGATGAGGTCATCGGCCCTCGGGCAGGGAAGACCGACCTCCTGGTTCTTGGCTGTACGCACTACGTACTCCTCAAGCGACTCATTCGAGAGCAATATCCACACCTCACCGTCATCTCCCAGGATGAGGTCATTCCCGCGAAGCTCGAAGATTACCTCTTACGGCACGCAGAGTTCCAGTGCGAACTCGGCACGCACGGCTCACTCGAGGTCATTCTCACAGAAGATTCACTAGAGTACCGGAACCGAATGCTCAATCTTTTCGTCTCGTAGTCCCGGTCTGAAAGGAAAAGAGCTTCGCAGCATCAGTCC
>CAZFBT010000092.1:0-1552 GCA_964517185.1 uncultured Candidatus Saccharibacteria bacterium | reverse complement strand
CTTCAGCGTACTTATCGGAGGCGTGGACATATCGCGTCGTCGTTTCAAGTGATTCGTGGCCGAGGAGTATCTGAATGGCCGCAGGGTTCGCGCCTTGCTCTGCAAGGTAAGTTGCGAAACCGTGGCGTAATGAGTGAGCACTTGTTGGTACATTGATGCCGAGGAGCTCTCGATACTTTTTAATCTTCATCTGTAGATAGTTTGGAGATATACGCTTCTGCTGAGAAGAAGCATTGAGGCCGCGGTTTGGAATGAAGAGATAGGGGAAATCGTCAGTACGTTCATTAAGGTATGCATTGATATGTTTTTTTGCGCGTTCGGTCAAATAGATAAATCGCTGCTTTTTGCCCTTGCCTTGGATGAAGATGCGCCCCGACTTGTCGAGCTGATTCCGTTTCAAATTTATGAGCTCTGAGATACGCATACCGCTCGCGAAGAGCGTCTCGAGCGCGGCACGGTTACGGAGCGCAATCATTTTATCCTTTTCGAATTTGTTGGGCGCTTCAATAAGTTGTATGAGTTCATTCAGCTCCGCTACCTGCCCGTGCTTCTTTTCCATGCGAAGGAGCTTAATTGAGCCCGGGGGCACCGGCGCTTCGAGGTCCATATCAATGAGGTACGAGAGGTAGCGGCGAAGCGAGGTGAGTGTCCGGTTGATTGAGCCGCTCTTGAGGTGCACTTCAGAGTCTGACCCCTGCGCAGTCTTTCGATCGTATGAGTTCAGGTATGCCTTGAACTGCTCGATGGTTCGCTTCGATATCTCGGCAAAGGGAAGGGAGCCCATATCATCAGTTAAGAAACCATCGAACGTGAGGAGGTCACGTTCATAGTTATAAAGTGTTTCTGATGAATAATTATTCGCTTGGATATGAAGCAAAAAATCCTCAATGTGGGGAAGTATGCGGAACCCGCGGCCATTCTCATTTTGTTTATTTCTCAATTTCCTCATAACGTTTGGTGGTGCTTGATGTGCATATGGAATATGGCAGGGTACTGCTAATTTGGCTCAAATAGTAATAGTATAAACTGAGTATAATATCTCTAATACTCAATAATATACTAAAGAAAACCAATTACGTTGTCTAGGGACTTATCCCCTGCTACAGTTCAAAATTTTTAATAACCAAAGGTTTGCTGGGCAAACTCACGCGTGTAGCACGTATAGCAAAATTATTTTTTTAATCCCATCTACATCTATCTGGCCGGTAGATACACCATCGGGTCGATGTACGCATCGCTTGCCGCGACTGGCGTTGTCGCCGGTCCGCAGCTTGTGACAGTTTTGATTTCGTTGAATTTTCGGACAGAGACACCTGCTTTCGCATAGACCGTAAAGTGCAGGTGCGGTCCAGTTGAGTAGCCAGTGTTACCGGTATACCCGATGACGTCACCAGTCGAGACCTTCTGTCCAGGTGTGACGCTAATCACACTCTGGTGCGCGTAGAGCGTCGCCAAGCCGTTCGAGTGATCGATCAACGTCCACTTGCCCCACGAGTAACAGCCAGGCACCGTATCGGTATCTCCGGTCGCACGTACAGTACCCGAGAGCGGC
>CAZFBT010000091.1:0-2708 GCA_964517185.1 uncultured Candidatus Saccharibacteria bacterium | reverse complement strand
AATATGTCTCGATTCCAGTAGAGGAGGAGGGGGTCAACCGCGAACGGGAGAGCATAAACGCCATCCTGCATCATGAATATCTCCGCACCATCGACATACGTCTCTTTGAATGTGCTCGAAGGATACGATTCATATGATATTGGACTGAGTGTCGAACGGAGCGAGAGGAGCATCGTATGCGGGAGAATGATGAGATCCGGAGATCTGCCTTCGGCGATCGCATTCAACAGTTCGGAATGGAAGTAACGAATGTCCACACGAGAATACTCGAGTGCGCTTGCAGACATGTCATATTTGATAAGCTCATCGATGGCCTTTTTGAAGGCTACCTCCTCAAAAGGACCCCATATTACAACCTTATCTCCGAATGTCTTGATCTCAATAGCCGGTTTGGACTGGTAGACCGAGATGAAAATGAGACCACCGATTGCAACCGCACCAAAGACGCCAATGAGTGCAATCTCGAATGGTCGAAGATTAAGCATGTGAAATATGAATTATTGCTTCCGGAACGCGAGCCCGTAATGGTGATCTCCAGCAGGAATCGCTCGTTCAAAGACAAATCCTGCGCGCTCCACGAGCAGTTTTGCGTCCACTTCTTGTACGACATCCTTTGGCTGCGGACCCATTCCTCTGAACGAATCGGTCCAGTCGACCACAAAGAGCTTTCCTCCCCTTCGAATGACACGAGACACCTCCTTCAGTGCAGCCTCCTTATTCTCGAACTGAAAGAGTGTGTTCATGAGAATGCCGACATCCACTATCTCACTCTGCAACTTGGTGCCACCTTCAACCTCGAGGTCGCACCATATGGGCTGAACATTCATGAGGTGCTCTTCGCGGATCAGGATACCGATTTTCTCGACAAGAGCTTTCTGTATCTCCAGTGCATACACGCGACCCGAGGGACCAGCAGCAGTACTCAACAATTTAAGAAAATTCCCTGAACCAGCACCAAAATCAGCTATGACATCACCCTCAAGGACATGGAAATGTGTCGCGAGGACAGCAGGGTCTACAAACTTTCCAGTGATACTGAGCGACATTGCATACAGTATACCCTGTGTGCGGAGGTGGTGTGATGGAGGGAGTGGAAAATGCGTCAAAAAGGCGTGGCCAATAAAGGCCCTGAATTCGCATCCGTATTAGAAATTGACGATTGACGCAATCGAATCACCCGATCGAAGCTTCATAACACGGACACCCTGTGTCTGTCGACCCAATGACGGCACATCCTTGAGCGGAAGCTTGATGACCTGTCCTTTCTTGCTCATAACGACTAGTTCGCCCTCAGCACGATCTTCTGCGCTCAAAATAGCCGCACCGACGACTTGGCCGGTCTTCGGTGTTACTTTGGCGGTCTTGATGCCCGAACCACCGCGTTTCTGAACCTTATACTCTTTGGCAGGTGTCGTTTTTCCATATCCGTTCTCCATGACAACGAGTATTTCATGGTCCTTTTGTGCTTTTGAAATGACATCAGCAGAAACCACCGAATCCCCCTTGCCGAGATTCACTGCACGGACACCGGCAGCGGTTCTTCCCATTTCACGTACATCGCTCTCCTTGAACCGAATTGACTGGCCTTTCGCGGTGATGAGCGACATCTCGTCGCCCTTCCCCACGAATTTTGCTGAAATGAGCGCGTCCTTAGCGTCCTTCAACGTTATCGCGATGAGACCGCTCCGGCGCACATCCTTGAACACTGATGCGTCTGATTTCTTCGCGACGCCATCTCGTGTCACCATCATGAGGGACCACTCCCCCTCCCACGCTTCCTTGCGTACCGCGAGGACCGAGGTGACCTTCTCTTCATCGGTCAAGGCGAGGAAGTTCATGATGGACTTCCCCTTCGTCGCGCGACGGCCCTCGGGAATGTCGAACATCTTCGTTTGATAGACTTTGCCCTTGTTCGTGAAGAACAGGAGGTCGCTATGGGTCGAGGTGGTAAGGAGCGTTGTCACGACATCCTCCTCCTTTGTGTTGAGGTCGACGACGCCGACACCACCGCGCTTCTGCGTGCGATACTCCGCAGGATTCGTGCGCTTCACGTACCCACCCTGCGTGAGCACGAGGACGCTCTCCTCGTCGGCAACGAGGTCCTCCTGTGAAAGTGTTTTCACGCCGCCCCTCACGATCTTCGTCTTTCGCTCATCGCCATATCTCTCTGCAACCTCCTTAAGTTCCATTTTGATGACACCGAGTATCTTCTTCTTCGATGAAAGGATGCTCTCGAGCTCCTTGATGAGCGTCTGGACCTCCTTGAGCTCTTCTTCGACTTTCTTGCGCTCGAGTCCTGCGAGTTTCTGGAGCCGCATGTCGAGGATTGCCTGTGCCTGGACCTCGGAAAACTTGAACTGCTTCATGAGACCGGCATGCGCAGTCGGCACATCCTTTGAGGCGCGAATGAGCTTGATTATGGCGTCAATGTGGTCGAGTGCCTTCTTAAGTCCCAAGAGGATGTGCTCGCGCTCCTTTGCGCGCCGGAGGTCGAACTCAGTACGACGGCGGACAACCTCAACGCGATGCTTCACATACTCTTCGAGTATCGCTTTGAGTGAGAGAGTCTGCGGCACACCATCGACAAGTGCGACCATATTGTAGTGGAAGGTTTCCTCGAGCTGGGTGTGCTTGTAGAGCTTGTTGAGGACCGTCTGGGGCTGAGCGCCCGTTTTGAGTTCCACGACAACACGTATATCGCGTGTAGA
>CAZFBT010000090.1:0-2746 GCA_964517185.1 uncultured Candidatus Saccharibacteria bacterium | reverse complement strand
GCGGTCGCGTTCGATGGGAGGCTTTCTGAGCCACCTGCAGTGAGGATGAAGTTGAACCCTGACTTTGTGAACCCCCACTCTGTTGCGCCCGGCGCACCCGCAACGACTGTTTCATCAACACCGTTAATTTCGAAATCAATGTCCGAGAACAGTATTGAGCTTGTTCCCGTAAACTGAGGTGGCCATGTCAGAACGATGGTCTGACCAGCCGTTACCCCCGTTGGCGACAAGAACTGGATCGTATGGTTCGATACAGAACTTGGCGCAGAATCTGAGAGAGTGTCTTTTATGTAGGTGAGGTTTGCAGCCTCTGCCTGCATAAACATGTGCACACCCATAGCCCAGAGTGCAAGCGCAAATGCGAGAAGGGTCGCGATCCCCCGGCGCACCGCAACCTGCGATGTATTAGCGTACATGTACTTTGCTATTAAATTTTCTAAATAACTTTCCCATCACACTCTGACCGGAATGTGACGTCCAATCGAAGAAAGTCTGTGGAGAGGCTGGTCTGTGAATCGTACCAAAATTGATACAGCCGCTTCATTCACAACCGCGCCGGTGACTTATTGCTCTTCGATCGACCGTATACATTATACGTCCGATAGAATCATTTGTCCTAAAATAAATGTTGATAACTAATGATAGAAATACTGTGTGTATAAGTGCATTTCATGGTCAAAGTCAGAGACGTCTATATCCTTGTCTCTGACGCTTGTGTTCTGTCCGCACGTGCAGGATATCTTCCCAACGCGTTGTGTATTCAGGCGATCTGAGGTCGGTTCGTGCTCGCCATCGTTCAGTACCTGAAATGAGGCCTGAACGAAGCGTACCGTAGCCAAAACTTTCGTTGATTCGATCGGTGAGCATTGAGAGCATAGCGGTGCGCTCGTCAATGGGAGTGAAGAGATTCCCCTGTCCGACACTCTCGGGAGTGAGTCCACTTACGGAAACCCCAGCTTTGTTGTATGGAACTTCTCGGTCATAGAGCGCCCAAAAAAGACGCTCTGACGCACGAATGAGGACGAAGGTATCGTTCGTTGCGGGTATAAGGTCGGTGCGGAGCGTGTGTGCTCGTAAGGCATACGGGCCGTATCTGCTTGCTTGGATGACGATGGTGAGCGCGCGTGCGGCAAGACCTCGGTCACGGAGCTTCCGTGCGACGTGGTCGGTATGGTACGAGAGAGCGCTCAGAAGAACAGCAGTATCATGAGTCGAGCATCGAAATGACCGAGTGCTCGCGATGCTCTCTTGTGCTTCTGGAATCGCTTCACCCACAGGATGCGCGGGAATCCCTGAGAGCTCGAACCAAAGGCGTTCGCCCATGACTCCAAAAGCCTATCGGTAGAGTAAACGGTCCCGAGCGAGTAATTCTGCGACAGAATTAATACCGAGTTCAGTGAGTTTTTGTGACGTTTGGCGACCAATGCCCCAGATGCTCGAACAGGAGACCTCTCCCTGGAGGATTTTCCATACCTCCTTTGTGAGTACCATCACTCCACCGCCCTTCTTGGCTCGGTCGTTCGCCA
Source organism: uncultured Candidatus Saccharibacteria bacterium (assembly GCA_964517185.1). Taxonomy (GTDB): domain Bacteria; phylum Patescibacteriota; class Minisyncoccia; order Phycocordibacterales; family UBA918; genus Damh-18. Next base: position 1,220 of record CAZFBT010000090.1, on the reverse strand, counting down.
CTTTTGCGAGGGTTTTTGTTGGCGCTACACCTATTGAGACCGGAATGCCGGTCTTGCGGATGATTTCTGCTCGAATGGAGATGAGCGTCGTCTCATCCATCGTTTTGGGCACTCCGAAGAAGGCTTCGTCAATCGAATAGATCTCGATATCATCAACAAACTCCTTGAGGGTCGCCATCACACGTGTCGAGATATCGCGATAGAGAGTAAAATTCGATGAAAAAAGCGTGATGTTGTACTTCTTGCAAAGTGATTTCACTTCGAAGTACGGCACGCCCATGGCAATGCCAAGGTCTTTGACCTCCTGACTCCGCGATACGATACAGCCATCGTTCGATGAAAGGACTGCAACCGGACACTTAGCGAGGTCGGGTCGGAAGAGTCGTTCACAGGATACGAAGAAGTTGTTGCAGTCCATGAGGCCGATCATGTTTCTATTGAATATTGGATATGGAATATGGAAAAGAGTAAATATGAACAACACTCTCGCACAGTAGTGTTTTTTTGCGGTCGACGCACCACTGGTGACTGCATGGGTAAGTGAATAGAAACGAGTGCTCCAAGAGCACGAAATCACTGTTTCTTCTGTTTCTTATAGGGTATAACACAGTGGGTCGGCCGTTTCCTTTTCTATATCCGTATATTCACTATTCCACTATCCTTTATTCCGTCGTCTTTCCATCAAAATGCTCCTCAACCTCATCGGCTTTCGTGTGCTCGACGATGCCATCCTTATGTTCTGGCGGAGAATAGAGCGTATACAGCTTAACGGGTGAACCACCGGTGTTCTTTACGTTATGTCGTGCTCCCGCTGGTATGATAGCCGCATGATCCTCCGATAGATCGTGGGCAACACCATCTATCTCGATGACCGCCTTCCCCGCCTCGACGCGGATGAACTGGTCGAGGCGATGGACCTCTTCCCCTATCTCTTCACCAGGTCGTAGACACATGAGGACGAGCTGGCTGTTCTTTGCTGTATAGAGCACACGACGATAATCGTCATTTTTGAGCGTCTCTTCCTCAATGTTGAGCGTGTATCCTTTCATGCAGTGAGTATACACCGCAACGCAACTGAACAGCAATCAGCGTTCACATGAATTGGCGCACACTCCCGACGACGACGCCCCAGATGAAACAGTCATCATTCCCAGAGACCGGAATAGGTTCATAGCGCTCATTCTCAGATGTTAGGTAGTGTTTTCCGCGCCGTGTGGTGA
>CAZFBT010000089.1:0-2936 GCA_964517185.1 uncultured Candidatus Saccharibacteria bacterium | reverse complement strand
GGAGTTATACTAGAAACGTTACAGAGGTTTATTAGGCTTAACTAGTCTAGAGCCTAGGAATTAATACAAAATATATGTAGAATAATGCCCATTGGGCGTGTGGCGGAATTGGTAGACGCGCACGGTTCAGGTCCGTGTTCCCGCAAGGGAATGGAAGTTCGAGTCTTCTCACGCCCACCGCGATGTACTGAGATCTTCATTGATGCTCTAAATGTACAGAATGACCAATTTATACTTTAAGCTACATACGTACGTTATAATATAAACATACTACAGACTCCATTCAGATTTCAGATGCTTTTGGTTTTCAATGTAACTGACTTTCATATACAGAACGTCATTACTCACACCCAAGTGCGACTTCAGCAACTCAATAAAATCGTCACACTCGTACGGATATACCCACACGCTCCTTTGAAGCAACTTGAAGCCGTACATGCGCATTCCTCTGCGCAATTCATCACGTAATTTTCTCTTGTGGTTTGGAATATCGAATATCACAACTCTCCAAATACCATCCCAGGAACCTCGCTCCTTTGAGGTAAACGTTCTGTGTCGGAGCGCAGCCTCCCATCTTCCTCGCGCAGTCAGCGTTAGCATATACATCCCATTCTTGGACATTTTCCTTTCTATGAGGCCGCTTCTTATGAGTGATTCGAGATTGTGGGTCGTAGCTTGCTTCGGTGAGTATCGCTTCTTCTTCACAAACGGAGCAATGATATGGGCGACACCTGGAAAAAGTGCCACAACCGTCACAACGCCCGCCACCCCCACCGTCACCAAAATCGCTTCACCAATGTGTCCGATCTTCGTCCTCCGTACTTTCAACATCATCAGTAATTATACTATAAGCTACATATGTAGCTTATAGTATAATTCAGTGAAACCCCTGACAGGCTTTATTTTGAACGATGAACCTTCGTTGAGAGCCCTGTTGAGTGCGGGGTGTTAGTTGTGTGTGGCTTGTGTCTGTGCAATGCGCCCTTTCTTATATTGGACAGTCTTCTTTTTGAAATCATTACGGGTCAAGAGTTTTCTCATACGCTTTGGGAGTACGTTGAATGCCCAGCAGCGATACGAGCAGTATCCTCGCAGCTTATTCGTGCATGCGTCGCAACCAATGAAGAGCACGTGACATGCGTCGTTCCCGCAGTTGTAGTGAGTGTCACTCTTCTCCCTCCCGCATAGATGGCAAGTCGAGATGATCTCATCACTGATGCGCTCGCCCAGACGTTCATCGAAAACAAAGTTCTTCCCACGAAACTTATTCGGGAGCCCTTGCTCATCGACCTGGCGCTTATAGTCAATGATGCCGCCCTTGAGGTGCTTCACATCCTTGAATCCATTGTGCCTTAGCCACGCGCTCGCCTTCTCGCACCGAATGCCACCCGTGCAGTAGAGCGCAACTTTCTTGTCCTTGTACGCCTTGAGAAGTTCAGGAGTGTATTTCAGCTCATCCCGGAAAGTATCAACCTGCGGTGTGATTGCTTTTTCGAAGTGACCAACCTCGCTCTCGTACGCGTTCCGCATGTCAACGACGACCGCATCAGGGTCATCGATGTACGCGTTCATCTCCTCAGCGGTAAGGTACGCGCCGGTCTTCGTGACATCGAACGATGCGTCGTCGAGCCCGTCAGCGACAATCTTCTCTCTGACCTTGATGGTGAGCTTGTAGAACGAGACGGTATCAGTCTCCTCAACAGCAACCTTGTACGGAATGCCGGCAAATTCTTCTTTGCTCTGGAGGTACGCATCGAATTTCTCGAAGTTCGCGATCGGCACGTTCAACTGTGCATTGATACCCTCGGAGGCAATGTAGATACGCCCAAAACATCCGAGCTCAGAAAATTTTTTAAAGAGCTCGTCGCACATGGCAACAGAATCAGCGATACGGACATACCTGTAGAAAGACAGCGTCGTGCGCGGAATACCATCACTCGACACCTTCTTCCTTAGCTCTGATTTTGGCGTGTTCTTGTGTTGCATCGTACCGCATAGAATACCTCATTCTACGGCTTAATGGAAAGCCAGAATGCCTACTCAGATGCTTGACATAATGGGCATATATGATATAATAAAAAACAGACGTAGGGGCTTTACTTCCCTACCACCATCAACCGCGCCCTCGGGCGCATCGTACATTGAAAGGAATACAATGGCACGCTCTGACATCGAGGACTTCAACCAGAGTGACGCAGATATCGACCGAGACCGAGTAGGTAGGCTGGTCACTGCTCTGCTCAGCGCGGTGGCGGCAGTCGGACTTGGATGGTTTCTGGGGGTGTTAGTTGTGTCGTTTCTTGGCCTCCCGAGCTTGCTCGGAACAAGTATTGGTCTTGGAATCGGCACCCTCGCCGCTGTGTGGGTTGCGGGGCGGTCGTACATCGTCAATGACGCTGTCATGGCGTTCGTGACGGTGGACCCTCTCGCAACACTACTCAAGGGCGAAAAGGCGCTCGTTAGCTACGGTCATGGTTTCCACTTCAGTTTCTGGTGGGAACAACGGGCAGGCGGAAACTCGGTCAGTCTCGCTGAGGCTGCTGAGAACTACACCATCGTGGTGCAATGCCCCGATGGGACGATTACGGTCGACTACTCCGCTCGACTGCGACCAGACATCAATAGACTACCGTTCTTCCTGAGCGGAGCCGCTTCTGCAGCTGCAGACCTTGGAGGGCTCATATCTGCAAAAGTTATCGGCTTCCTCAACGGGATGTCGGTCGTCACTGCTCTCAAAAGCCTTCATCAACTCAACGATTTTCTGACAACGGAGTTCAAACACGGCAAAGGGCAGGAAGAAAAGGCTTCGGATTTCGAGAAGAGATTCGGGGTAATGATTGGCGACGTAACCGCGGAAAAAATCCTGCCCTCGAAGGAAGTGCAGGAAACGATGTCAGCCCGGACCGAATCAGCAGTCATTGATGAAATTGTAGCCA
>CAZFBT010000088.1:0-2951 GCA_964517185.1 uncultured Candidatus Saccharibacteria bacterium | reverse complement strand
GCAGCACGTACCTACGTGAGCAATATGAACTCCAACGCGATATCATCAGCGAACTTATCCGCAGTTCTTCAAGCACGTCGATTCGAGAGCTTGCAGGACGTGCACAAGATGTCGCGGAGCTTCTTTCTGTAACGAACAACGAGCTCGTCAACGCGCGTACGGCCGCACTGCCATGACGTATGTGGAACAAATTTATCAAATACCTATTCCCGTCAAATCATGAACGTGTGCGAACGACAGTGCGTTATGCATTTCCCGCTTTTGCAGGCGGTCTCGTCTTTGCTAGCCTCGCTGCGCTTCTTTCTGAAAGTTCATCATACATTACGTTGTCGCTCTCACCTCAACAGGTGCAAGAACAGGAATCATTCTTTATCACAGTGAGTGTGACCGCGCACACGCCGGTCAATGCAGTCGACATCACAATCGATTACCCAGTTGGTCGGATGCGTGTCGATGGCATCGACACAGGCACATCGGTCATCACCCTTTGGACAAAACAGCCATATGCGAAAGATGGTAAGGTGTACCTCTCTGGGGGAACATTCCGAAAAGGCTTTGTTGGTACGCATACCATCGCGCGTATTCGTGCGACAGCACTCGCTTCAGGTCAAGCACATGTGACCACCGACACGGCGACGTTCATAGCGGGAGACGGTAAGGGTACCGAGATCGAGGTCGCTGACCTCGGTACTGAGGATGCAAGACTTTCGATACTCACAGATAATGGCTCCATTGTCGGCACGGCATCAGTCACCATCGTGACTGACGTTGATGGTGACGGGATCGTCGACCTGAAAGACATCTCAGTCTTCATGGCTGCCTGGTTCTCAAAAAAAAGCACGTTTGACTTCAATGGTGATGGGAAAATGACTTTTCGTGATTTTTCAATACTTCTCTATGATTCATTTTTCAAGTAACTGTTGATAACGCTGTGGAGAACCACTGTACAGAAGGGTACTATTAAAGGTACAAGCAAGCTTTCTGCCTTCTGAGGCAGTCTGATTGTGCGTAGAGTTTTCATGAAACGGCACACAAGAGTACGAGCGCATGTATCAGCGCCACCGTCCTCCTTAGAACGAGGAGCCGCTTTTATTGTTGTCCTGATACTTCTCATGCAACCGCTCGTACCGGTCCTTGCAAATGAGCCTTCGTCTGTCGATGAGGCTCCATCCTTGACGATTACGAGTCCTCAAACCGTGAGTGGGAGTATTGAACCTTCGGAATCCCAGCATGCTTCTGAAGTGGAAGAGTCTCACGCACCAGCACAAGAACCTACGTCAATGGTTACACCGACTGATACGACCGAAGTGGACGACACTGATGCTGATAACTCAATTATGAAGGATGAAGCAGATGCAGATACGGAGGTATTGGCCACAGGAACAATTGCACCTCCTCCGAATGAGCTAGACATACCGGAGTTGCCATTTACAGTGGTCACCGCATCGCAAACCTTGAGTGAGAAGCTAACCGACGGTTCCGAGGCACCTACTTCGACGCCAATACCAGAAGTCGCTGAGGCAGTGACTTCTTCCTCCAGCAGTTCAAATGGCGCGTTGGTAAGTGATCAACTATCGATTAAAAGTGCGGACAGCAATGCAGCTGGGGGAGCTTCTACGACGATGGACGTGGGTGAACTCCCAACTATTCAGTCTGAGGTGCCACAAACCGTTGACACTGAAGAAACAAAAAATGAGCCTGGACAGGATGATAACGCTTCCCTTACCGTGGGCGACATTGACACAGCAACAACGACTGACGACCGCTCAACAACAACTGTCCCCGATGCACCACTGGTCCTCGTGAATAGTCGAAATCAAGCGAATTCGGATTTCGTTTTCACCAGGAGTGAGTGTGTTTCGGTCGGGAACGGTTCTTTCTACTGTTCGACACCTCAAGAGCCGACCTCAGTCATTGGTGTTGATAGGGTATTCTCGGCATCGGATGCGACTGGTGACCGTGAGATCTTCATTGAGCGGGCAGGCGTGCTCGACCAACTCACCCTTAATGAGCTCGAGGATGATGCCCCGTATTATGATGCGCAATCGAATTCTATTGTCTTCCATCGTCTGCTCAATGATAGATATCAGATATTCTCACTTGACCTGAGCACGGGAGATGAACGACAGTTGACCTTTGACCGATACAATAACATGCAACCAGCACGCGACGGTACGGGGACAGTCTGGCAGGGCTGGGTCGGGAATGATTGGGAGATCATGCTCGAAGAGAACGATGAGGTCATTATGCTCACCGATAACACGGTGAACGACGTTTCTCCGAAGATTAACGGCGCATACATCACCTGGCAGACGTTCGAGAATGGAGGCTGGAAAGTGAAAGTCTATGACCGTTCGACGAGAGAGGTTGAGGTGATAGGGGAGAGCGATGGGGCATCGGTCGAGAATCCCCGCTTCGTACTCGTCTATGATAGCAAGCAGGACAATGGTGACATAGAAACGAAGGGGTATGACCTCGAGACAAAGCAGACTGTTCCGCTCTCTGCAGTTCCGACATCCGTTCCAGAGAACTTACCAGAACCTGACCAGACCGGCGAGAATCGAGCACTTGTTCAGCCAATCATCAAGGTAGAGGATAAAGGTATGAAGGAGTCTGACTTAACGCCAGACAACACCTCGCAGACATCTGATGAAGATTTGAATGCCAGCAATACAGCACCACGAGATATCATCGTTCCGTCACTCGAAGAAGGTCTATCGGCGGACGAGCACACTGTCCATGACATACCTGTTGAGGATTCTGTATCCGGTGATGCTGAGGCAGTTGAATTGAGTGAGGTGCTGGTTCCTGAATTCGAGCTTATCGTTCTGCCGCCGGCAGATGATACGCGCACCGACCACATCGAGGATGTCATCATCACACCGTACGTAGAAGCCATTGTCGAGCCTGCTGTCCCCGAGAAAACTGTCGCATCGAGCACGTAAGTAGGC
>CAZFBT010000087.1:0-3026 GCA_964517185.1 uncultured Candidatus Saccharibacteria bacterium | reverse complement strand
TCGTCGACTGCGATAGCGGGGAGCGGCTCTACAGTAACGCTGACAGTGATAGTTTCGCCGAAGTATAAGTCGGAGAGACCTGCGACCATGACAAAGTCGCCCGCGTATGCGGAGGCGACCACAACACGCTCGATGCCACGGAACGTCGATAGCTTTGTTATCTTTCCTTTCCGAGATGGTGTATCCGACTTAACGACGAAGACGTTCTGGCTCTGTGAGATTGAGCCCTCATAGATGCGTGCGATGGCGAGTCGGCCGAGGAAGTTATCATAGCCGAGATTGAAGACCTGCGCACGGAGTGGTTGACCTGTTGTGTAGGTCACTGCGGCAGGAACATGCTCGAGAATGGTATCGAGGAGCGGTGTGAGGTCTGACGAGTCCTCATCAAGTTTCCGCTTCGCGATTCCCTGCCGCCCGATGGCGTACACGACTGGGAAGTTCGACTGCGCATCGTTCGCGCCGAGCTCAAGGAAGAGTTCGAGGACTTGCTCTTCAGCGTGGTGTGGATTTGCCGCGGGCTTGTCGATCTTGTTGATGACGACGATGGGACGGAGGCCGAGCTCGAGCGATTTCTTGAGGACGAACCGCGTCTGTGGCATTGGACCTTCCTGTGCATCGACTACAAGGAGTACCGAGTCGATCGAACGTAGCACACGTTCAACCTCCGAACCGAAATCAGCATGCCCAGGAGTATCAACGATGTTCAGCTTCGTACCTTTGTACTCGAGTGAAGCGTTCTTTGCGTAGATGGTGATGCCGCGTTCTTGCTCGAGAGAATTTGAGTCCATGGTTGCCTTCGCATCAGTCACAGCACCAGTCTGGCGCAAGAGCGCGTCGGTCAAAGTAGTCTTCCCATGGTCTACGTGGGCAATGATCGCGATATTTCTTATTTCCATATCCAAAAAGAAATGCGCCGACATGGCGCATATTCAGTGAAGCAAAGTCTAACTTGTGCTCAGGATACAGTCAATAGCGCGAACAACGACACATGCAGTGTGGTCCTCAAAAAGGCCATGCCTCAGCATGGCCAAAATCAATCATTTACAGCTCATCATTCTGCGTCGCTCAATCGAGACAATGTGCGTGAGTGAGTTCTGCGGTACCAACGATGCTTTCGCGCCAGGCACACCCAATGGCTTCCTGAAGATGAGTTGGTGCAGGCAGGATGCGATAGCATTTTGACACGCAAGCTGGAAGATCGTGTTTCGTGATATGCGGTACGCACGAATGGTACGAGCTTCAGTGCGCAAAGTCACGATATCCGCACGAGCGGATCCTACATTCATGCGTTTGAGCGCGGGAATGAGATCACGATTTGCACGAACGAAGTAATCGTAGCGCCTCTGTCGAGGATATTTTTCTTCTGACGCGTTCGAATCGACCCTCTGGTGCACACGAAGGAGTGCTTCAGTGAACTGCTGAGATGCAGGACGAAAATACGTTTGTCCCTTTCCCCCAATGTACAAGCGGTAGTCACTGGGTGACGTACACGAAACGGATATGAGCAACCGAAGTACTGCATCCTTCGGTACCATCCAGCCTGCAATCGGGGGTTTGTTTTGGAACACCTGTAAGAGGTGTGTGGGTGGAACGTACAGCGAACAAAATAGCTGCTCAGTTACGCGCTGGATTGATTCGGTGCTCCAGTTTTCTGGAGCAACAAAGAAGTCAAGCTTTCCTCTGTGCGCTTCGCGTTTCATGCAACCTCCATATCTCAAAATGTGCAGCTTTTGTAGTCATACTAGAAAGTGGCCTGTTCGTCAAGAAAAACCGGAACACGAGTGTTCCGGTGGTTGGGACTCTGGCTACGTTTTTTTCAACGCAAACCGTGGAGCCGCATCGAGTTCAGCATTCCGTGCCCTCAGGGCGTCGGCGTATGTCGTACCATCTACCTCCTTATTGGCGGCTGTGATGGCATTTTGAAGTTCTTTGCCACCAAAAGGCGGGCCATCCTGTGTTGGATGTCTGCCTCGGGGAAGCGCTGGATTACGATTGTGTCGCATTCCTTCCTCGCTTGAGAGATCATCCACATGGATGTGTCACTAAAATAGCAATGAATGAAACACTGTCAAGTGACTTACTGCCCAATCATGAATTCGATGATATCACCCTCCCTAACTTCATATTCCTTTCCTTCGGTACGCAACTTCCCCTGCTCTCTCGCTGCTGCGATGGAACCGGCATGGACGAGATCATCGAATGAAACGACCTGCGCGCGGATGTACTTGTTTCTGAAATCGGTATGGATAGCTGCTCCCGCGTCAGGTCCTAGTGCGCCACGTTTTACGGTCCATGCGCGTGTCTCCTTTTCCCCGGTCGTGAAGAACGACATGAGACCGAGCCTGTGGTAGCAGGCCCTGATGAGCGTGTCGATGCCAGAATCGAGTGTCGCGTACTCGCGGCGAAACTCGAGCTTGTCATCTTCCTCAAGATCCTTGAGTTCATGCTCGATGCCAGCGTCAATCATGACGTACTCAGCACCGGTCTCCTCGAAGAAGTTAATGAGCTCACGGAACCTGTCATCGTTCGTCTCATCGAGATTCTGTGCGCCATGCTTCTTGTTGAGGACGTATAGAATCGGTTTCATGGTGAGGAGGTGGAGGGGTTTAACGAGCGTGAGCTCACTCTCGGTCGCTGAGAGCTGATTCGCGAGCTTGCCGCTCTCAAGGTGAGGCAGGAGCCTTGCAAGTACTGTTGATTCCTCAACCGCACGTTTGTCGCCACGTTTTGCATCACGTTCGACATTTGCGAGCCGCTTTGAGACCGTCTCTGCATCAGCGAGAATGAGTTCGAGATTGATAACCTCGATGTCAGCGAGTGGGTCAACGGCACCGGAAACGTGGATGATATCCTCATCCTCAAAAAGGCGCACTACTTCGGCGATCATATCGACCTCGCGAATGTTCGAAAGGAATTTGTTTCCGAGGCCCTCGCCGCTCGAGGCGCCACGGACGAGTCCGGCAATGTCGACGAATTCTACGACGGCGGGGATAGTCTTCGCAGATTTTGAGATGTTCGTGAGTGTT
>CAZFBT010000086.1:0-3270 GCA_964517185.1 uncultured Candidatus Saccharibacteria bacterium | reverse complement strand
CGTCAACACTCTCGATATGGATGACGATGCGCTTCGCCCCAGTGCGGGCGTATGACTCGATAAAGAGTCCTGGGCGCTCCACCATGAGGTCGAACTCAATAGAGAATGCGGACGCGAACTGCGCGACGAGCTGGATGTTCCCGCTCCCCCGATACGGCCATGAGGTGAACGGCACGAACTTGCCGTCGACGATGTCTATCTGGACCGCATCAGCGAAGGGCGCGATGTCGTGGAGTGTCTCATCGAGGTGCGAGAAGGAGCGCGGAATGATGGCGGGCACGACGGATGTGAGTGTGAGCACGTTCATGGGATCTTCTGGATACGGCGCTTGTGGCGTTCATCGCCACTGAAGTCGGTTGAGAGGAATATCCGGACGGCGTTCTTTGCCTCATCACTTGTCACGAAGCGGGCGCCTATGGAGAGTACGTTCGCATTGTTGTGGACGCGGAGCGATTCGACGAGTGAGAGCGCGGTGTGTGCGGCATCGACCTGCGGATGTGATGGTTCGCCATAGAAGACGCCTGCCCTCACGTTCGGGAACTTATTCGCGACGACTGCCTCACCCTGCCCCGATGCACCGAGCACGATGGCCATGCGCCCCAAGGGGTTTGTAGAGACCGCCTCTGCGGCGACGCTCACAAAATCGGGATAGTCGTCGTCCTGGTCATACGTGTGTGCGCCGCAGTCCTCGACCTCGTAGCCGAGCTCGTCGCGAACGTACGCGAGGAGCGTGTTCTTAAGTTCGTATCCTGCGTGGTCCGTGGCAAAGTAAATTTTCATGGTTTTTCTTTGTGACCACTAAGGATGATTCTTTGATCAAAACCTCCTCTTTCTTCCTTTTTGTTCTGACGGATTACCTCAATGTTCGAAAACTCAGGAAGCTTTTTAAGGGCTTCAATTACCTCAATAATATCAGCTAATTCTTCAGGATCACCTGCCTCTAAGAATTCTTGGACTTCCTCTGATAATTTTTTTATGAGTTCGGCTTTAAATTCTTCAGATGTCGCAATCCTCTGTTCATACGAGACACCCTTTTGGTCAAGAATCTCTGGGATTTTATCGCGTACGAGCTTTGTATAACCTTCCATGCTATTGGATGTTCTTTCCAGCCTTAATCACGTGTTCGACGAGCGTCGCAGTGTAGCTCGTCTCATTGTCATACCAGGCGAGCACCTTCACGAGGTTGCCACCGACGACCCGCGTCATCTCGAGGTCCGCGATGGCCGCATGGCGCGCCCCGATGATGTCCGAGGAGACGAGTGGTTCATCGGTGACCGCGAAGAGATCCTTCCACTCTTGGCTCTCCGCCGCATCCGCGAGGATCTTGTTCACCTCCTCGACGGTCGTGTCACGCTTCGCGATGAAGGTCACGTCGACGAGTGAGCCGACGGGCACCGGGACCCGGATGGAGATGCCGTCGAATTTCCCCGTGAGGTCGGTGTGGACGAGGGTCGTTGCGATCGCTGCACCGGTCGATGAGGGCACGATGTTCTGTGCCGCCGCGCGCCCCTCGCGGAGGTCCTTCTTCGAGGGACCATCGACGAGGGCCTGCGAGGCGGTGTATGCGTGGACGGTGTTGAGGATGGCCTTCTCGATGCCGAGCTTTGCATTCAAGATGCCGATGAGGGGGCTCGTTGCGTTCGTTGTGCAAGAGGCATTCGAGGTGATAGTCGCGCCTTTGAGTGCCGCTTCGTTCATACCCATGAGCACCGTCGCGCCCGTGACACCAGAGGTGCTTGGTTCATCCTTGACCGGAGCCGAGATGACGACACGCTTCGCGCCCGCGGTGAGGTGCACCTTTGCCTTCTCGTAGCTTGTGAAGACACCGGTCGACTCGACGACGACATCGACATTGAGCTCCTTCCAGGGAAGCTTTTCTGGCTCGCGTTCGCTCGTGAAGCGAACCGATGCGCCATTGATGAGGAGTGCGCCATCCTTCACCTCAACCTCGAAGGGACTGTGGCCGTAGGCAGTGTCGTACTTGAGGAGGTACGCGAGACTCTCCAAGGTACCGAGATCGTTGATGGCGACTAGTTCGATTTCTTCACGGTCGTACGACATGCGGACGAACGCGCGCCCGATGCGTCCGAACCCGTTTATCGCTACCTTTATTTTTTCCATACGAGAAGACGAATGTACTACGACGAATAATGAACGTATGCCTCAAGTATACCCTACCCTGAGGTACAACAACCTGAATCTGCGGGATAGTTACCAGCGCGCGGCGGCAAGCCGCCGCGCGCTGAGGGCGAGCACGATGAGAAGGAGGACGAAGAAGATGAGATAGCCGCCGGAACCGTGAGCTATGAGTGTCCTCGCCACACTCACAAGCTCTCCTCCATCGTCGTCCGACGGAACGACGAACGCTATCGCGGAATTGATGGTTCCTTCAGCGTATCCAATCTGTGCAGTCTCATAATCGAAGACTGAGACGCGGATCGGAAAATCGCCCGAAACGCCGAGAGGTGCGAGTGTAGCTGTGTATGCGGTGCGCTCTCTATTGATACGGAGGAGGAATGAGAATTCTTTGTCAGCTTCCCTGCTGTCGGTGAGTGTTACGAGGATGGTCTTGAGGTGCTCAGGGACGCGCTCATACGGGAGATCAATCGTGAGGCGCTTCCCGCCATCAATATGTATGGTTCCCTCTCGAACAGGAAGTAGCTCTTCATCCTGGATGAACCTGAGATCGTGAAGCGAGAGCTCGAGTGGATTCTTCCTTATCGGCTCTGGGGGCGGGAGCACCGCTTCACCTCCATCGGAGAAAGCGATGAAGGTGACCGCACCTGAAGAGATGTTGCCAAGAACATCATACGAGAAGACTGTGTAGTAGAGGCGGGCACCGGGTACCGCAATGTCACGGTCATGCGCCCCATCGCCGAGTGAGTCAAAGACAACCCAGCCATCCTGAGGATCTGAGGGATAGAATCGGTCACTTCGCACTACTCGGACCTTTGCAAGATCGGAATCTTTTGGATTATCCCAGGTGAGAAATACATCCTTGCCGTCGCGAACAGCAGTAAGGTTACCTACATTGCCTGGCGGAAAGACATCCTCTTCGGAGAGTGTCATGAACGTACGCTCGGTCAGCACATGCGTGATACCCGTTCCGTGTTCGCCAGTGATAGAGAATTTGTAGAGTGTCCCAGGCGTAAGGCCGACAATTCGGGTCTCGTGCATCCGCCCGAACGAACCTTCGACGAGTGACCCGAGTTCATATGAGATGGTTCGCCCCCACTGGATGACCGAACGAATGTTCTGTTCAGTCTCATA
>CAZFBT010000085.1:0-3304 GCA_964517185.1 uncultured Candidatus Saccharibacteria bacterium | reverse complement strand
AAACACGTATACAGAAACCCCCGCGGCCTTCGGTCGCGGGGGTTTCGTTTCGAAAGTTTCTATTTAAGCGAGCGCGTCGATCTTGACCTGCGCGTACTTCTGTCGATGGCCTATCTTGCGGTCGCGGTTCGATTTTGCCTTGTAGCGGACGATGGTGAGCTTTTTCCCTTTCTTGAGACCTTGGTAGGTGGCCTTCACCTTCGCTCCCTTGATGTACGGAGTGCCGATGGTCGCGTCTTTGCCATCGTCAACCATGAGGACCTTGTCGAACTCAACCTTGTCGCCTTCCTTGAGCTCCTTCGCAAGAAGCTCAACTTCGAGGACATCGCCCACCGAGACCATGTACTGCTTGCCGCCCGTTTCGATAACGGCGAATTCCTCTTTCTTGGACTGTGCGGCCGCTTTTGCCATCCCAGTTAAAAAATTAAATCAACTTACCCTTCCTGTTAGACATGGCGTTTTAAGCCAATTTTCTAACGGGACAGGTAAGCTCGAGGATTCTACATGAAATGGCTCAAATATGCAACCATTCGACCTCAGTCCTCGACGCGTGGCTTCTCGAGGGAGAGCACCTCGATGCCAACCCCCTGCCCGGTTATCTTGATGACGTCCTTGTCTATCTTCCCGAGCTCCTTGTACCCTGCATTGTAGTGATTCACGGTCGTCTCGAGGGTCTTCCCGAGCTTGTTGTAGTAGTCCTCGTACTTCGTGAGGTGCGTGCCTAATTTCTCGACGTTCTTGATGATGTCGATGGCCTTCTCCTCGATCTCTAGTGCCTTCAGTCCCTGGAGCACCGTCTGGAGGTATGCGAGGAATGAGGTTGGTGAGACGATGATAACGCGATACTTCCCTGCCGCACGCTGAATGAGGTTCTCTTCTCCGTCGCCCACCGAATTTGAGAGGAGCTCGTAGTAGATACCCTCCGAGGGAATGAACATGAACGAGAAATCGGTCGTCTTTTCGGTCGGACGAATGTACTTTGCGGTCTCCTGTATGCGGAGCTTGAGGTCGTTCACGAACGCCTTCTGGAGAGACGCTTTCTCGGTGGGGTCGTGCGACTCGATGTAGCGGTTGTAGTTCTCGAGCGAAAACTTCGAGTCGATGGGAATGACCTTCTCCTTCACGAAGACTGCCGCGTCGACAACCTCGCCGTTCTCGAACATGTACTGCATCTTAAAGCTCCCCGGAGGAAGGACGTTCTGGAGAACCGTCTCGAGATAGTACTCGCCGAGGACGCCGCGCTGTTTCGGATTCTTCAGCACATCCTGGAGCTGGCGGAGCTGTTCGGCGACCGAGAACACCTGCTTCGAAGATTCAGACACCTCGGTCACGCCCTTCACGACGCCCATGAGCTGTGCCTCGACCTTGTCGCGGATGTCCTGTACAAGACGTCTGCTCGTCTCTGACTGGCGCTCCAGCGATTCGTACATGCGCTCGGTCGTCTCGCCCATGCGCGTATCCATCGTCTTCGTGAGCGTGTCGAGTCGCTGTTGGAGCATCAGGAGTCCTTGCGAATCATCGCGCTTCTCTTCCTTTCGAATGAAGAAGACGTAGATGAGGACACCAAGTATTGAGAGTATGAGTATAAGTATGAGTATTTCAACGTTCTGCATGCGCTCATTCTAGCACGGCGTTCTGTGGTACTATAGACAGCACTAACAAAGAATTTATGGAACTACATTCCGAGATAAAGGAACAGTTGAAAGAAGCAATGAAAGCCCACGACGACGCGAAGCTCCGCACCGTGCGAAGCATGCTCACCGCGTTCACGAACGAGCTCGTCGCGACCGGCAAGAAACCGCAGGAGATGCTCGACGACGCTAGTGTGCTCGCGGTCATCAAGCGCCTCGCGAAGCAGCGAAAGGAATCCATCGTGCAATTCGAGGCCGCGCACCGCGACGACCTTGCAGACACCGAAAAGGCGGAACTCGCGATACTCGAATCATACCTGCCCCAGATGATGTCACGCGAAGAACTAAAGCCCCTTATAGAAGCGAAGATGGCAGAGCTTGGCGTCACCGACAAGTCAAAGATGGGCGTCCTCATCGGTGCATTAATGAAAGAACTCCAGGGCAAGGCCGACGGCTCGGACGTAAAAGCGGTCGTCGAGGAGGCACTCTCAACATAGTTATACTATGAATGGTTCTGAAGGTCCGAAAATCTACAATACTGAGAAACACCTCTCTAAAGAAGACCTTGAACGGGAAGTAATCAGCAGAGCAATTCGCTGCATTGGTGATAAACCTGATTTATTACGTCGCTGCGTCAATCAAGTGATTAAAGAAATATACGAAGAAGGTAATGATATGTCAGAAGTCGACAGAAGGAACATCTACCCTGTGCTTGAGAAGCTCTTGCGTAAGAATAGAGGCCGTCAACAGAGTCTTTTATAAAGAGTGCATGTAACAAGCGTGTACAGGGTATATTTTGTGTGATATAATATTTGTAGACGTATCCTCAAAGGAGGGAGAGATGGCCAAGTACACAAGAGATGAAATGCGGAGGCTTGCCGTCGAAAACCCTGAGCTGCACAGAACGTTGAGCAGTATCGGGGGCAAGAAATCGGCAGCAGTGAAGAAAGCTAAAAAGAAACCGCAACGAAAGGCTTCCAAGAAGAAAAAGGCTCCCTCAGCGGTCAAGCCTTTCAAAATCGAGCCCTGGATGCGGCTCGATGCACACCGGCGTTACAAAAAGCTGGTGAAGGGCATCCCTGAGGATGACCTGTAGCGGCGCATAGCCTCAGCCCGGAACGCTTCGCGTTCCGGGCATCACTTTTCTATGGTTTGACAGAAGTAAGGGACAGTATCATAGTATCACTGGATTGATCGTTGCCAGTGCTGTTTCGGTCTACGACCATCCATCCACCTATTCCAACCACGAAAGGATAGTCTGATGTCGAATGAGCTTTGCTTGATCTCTACTTCGGAGGGGACCCTCGTTGCGAAAACCGACCTGCCAGTCGAACATCTCAAACCACGGGAGATTAGAGTCGCGATAAGGATGCTCGGTCTCGCCCTCCACCCCAAAGATGTGGAGAAGCTGGAGTGTCGTGTCGACGGTGACACCCATTCAGTCACTGTCATGCTCGAGCTCAACCCGCACCTCGTCAACATCGGAGAGATCGTCGGGACCATTCACGCGATACTCTCGACCCTCGGGGTAGGGCCAATTGACTGTAGTGGGCTCAAGCGGGTGCACTGACAACTAATGAATGCCGTCTATGGCGCCCCCAGGGCGCCTTTTCTTTATTTCTAAAAACCTCCGGCTTCAGCCGGAGAGTACGTTTGAAGGCAACGCATATACT
>CAZFBT010000084.1:0-3322 GCA_964517185.1 uncultured Candidatus Saccharibacteria bacterium | reverse complement strand
GTGAAGATGGCGCGGTGATTGCAATGAGTGGGGCGCTGTTTGCCGAACTCGCAAAGATACCGATCGTCGGGGTCACCGGGACGCGCGGAAAATCAACTGTGACCCATATGGTACATCACGTACTCACGCAGATGACGGAGGGCGCACGTGTGCTTCTCGGGGGCAATGTTCGTGGCGTCTCGAATCTTCAATTACTCAAAGAAGTTGATACTGACTCGCTCGCAGTCATGGAGCTAGACTCATGGCAGCTTCAGGGATTCGGAGAGCGGAGAATCAGTCCACAGATATCTGTATTCACGAGTTTCATGGAGGACCACCTGAATTACTACAAGCACGACATGGATGCGTACTTTGCGGACAAAGCGAACATATTTCTTTACCAGCGAGAAGAAGATGTGCTCGTGACGACCGAAGAAGTATTTGAGCGGATACGGTCGTTCATGGGAGCACGAGGATTTGAGCTCGGCCAGGAGGTTCGACTCGTCGATACATCCGTACTACCTGACGATATGCTCCTCTCCATGCCGGGAGAGCACAATCGTCTCAATGCCGCACTCGCGTATGAGGCGCTCAAGGCGACGGGACTCCCTGACGAAGAGATATTCGATGGGCTCGCGTCATTCCCAGGGGTGCCTGGACGACTTGAGTACCTCGGAGAGAAGGATGGGGTGAGAATATACAACGATAACAATGCGACCACTCCGACCGCGACCCGTGCGGGCATTGAAGCGGTGCAGAACGGTAAGAACGTCATTCTCATCATGGGAGGAGCGGGGAAGGAGCTCGATATGAAACCGCTATCCGATGTCATTCCAAGGTACTGCAAAACCGTCGTTCTCATACCCGGAACTGGCACTGAGAGCATTCAAGGAAAGATTAACGGCGAGACAGTGAGCTCACTTGAAGAGGCAGTGGGGGCTGCGCTCAAGAACGGTGAACCTGGTGACGTCATTCTCTTCTCTCCAGCGTTCGCCTCGTTTGGCATGTTCAAAAATGAATATGACCGCGGCGACAGGTTTGTCGCCGCGGTCAGAAGTGTGCTCGATGCCCACTAGTCATGCCTGTGTGTAGGTAACAACGACCAAATTGTGTCCTCCACGGTTCGCACGCTTGCTTGCGAAACGCACATCAGAGTACGTGTCGATGTCGTCAGTCTCAATGCGCGTGCGGTCGATGCCCAGAGACTCCGCTTGTCGCACGATGAGTTCTTTGAGGTCGATGGTCAGACGCTCTGGCCGGGGATCGCGGACCACCGTAGAACCCCACTCCTTTGTCATAGCTGCGACAAGTTCCGGGTACCGCTCATTGTTGAAATTATCTGGACCGATACCGCAGACGATGAGACCACGCACCTCTCCCGGTTGGCCCCACTGACTGAGGCCAATCTGAAGTGCGGTGACGATTGCGCTGCCGTGAGGAGAGCCGGGCGCGGCATGAATCGCTTCTCGTCCTGCATGGCAGATTACGATTGGTCCTCGTGGATGCGAGCTCGTGAATACCGCAACTGGACAATCGCTTGTGAGGAACGCGACCGCATCACCACTCCGCGACAAGATGACTCCATCAAGCCGGGGCATGTCGCTATGGGTCAAGAATTCCCGAGAACGCTCGATGTAGTACCGTGGAAGTACCTTGCCACGTTCCCTGTGGGTACGACCGCTTGGGAGTCGCTGCCAGAGCACATTCTGGGCTCCGACCGCGCGCGCGCCTAATTCAATGATGCGCTTCGGTTCACTCAGATCATCTCGGAGCGGTTCCCACTTCACCGCATCACCAAAGACTGAGATGCGGGCATTTCCAACTTCACGAGAGTATGTTGGGCGCATTATCGTCCTTTCTAGAACAAGGCCAACTAATCTGATACTATACCGAAACTAGTATGTCAATGAAATCGACATCGGGCACCCTCGCCGACATCAAACGTGCACATTTTATCGGCATAGGCGGCATCGGCATGTCGGCGCTCGCACGGTTGTTTCTCCATGAGCGCATACTCGTGAGTGGTTCAGACCGCGCACCATCTGCGATTACGGAAGCACTCGTGCATGAGGGGGCGACACTCTTTTCGGAGCAATCGTCTCGGAACATCACGGGCGACATCGATATTGTCGTCTACACCGAAGCGATGCCGCACGACCACGAAGAGCTCGTTGCCGCACGTGAGCGGGGAATACTGCTCATGAACTACTTCGAAGCACTCGGTATGGTCGCGAACGAGTACTACCTCATCGCGGTCGCGGGTAGTCACGGCAAGACGACGACAACCTCCATGCTCATTGATATTTTCGAGGACGCGGGACTCGACCCAACTGCTATCGTCGGTTCACTTCGCTCGCGTACAGGAAGCAACTTTCGTGCAGGGAAGAGCAAGTATTTCATCGTG
Organism: uncultured Candidatus Saccharibacteria bacterium; assembly: GCA_964517185.1. GTDB lineage: Bacteria > Patescibacteriota > Minisyncoccia > Phycocordibacterales > UBA918 > Damh-18. Next base: position 939 of record CAZFBT010000084.1, on the reverse strand, counting down.
GAGGCCTGCGAATACAAACGCAATTTCCTCAGCCTAAGCCCTGACGTGCTTGTCATTACGAACATAGAGTACGAACATGTCGATTATTACAGCGACCTTTCCGAGGTTCAGGCGGCGTTCCGTGAGTTCGCAGAGAAGATTTCCGAGGATGGGGCGATCATCGCGAACGTCATGGACCCCTCAATCGCACCGGTCATCGCCGGACTTCAGTGCAAAGTCATCGACTATCGTGCGAACTTCGATCCACTGAGGCAGCTTTCAGTCCCTGGGATACATAATCAAATGAACGCAGCTGCAGCCGCCGCAGTGGCGCAATATCATGGTGTTGATGATGTATCAATAGAGCATTCGCTCATAGAATTCAAGAACTCGTGGCGGCGGTTTGAGTACAAAGGGGAGATACATGGGGCGAAAGTATACGACGATTACGGGCATCATCCGACTGAGGTTCGTGCGACTATCGACGGCGCACGCGAACTCCACCCTGACAAGCACCTCACGTTAGTCTTTCAACCGCACACGTATTCCCGCGCGCATGAGCTCTTCGATGATTTTGTAGCAGCGCTCACGAAGGCTGATCGGGTGCTCCTTGCACCAATCTATGCCGCGAGAGAGATTGACACGAAGAGTGTCTCGAGTGAGAAGCTTGCAGCTAAGATACGAGATGCGGGAGGTAGTGCAGAGGGGTACACTTCACTCGACAGCATCACTAAGACACTTACATCGACGCTTACATCAGATGACGTAGTCCTTGTTATGGGAGCGGGGGACATCACAAAGGTTGCTGATGAATTGACAAAATAGTTTTGTATACTACATTTTCTTACCAGAAGATAAATTGGAGGATTTGAGTGGCTACGCACATTGTTGTCATGGGTTACGGACTTCTTGAGGACGGCAAGCTCAACTGGAGGAATGTGAGACGGTTGCGCCGGGCGT
>CAZFBT010000083.1:0-3533 GCA_964517185.1 uncultured Candidatus Saccharibacteria bacterium | reverse complement strand
GCCAGTTGGTGCAGGAGCTTGGTCGCGACCCGATGCCCGAAGAAATCGCGACCGAGATGGACATTGAGGTTGAGAAGATATACCAAATCGAGAAGATCAGCCAGGACACGATCTCGCTCGAGCTTCCCATCGGCGATGACGACGACCGATCGCGCCTCTCCGACTTCATTGCAGACGAGAAGATTATGTCACCCGACCAGGAGGTCGCGCACCGCATCCTCGCCGACCAGATGGAGGAGATACTTGGTTCGCTTTCAGAGAAGGAGCGTAAGATACTCGAAATGCGCCACGGGCTCCTCGATGGCACGTACCACACCCTGGAAGAGGTGGGGAAGGAGTTCGGCGTCACCCGCGAGCGCATCCGCCAAATTGAGGCAAAAGCCCTCGAGAAGATACGTCAGCACGAGAAGGCTCGCAGGCTCAAGTCATACTAAAGTTGCTTGAGGCGTGTAATGCCACCCTCACCATTGGTCAGAAGTTCTGCTACACTTCGGCCGTTCGCCATTCACGAAATCGAATTGGGAGCCAGTGGCGACCGGTATACCGTACTTGTAATAGAGAGCAGTATGTATGCGTGAAGGGATCTCCCTGTCTCTCACCCCGAGCGCCCGTACGCGTTTGTAGCAACATTCGACAATGTCTCCGTTCGGGAGTTAACCTCGAACGTCGTTGATAGTGAGACCATGTTCGTCTTGGACGTGTTTGAGCACTTCCACATTTTCATCTTCATGGATTTTTCGATACCCTCGAACACCTTTGCACTGAGGGGATAGGTTCTGGCCCTGTCATGTTGCCTGGCATTTTTCGTCCAAACATGTAGGCATTTCGGTGAATATTTTCTTATGCCTGGTTATCGCATCCACTTTATCGGTCAGGGGACAAAGGTGTTGCGCATTTCATGATGGAGGTATACCATCGATGGCTGTTGTTCTTTCGTAAACGCACAACGAGGAGAAAAAGTGGACAGGAAGCGTAACGGATTCAATGGCTACATGATCATCCAAGAGCCCCTCAAAGCATTCATTCAAAGAAGAAACCAGGAACAGAGCGACACGTACAGCAGTCCTGCAGCGCGTCTCGAGCGTCAGCTCTACCGCGCACAGCATCCGACCGAGATACTCGCGCTCAAGTGCATGGACGGCCGGCTCAATCTCGCCATCTACACCAATACGCCGCCAGGCATCATTCAACCCTTCCGGAACATTGGCGGGAAGTTCGACCTCGGGTGGCCGTTCTTCCAGGAGGTCATCAAGGGCACGGTGAACTACGCAACCTCTATGGGAAGGCGGGCCATCGTGCTCATCACGTATCACTTCTCGAAGGGGAGCCCACACCGTGGCTGTGCCGGGTACGGGTATGAGACTGGTGCAGCACGCGACGGTGCGTTCGTACTCCGAGACCAGTTTGCGAAGGTGTTCGGGAACGATTCACGAGTCGTCTATCCGCTCGTGATTGGCATCGAGACTGATGAGGAATCTCTCATCTTTCACAGCAAAGAGGGCCAGCTCGACATCGCGGAACTCACCGACGTCCGCGATGTGCACGCGGGTCTCACTGCGCTCTACCCGGAGATGGAAATGCAGATGTCGACCGATCTCGTCGCACTCGCGGAGGGAAATTTCCATCACATCCTCGATATTCGCACGCGCGGAAAGGAGCTCATCGACCATGAGCACCGCGAGCAAATAATCGCGGTCGGGCGTGGTTTCGACTGGCTCCACATGCCAAATGCGGCGCTCATCATCGGGCCGTACTCGAATGAGTGGCTCGATGACTGGAAAGTCGCGGTGGAACGTGCGGGTCAGATCGCACTCTCCAATATCCGCGACGGCCGCATTCCCAAAGAGTTCGGGGTACTGCTACTCGTCGGGGCACTCTCTCGCGATCCTCTCGGTAGCTTCGGGTGGAACATGGCCCGTGAGAAGGCGATGAACCTCATGCGGAATTCACGGAACATCCTTGAAAAGCAAGTGCCGGAACTCAGAGCGCACCTGCACTTCCTCTGCGGCATCGTGAGCGGAGAGACAAGGAAACTCCATGAGCTCGAGTGTTAACAGGAACACAGTTGCAGCGCCTCGCGGCGCTGTTTTTTTGCCTATGCGCAGATGCCAGATACCTCACTTGATGTCCTTCATGCCGAGGTATTGCGCAAGGATGTGCTTGAGTCCGCGGCGCGAGATAGTGCCGATGGGGCGTCCGTCATGATCGACCACGGGAATGTGCTGGGTACCGTGGGCGATGGCGGTCGAGGCGATTGCGAGGAGCGTGTCGTCGACATGGACCGGGTCGATGTCGACAGTCATGAAATCCTTTACCTCCTTTTCGGACGCGTTCTTCACTGCTGACGCGAACCCGCCCTCGGTCGAGAGCTCCTCGAAGACCTTCTCCGGGTCCTCGAATTCGGGGACGATGGCATTGAGGAGGTCTGACATGCCGACCTCACCGGAGAGTCGCCCCTCATCATCGACGACGAGGAGGGAGTTCGTCTGCTTCTTGATCATGAGTGAAATCGCGTCGCGGAAGGTCTCTCCTTCGCGAATGACCACAGCTTCCTTGGCGAGGTCGCGAATTTCCATATAGGTATGATACGCCTTTGTCTACTGAATGCAATATTCGCGAGAAGGCAGTATACTCGTCGCAATATGAAACGTGACGCATTCGAGGCGGCGTACGAGGCGCTGAATCCCGAGCAGAGACACGCAGTCGACACCATCGAGGGACCGGTCATGGTCATCGCGGGACCGGGGACGGGGAAGACGCAGATCCTCACCTTGCGCATCGCGAACATACTCAAAAAGACCGACACGCGGCCGGAAAACATCCTCGCCCTCACCTTTACCGATGCGGGGAGCCGCGCCATGCGCGAACGACTCCACGGGTATGTGGGGAGTGCCGCCCACCGCGTCGCCATCCACACCTTCCACGAGTTCGCCGGGGAGCTCATTCGCACGTACCCCGAGGCGTACGCCCGCGCGGTGGGTGGTCGTCTGGCGACCGACCTCGAGAAGGTCACTATCCTCGAGGACATCATCGAGAGTTCAGGCGTGAAGGCACTGCGGCCTCACAACTCGCCCGCGTACTACATCAGGCCGCTCACCGAAACACTCGCTCTTTTGAAGCGTGAGTACATCACGGCCGACGCGCTCACGCGCATCATAGCTGCACAGGAGACGTTGCTTCAGGCGACGCCTCGGCTCCATGAGAAGGGCGCACACAGAGGCAAGGTACGCAGCGAGTACCAGAAGCTCGAAAAAGACCTCGAGCGGAATCGCGAGCTTCACACGGTATATTGCCTCTACGACGCCGCACTCGAGGAACGCAAGCTCTTCGATTTCGAGGATATGATATTCGAGACGGTCGTCGCACTCGAGGCGAATGAGGACATGCTCCGCGACCTCCAGGAGCGTTACCAGTATATTCTCGCTGACGAGCACCAGGACGTGAATGGAAGCCAGAATCGCATCCTTGAGCTCCTCGCCTCATTCCACGAATGTCCGAACCTCTTTGTGGTCGGCGATGAGAAGCAAGCCATC
>CAZFBT010000082.1:0-3595 GCA_964517185.1 uncultured Candidatus Saccharibacteria bacterium | reverse complement strand
TATCGAAAACTCGTCGTCGATAACGTGAAGGACCCGGGCGTCCGCGCATTCTGGGTCGACGAGTTTGCGAAGTACAACGAGCGGTACATGCAAGAAGCAGGCGATGCCATCAAGAACAAAATAGGCCAGTTCACTGCGAACCCAGTCATTCGTAACATCGTTGGTCAGCCGCACTCATCGTTCGACATTCGCAAGATGATGGACGAGAAGAAGATTATCATCATGAATCTCTCCAAAGGTCTCATTGGCGAGACGAACGCAAACCTTCTCGGTTCGATGCTCACAACGCGCATCTACCTCGCCGCGATGAGTCGGGCGGATCTGTCGCTTGAGAAGATGCGAACAATGCCAAATTTCTACTTTTACGTCGATGAATTCCAGTCATTTGCAAACGCAACGTTCGCGAACATCCTATCTGAGGCGCGCAAGTATCACCTCAACCTCACCATCGCGCACCAGTACATCGAGCAGATGGAGGAAGACGTACGTAACGCAGTCTTCGGGAACGTCGGCACCATCATCAGTTTCCGCGTCGGACCTTTTGACGCAGAAGTCCTTGAGACTATCTTTTCTCCAGAATTCCTCGCCGCCGATATCGTGAACCTTGGTTTTGCTCAGATCTATCTCACGCTTATGATTGATGGTATCGGTTCGAAACCATTCTCTGCGACGACACTCCCTCCCATCGAGCCACCGACTATCTCTTGTCGCGACATGGTCATTGCCGCAAGTCGCGTTCAATTCGCACGTGATCGCACAGTTGTTGAAGCAGAGATCCAGAAGTTCCATGAGCCTATCGTTCCAGTGCGTCCCCCGCGTGAGGGGGTGCGCGAAGGCGGGGAGCGGCGCGATGGTGCGCGCGTCGAAGCTCACGGGAGCCAACCGACCCACCCTGAGCGCCGCAGTCAGCCAACTACCGAAGGGTGGGATGGCGTCGACCGGCGGAGGGGGTCGGCTGAACGTCGTGCATTTGTTGGTGCTGAACATGAGCGCCGAAAAGAAGATCGTCGTGCCCCGCGGGAGCGGCGTGCTATGCCTGAACGACAAAATACGGCGGCAGAAGTGCCTCGAGAAACAAAATCGCGCCAACCAACCACCGAAGAACTCCGGTCAGTCCTTCGTCGCATTGTTGATGCAGAAAAGCCCAGGGAAGAGATACTGAAGCAGGAGATGCCAAAACAAACCGCTGATAAGCAAGTTGAGCCCAGGCCGGCCGGCGAGCCACGCACAGATCTGAAGAATGCTCTCACCGTGGCCCTCGAGAAGCCAAAGGAGATACCGAAGCACGAACCGGCTCAAGGGGCTGAGCCAGCTCCTCGTCCGAGTGAGGCCTCTATCACAACACCTCCTCTTTTTAAGACCGTTCCTCGAGACCCGGGTCTCGAGGAACCGCCCATTTCTCCCAAAGAACTCGAGCGCATGATGCGGGTAACCACAAGCGATAAGTCACCCTTTTAATGTTTTGAATCGCATCCATGTGGCGTGTTCTCTTCCTCGTATTCGTATTTGTTCCATGGTGTTCTCATGCAGCCGTGCTCATCAATGAGATTGCCTGGATGGGGAGCGGTGATGATGCGAACAACGAATGGCTTGAACTCTACAACAGTGGGTCAGCGAGCATTTCACTCGATGGCTGGGTGCTCACCGACGGCAACACGCTCGACATACCGCTCGTCGGGACGCTCGGTGCGGGGAACTACGCGGTCCTCGAGCGCACCGACGATGGTTCTGCGCCCGGTGCCGCATTCCTTGTGTACACCGGGGCGCTCGGGAATGACGGCAGGACGCTCGTACTCATGCGCGCCGACGGCTCCATTGAAGATCAGGTAATTGGCGGTGAGAATTGGGAGGCGGTCGGTGGTGATAATGCGACAAAGGATACTGCCCAGCGCACGGGAAGCGGCTGGGTGACGGCACGTCCAACACCTGGTGTCACGAACACGACCTCAAAGACACCTGCGCCAGTGACGACGAGTTCGTCGAACGTATCGAGCGGCACGGCAAAGCCATCTCTGAAGACTGCCGTTCCGACGCGACGTTCACAGGAGGTCATCGAGATGCAGGTCTCTGACTCAACGCTCGCGCTTTCACTCATCGCGCCGACCGTCGTATACGTCAACCAGCCGATCACCTTCGTGGTCGAGCCTCGGGACGTCGGTAGCACCATTGAAGCGTCCCTTCGCTACACGTGGAATTTTGGTGACGCGACCGAGTCGTCAGGACAGAAGACGGTCACACACACCTACGCGTACCCCGGCGAGTATGTCGTCGTCGCACACGCCGCGTACGCACAGCATGAAGCGTTCTCGCGGCAGGTCGTCACCGTGCTTCCCGTCATGCTCACCCTCGGGCGCGCGGAGAACGGTGACATCCTCATTGCGAATGAATCACCCTATGAACTCGATCTCTCAAAGTTCATGCTCCGTGGCGATCATGACCTCGTCTTTCCCGAGCACACCATTCTCCTTGAGGCGGGGACGCTCCGCATCGCGCGCGAACGCGTCGAGTCGGGCGCATCGAAGATGATCGCGCTCTATGACCGCGCGCGTACAATAGCCGCGTCGAGCATGCCGTACGCGCTCGCGAGCGCGGCAGTCGCTACGGAGGAGCCGGTGCCGCGGCACCGGGCGCATCCACTCCAACACCCTCCGCAATCGTCGCCTCGCGCGATGTGGTACTAACGGCGGCAGAGGAGACACAGGAACAGGTCGTGAGCGAACCGGTCACCATTCCCGTAGGTACAAACCAGGCGGCGGTCGGCGCGAGTAGCGGGAATACGATGCGTGAAGGACTCTCCTATATAGGTCTCGTGCTCCTCCTCACGCTCGCGACACTGCTACTGTACATACGGCGGGGTGAAGCGGTCGCTGTGTCCGACGAAACACCACCAGTCGCGCCCTATGACCATTTAAGGTAGTATCACCATACTATGCATATGCATCATCGCCATGAGCCAAAGACCATCGTCGTGACGGGCGGGGCCGGGTTCGTTGGTTCGCACCTCTGTGAACGCCTCGCCAAAGACGGCAACCGCGTCATCTCGCTCGACAACTACTTCACGGGCTCTGCGGAGAACCACGTCGCGGGCGTTGAGTATCGCACCGGCCACACGAAGGACATTGCGCTCCACATAACCGAGAAACCAGATCTCATCTACCACTTGGGCGAATACTCGCGCGTCGCGGCGAGTCTCGAGGAACCGGATACCGTCTTCAATCTCAACATCGAGGGGACGTTCGGCGTGCTCGAATTCTGGCGAAAGAAGAAGTGCAAGCTCGTCTATGCCGGTTCTTCGACGAAGCACGTGGGTGAGCGAGCAGACGGGGTCGTCGGCCGCGACCTCGCACCGTACACCTGGATGAAGGCGGCGAACACTGAACTCGTCGTCAATTACGGGCGCTGGTACGCGCTCCCCTATGCGGTGACCTACTTCTATAACGTCTACGGTCCGCGTGAGCGTACCATCGAAGAGTATGGGACGGTCATCGAGACGTGGCGTCGGCGGATGCTCGAGGGGAAGCCGCTCCAGGTCCGGAGTCCGGGCACACAGGAGCGCGCGTTCACCCACGTCGAAGATACCGTCGAGGGACTCGTC
>CAZFBT010000081.1:0-3616 GCA_964517185.1 uncultured Candidatus Saccharibacteria bacterium | reverse complement strand
GTGGATGCTCGCGGCGGGCGCGTCGGCTATCGCGCTTCTCGTCGTTTCTTCCTTCGCCCCGATCCGCGGCACGCTCTCGTTGCCGCGCGATGGAGAAACCTCGACTGGCAACACCTTCACAGCCGACGTGCTCGACTTTGAGGTATCGCCAGACAGCACTGCGTACACCTTCACTGATGGTGTCATTGATGACCCAGACGGTGCGCTCATATCCACTATCACACTCCTTCCCGGAAGCCCGGCGGCGCTCTACGACCTTACAGTCGGCAACGTCACGGGCGATGTCGTGCTCTGTGAATCCATCGAGGCAGAGGTCGCGTCGCCATTTGCATACGGACCCGGTCCACTCGGTGCGCTCACCGCAGAGGATGTCGTCTTCGATGGCCCCTCATCGATGCTCCTCACGCTCGTTGACGCTGAGGGTATCGAGAACGGCGATACCTGTACGCTCGACATGACCTATCGCGCATGGAACGCGATATATAGTGCATCGAATTTCTTCGGCTACCAGGATGAAGAGGTCGTGACGCTCACCTTCACCGCGCACGCGACGAATGGCATCGAAGGGCTCGTTGCGCCCTTGAGCGCGATGAGCGTGGTCGTCGAGGAGAATACTGAAGGCGGCGATGGTGGTGGTAAAGAAGAGCCACAACCTGACGAAGCTGAACCGGCATCTGAAGAGACGGAGACCGACGATGTGCCGCCCTCTAGTGATGATCAGCCCGTGGAGGAAACGGTCATCGAGGATGGTGGAGTGGGTACGGAAGAGATGGTCGGAGAAGATACTCCTGCTCCTGAACCGGGGTCTGAACCTGAACCAGAGCAAGAGCCAGAACCTTGATACCTCCGAACAAGTGTCCTGAATACGCGCCCAATACGTGAACGCCGCGGCTCTGTACAGGGGCCTGACGTTTGGTATAGTCGAATGAGTTGCACTTCACAAATGGGAGGGAAGAATGGTCGAGCCACTGAGTCGGGACAGTATTCTCGTGAACTTCGGATATCTCGGCGTTGTCGTACTACTCGGGATATTCTTTGTTTCACTTGCGCGGCTTCCTGTGATACTCATCACCGTTGAACAAATTCGATGCGGTCTGTTTCTCATTGATGCGAACTCAGGCATCCTCACCGTCTTTGAGACGGAGCGCATTCCTGCCACACGAGGGATTCCGTTCGGCTGTGTCATCAACTTTTCTGCGAACGTTAATACCGTCGCTGTGCGCGAGGAGCTAGAACTCTCGAAGCCCCACGCGTCATGGGGGACGGGCGAGCAGTTTGGGACGTATACGATCTCGTCCGATCAGAAACGTGCGTGGGTGGACATGATCGCAGACGCACGGCTTGGTCAGTACACGACCCAATGGATATATGCGACCAACTTCGAGAGTGGTGCTCACAAGCTTCAGTTCTATATGGAGGGGAAGCTCGTCCACACGTATGTGTTCACCATTCTAGAGAAGCGACCTCAGAAAGGAAGATTTCGTTCAACGACGTACTCTAAAGCCCCGCACTCGCGGGGCTTTTCGTGTCTCTTCGAGAACACGCCCGTATACTGCCTCCGCGCGTTGGCGGGGCAGTACAGAATTTGACATACGCGAGATATGTCCTCTTATGCACAGGTGCGTAAGCATCGTGGGAAGTGGTCGTCTACATGAATACACGTGTCGAATGCGGCACCAAGGATGACTGGCGCGCGGTCATTCTTTGACAGGCCGCAGAGAGCCGTACCAAATAGCCGAAAGGCACCATACGCCACCGTCCGCCGGACCACTCCGGCCGACTCTTGCGAGATACGCAGCACACTGCCCTCCTTAAGTGTGCCTGTGCATCGAGGTGCGGCTCCATCGATATCGAAGCATTATTCGTTACTTAATGAACAACATAACCATTACTCATATGAAAACACTCACATTATCAACGAACTCACTCTGGGTCACTCGCATGTTGACCACAGGAGTACTCACCATGGCGCTCGTGTTCACACTCGTTCTGCCACGCGCGTCTGCACAGACGACAACTGACCTTCAACTCATGATAAATCAGCTCCTCGCACAGATTGCATCGCTCCAGGCACAGCTTGGGGGGATGGGTGGTGCTTCTACGGCGGGCGTCTGTCCGTATACGTGGACGAGGAGTCTAACGCAAGGTTCTTCTGGCACTGACGTTATGCGACTCCAGCAATTCCTCAACGCAAGTGCCGACACGCGCGTTGCGCTCTCGGGTGCTGGCTCGCTAGGACAGGAGACCATGTACTACGGCCCGGCAACGGCAGCTGCAGTCTCGAAGTTCCAGGTCAAGTACCGCAGCGAGGTTCTCTCGCCGTCAGGTCTTGTGAACCCGACCGGTTACTTCGGTCCGGCATCGATGGCAAAGGCGAACAGCCTCTGCGTATCGGCTCCGGTCGTTCCGCCGGTAGTGCCACCAGTCACCCCTCCAGTTGTAGATGATGAAGCGCCATCGAATACAGTTACGCTTCGTGGTGAAGCCTCACTTTTCCGCTTCGAGATAAACTCGGGCGATGATGATGAGCTTGAGGAGGGACAAGAGAACGTACCAGTCGCTGAAGTCGACGTTCAGTTTAGGAACGGTGACGCAATGATTACCCGTCTCGATGTCTCACTCATGGCTGGAGGGTCCAATCAAGAAGACGAACCATGGGACACCTTCGAATCAGTATCGCTCTGGGTAGATGGCGATATGGTAGCGGAGGTGGACGCCTCCAATGAGGACGATTACCTCGACGAGGATGACGGCACGCTCCGATTCTCTGGTCTCGACATTGTCGCGATGGAGGACGAGGAGGTAACCATCGTTATCGCGGTGACCGTCCAGTCTAACGTGGATGGTACGAACGACGGCGAGGATTGGAACATCTCTGTTGACTCCATGAGGTTCTTCGATGGAGACAACGTCGCAACGACCGAAAACTCCGGATTCGACTTCGGCGACTCGGTCAGCTTCACCATCGAACAGGAGGGTGCACAGGATGAGCTCGTCATACGGAGCTCGACCGAGGACCCAGACAGCACCACCTTCCGGCTTGAGGAGAATCGCCGGTCAGGCTGGTTCACAGTCTTCGCGTTCGACCTCGACACCGATGATTCAGTGAACGACATCACCATCAATGAGATACCGGTCACGGTGACGCTCTCGGCTTCAACGACCTACGCAATGATCGTTGATAGGGCTGAGCTCGTTATTGATGGCAAGACCTTCGACGACTTCTCGGTCTCTTCGACGGCCATCAACAATCCGGTGCTCACCTTCGATATTGATGGCGACATCGAGATCGATGCAGGCGATCGCGTGACTGCAGAGCTCAAGCTCCGCTTCAAGTCACTCGCGGCAGGGAACGAGGGTATCACGGTGAAGGGCTCGGTCACGCCTGCGAACGTGAATGCGATCGATGCAGAGGGCGCAGACGATCTCACTTCCTCGCAGCTCCAAGGCGCAGCTTCGGGTGACGAACATACGCTTCGTACGCGCGGTGTCGATGTTGCTCGAGAGGGTAGCTCGGCACGAGTCACCGTCGTAGATGGCAACACCAACGACTACGCGACGTACGAGATCGAGTTCGAGGTGACCGCCTTCGATCAGGAGGTGTACATCTCGACCG
>CAZFBT010000080.1:0-3628 GCA_964517185.1 uncultured Candidatus Saccharibacteria bacterium | reverse complement strand
GGCACCCTCGCAATCGTGCTCATTTGTGCTATAACGAACGCATGCAATGCGTCATACTTGCGGCAGGACAAGGGAAGCGGCTGCGCCCGCTGACTGATAATTGCCCGAAGCCCCTCGTGAAGGTCGGTGGAAAACCACTCCTCAGTCATATCGTTGAGGCGCTTCCGACTGCGGTCGACGAGCTCATCATCGTCGTCGGCTATCGTGGCGACATGATTAAAGAGTACTGCGGCACGGAATTCTATGGAAGGAAGGTGACGTACGTTGAGCAAGTCGAGCAGAATGGAACGGCAAAGGCACTCTGGCTCTGCAAGCACCTCCTCCGAGGGCGCTTCCTTTTCATGTTTGCCGATGACATACATGGCAAGACCGATATCGCACGCGTGACGTCCTTCAGCCGCGGTATGCTCACCATGACGAGCGATACACCCGAACGTTTTGGTGTGGTCGTTCGGAATCCCGACGGTACGCTCGCACAAATGATCGAGAAGCCAACGCACCCACCGTCGAACCTTGTCTCAACCGGAGTCATGGTGCTCGACGACCGGATATTCCTCTTTGAGCCTGAGACGCCAGTGAAGGGGGAGTACTACCTCACCGAGGTCATCGAGCGGTACGCGCGTGAATTTCCTATCGCGGTCGTCGAAGAGCATCTCTGGATACCCATCGGATATCCCGAAGACATCAAGAATGCTGAACGGCTCCTCGGTCTCCCGACACCGATTTCGGTTGAAGCGAAGCAGGTCTGATGGTATCCTCGTCTTGCTCAAGATACGTCAACGTAGCTCAGTTGGTTAGAGCGAGGGACTCATAAGCCCTAGGTCGCTGGTTCGATTCCAGCCGTTGACACTGTAATTCAAAAGGCCGGATTCACCCCGGCCTTTTGATTTGCTGTTGGGTCACTGGAACCGAACACCGACACAAAGAAAAGCGCCGGTCATAGACCGGCGCAAGGTGTTTCTTCAGTACGCTGTCTCTACAGTCACCGGAATGGCGACTGTGGTATCGGGGAAGAACCTCTCCCACACCAAGAGGTACTTCTTGATGTACCAGTGAGCGTGAGGATTCATCCTCTTTCCGACCTGAAAGAGCGACTTTGGCAGTGTCTCGTGGTCAAGCGACCACTGCTCACCGAGCCGCTTTCGCATTTCCTCCACTTTCGCGAACACGCTCTTGCTCACACTCCCGCCGCTGTGATACGCGACGAGCATGTAGATGCTCCCGCGCTTCGGGTCATCGAGGAACCCCATGCGTGCTTTTTGTGGCAATGACGCGTTCTCGATATCGAGGTAGCAGAGCGCCGCCTTGAGCGCGTTCAAGGGGTTCCGAGTCCCCTCGAAGAAGTCCGGATTGAGTACCGGTGCCCCTGTCGGCGTACGGCATTTGTTGTACGTAAGGGTATATGTGCCCGGATACCGCTTACTCGGCATTGGCGTATTCGTGAACTGCGTCCACCCGCAGGCATTCGCATGGGAGCAGAGCCGCGCAAAGGCATCAGATCCATGGATGGCGAGTTCGACGAGCACTCCATTCAGATACGATGACCGAGGAAGAGTGACCGATGTCTTCTCATCAAAGAGCTTGAATGGGTCGGTATGCTCGCTCATGACGAGGTTCACGACCATTTCGCTCGGATAGACGTCCGCGAGCATCCGGTCGGGGAATGCCCGTGAGGGCACATGTTGGAGCGAATTCTGCGCACGTTCAGCCATTGCATTAAGGTAGTTGAACCCAATGTCGACAAGTTCAGGGTGATGCAGGTGGTCGAGGAAGGGCAGGTACTGCTTCTCCTCGACGACCTTCATGAGGCCCTGGTATGAGCGAACGTGAGAGTGCCCAGGCGGTATCCAGAGATGCTTTCCGCCGTACACCCTGAGCTCTCTTCCGGTCGATTGCTCCACGACGCGGAACTCAAGCTTGTACGGTCCCGTACCTCTGAGGCGCTCCACGGCGTACCCCGGTGTGACCGGTGTCGCTATGTAGGGTCTCCCTTTAGTTGGGCGAAGTGGCAGGGTAAGCACGATCTCATGTGGTGACTCGAAGACATCCCACGCGATGAGGATGACCTCACGAGCGATGGCGTTTCCGTGCTTATCGGCAACGAGCTTCGGATGCAGTGCGTGAAGTATCTCGCGTGAGCGGATTATCCTGTCGCAGACTCCTTTTGCTTCAAGAGTTGTGAGGCGACCGCAGCTTTCGCCGTCTTGAAGCCACCAAGGTTCGGCGGCATTTACGGCGCTCGGGAAGAGCGCTATGAGGAAGATAAGCTTCCAGAATCGGTACATGCGTCCTCCGTAGGTTGAGAGTCAAGGTACTGCTGTATTGAGTGTAGTATGGCGTTGTCGTATTGTGAAGCATGGTTAGTGTATAATACTGTCACATGCCAATATATAGAAAATGTAACAGCAAGTTTTTTAAGAAGTGGGCTAAAGATATGGCGTATGTAACTGGCTTCTTTGCAGCTGACGGGAATATCATAACTACAAGACGAGGGACTCATTACATTTCTTTCTACTCAGCTGACAGAGAGATACTTATGGATATCCAGCGATGCATGCAGTCAAGCCACAAGCTTTCAACTCGAAAGACGTTAAATGGATGTGTTTACAAATTTCAGATCGGAAGTAGATACATGTATGAGACGCTTAGAGCACTTGGTTTTACAGAAGGAAAATCGAAGCGAATGATCATGCCTTATATACCACCAAAATACGTACCCGATTTCGTTCGAGGATATTTTGATGGTGACGGTAATGTCTGGATCGGAACTCACAATAAGAGGCGCAACAAGCCAACGAAAGTCATCCAAGTAGCCTTTACGAGCGGAAGTAGGTCATTTTTATATGGACTATGGTCAGTGCTCAAGAGCGAGGGTATCAAGGGGGGTTCACTATTTGATTCAAGGACAAAAAATTATTCGCGATTATTGTTCAGTACACTCGATGCTTTGAAACTAGCTGAAATTATGTATAATGGGCACCCGAAGCTTTTCCTGAAGAGAAAAAGACTTCGTTTTGAAGAGTTTCGTAAGATGCGGCCGTAGCTCAATTGGTTAGAGCACCCGCCTGTAGTCGTGCAGCTTTCTCTTCGAAAGAGGGATTGAAACATTCCGGGATAACGGTGGAGGCTACGTCTCATAGAATGAGATATGCGAATACCGTGGGAACCGCCAGAAGGCGGAGCGCCGTAGAGACTAGATACCGGAACACCTAAAGCAGGAGTGCAATGGTGATGATATAGTCCACGCCATTATGAAAATAGTGGAAGTAGTGCACGCGGGAGGTTGCCGGTTCAAGCCCGGTCGGCCGCGCAAAGAAGACCCCGAGAGGGGTCTTTTGCGTGGACGAAGCACGTGAACTGCTTCACGTGCGTCCGAGCTTGAACAAGCGGAGCCATGTCGCCTTGCGACAGGCGAGCTCGGGGAGGAAGTGGTTATGAACGCAGTGAATTAGCAACCTGACCCCAGTAATCAATTTCGTGCGTGGTCGAAGGAAGTGAACTGCTTCACTTCCGTCCGGGTTTGAACAAGCTGAGCCATCTCCCGGGATTGAACCGGGGACCTCGTCCTTACCATGGACGCGCTCTACCGACTGAGCTAAGATGGCGACTTTTTGTTGCACTCGGTTTC
>CAZFBT010000079.1:0-3645 GCA_964517185.1 uncultured Candidatus Saccharibacteria bacterium | reverse complement strand
AGGGACCATCTTGAAGTCGCACGTGAGTTACTCCAAAATGGCGGCTGGAAGTACAATGAGATGGAACAGGTGTGGTCAAAGAGCATTGAAAACACCCCAACGACACTTTCTTTCAGCATCGCAACCGTCAACAACCCAACATTCGAAGCGACGGTGGAGTTCATTCGCACATCGCTCATGGAGCTCGGTGTGCCTGTTACTATAAAGCAGTTCGAGCAGTCAGACCTCACGCAGTCAGTCATACGTCCACGGGACTTTGAGGCGCTCTTCTTCGGGACTCAGCTTGGCCGTTCCCTCGATTTCTTTCCATTTTGGCACTCCTCACAGCGGAATGATCCGGGTCTCAATGTGTCCCTCTACACGAATCTCACAACGGATTCCATCCTCACGGAGCAGCGCACAAGCTCAGATGCGACCATGCGTGCCGAAGCACTCAATAAATTTGCAAATGAACTGAGCAAGGAGAATCCTGCTCTCTTCCTCTACACACCTGAGCTCATTTACGTCTTCCCCAAAAAAGTCATCGGCGAATCCTTCACGCGAGTCTCAGAACCCTATGAGCGTTTTGCGACCATCCATAATTGGTACATCAATACCGAGTCAGTGTGGCCGATATTCAAAACGAGCGAGAATGAATCAAATGCGTCCATGCAATAAACAATTTTCAACCCATTATTACATCGTAAACACAGAAAGCACTATGAACAACCAGAACCCTCCACATAATCGTGGCCGAAATGACCGCACTCGCGGAAATTTCCGAGGCCGCAGACGCCGCTCTGAGATACGGGTATCGCGACGCGCGGATGCGACACCCAGCGTTCGTCCTGCGGTACATACAGAGCGTCCGACACACAGGCGTGTGCGGACGGGAGGTATTCGAGGTACTCGAAGTACACAGCGCGAGTCCGAGGGACGCAGCGGACGACGAGATAGGCGGCCGATGGGCGGACGTGGACGCCGGCCACTTACGAGTCCCGCACTCACCCAGCGCCTCTCGGTCCGCGATGAGAAGACCCCAATCATTCCACCCCTCACTGATGAAAATTCTGTACGCATCGTACCCCTAGGCGGCGTCGAGGAGGTCGGCAAGAACATGATTGTTGTCGAAACGAAGGACGACATCCTCATCTTCGATGCAGGCTTCCAGTTTGTCTCTGCGGAAGCGGAAGCACCGGGGGTCAATTACATCCTCCCCAATACACAGTACCTAGAGGACAACAAGCACAAGATTCGTGGTCTGATCATCACCCACGGACATCTCGACCACATCGGCGGCATCCCATTCCTCATCGAGCGCATTGGAAATCCCCCTATCTATACCCGTTATCTGACGTCGCTCATGATCCTAAAGCGTCAGGAGGAGTTTCCACATCTCCCGAAGGTAAATATGAATGTGGTCGAACTCGACCAGCGAATCAAGATTGGAAGTACGTATATCAAACCGTTCCCCGTCACTCACTCGATCCCAGATTCAATGGGGGTTTCGGTAGAGACAAAGCACGGCAATATCGTGATCTCAGGCGACCTCAAACTGGAACACGACGGCGCCGAACCTTCGGAAAAGGAGAAGCGCGTCTGGGGCGGTATCGGCATGGACAAGAACATTCTCTTCATCGGTGATTCGACGAACGCCGAGAAGGAGGGATTTTCGATTCCAGAGGTCCGCGTCCACACGAACATCGAGCAGATTATCCGAAACGTAAAGGGCCGCCTCATTGTCGGTACCTTCGCGTCGCAGTTCGAGCGTATGATACGCATCATCATGATCTGTGAACAGCTCGGGAAGAAAATCATTCTCGAGGGCCGTTCAATAAAGACGAATCTCGACATTGCCGAACTCGCAGGACTCATGAAGGTGCAGAAGGGTACTATCATCGGCGCTCACGAGATTGATAACTACCCTACTGACCGCATCGTCGTTCTCGCGACTGGCGCGCAGGGTGAACAATTCGCCGCACTCATGCGAATCGCGACAGGACGACATAAGAACATCACACTCAATGACCGAGACACCATCATGCTCTCTTCCTCAGTCATCCCGGGTAATGAACTTTCGGTCCAGAAACTCAAGGACAATCTCTATCGGCGCGGTGTTCACATCATCCACTACCGCGCTTCGGACGTGCACTCGACCGGGCACGGAAATTCCGGAGAGCTCGTGTGGATACGCTCGCAGGTGAATCCGTTCTTCGTGATGCCCGCATATGGCTACCATTCAATGATCCGCTGCCACGCGTATGCGAACATCGAGTCGGGCTTCCCGAAAGAGCGCGTCATCATAGCCGATAATGGAATGATTATCGATATCAAGAACGGCACCGAGCTCCATATTCACAAGGAGAAAGCGTCGTCTGAACTCATGATGGTCGACGGCTTCAGTGTCGGCACACGCCAGGAGGTCGTCATCCGTGACCGCCAATCGCTCGCCGAGGACGGAATGTTCGTCATCATCGCGACCGTGAACTCGAAGACCGGTAAGCTCCGCAAGTCACCGGACATCATTTCCCGCGGATTCGTGTACCTTCGCGAGAACCAGCAGCTCCTCTCTGAAGCACGTATCCTCATCAAGAAGACCATCGAGAAGGCAACTGAACGTTCACATCCCATCGACCTCGACTTCGTGAAAGACGAGATAACTCAGGTCGTCTCAAGCTTCCTCCTCCAGAAGACTAATAAGGCCCCAATGGTCATTCCAGTACTTATTGGTATCTAATTGATAGTCCATAGCTAATAATCAATAAAACCCCGCGGCGGCCCTCTGGGCCGCCGCGGGGTTTTTTCGTTCTTTTCCCTATTCCATATCCTCTAATCTCTATCTTTTTTTCGCTACTCACATCCAAACACTATAGACTCTGAACTATAAACTATAAACTACTTGTATCATGCCTGTTCCTGCGCATACCGAATTTCGCATCCGCTCGAGAAAGAAGGGCAACTTTGGGGCGCTCTACAGCGCCCTCATGCTCCTCTCGCTCCATTGGGCCATCGTTCTCTACATTAACTCCTCTTACCTTGAGCAGTTCGTAGACCAGCAAACGGTTGGTCTCCTTTTCACTATAAGCTCGGCGCTCACGGTCCTATTTTTCCTCGGGGCATCCCGTATCCTTCGGGTCGTTGGCAACTACCCGCTCACGCTTTCACTCGCCGTCATTGAGTGCATCGTGCTCTTTGGCATGGCCGCCGTGGGCACCCCGACTCTTGCCGTCGCTCTCTTCATAATCCATCAGGCGGTCGTTCCGCTTATTCTTTTCGGTATCGATATCTTCATGGAAGAGATGGTCGGTGATAACGAGGACTCGACGGGCGGAAAACGTGGCATTCTCCTTACCATCATGAACATCACGACCGCGCTCGCTGCGCTTGGCGCAGGATTCCTTCTCGGTGAGGGAGAACCTCAGTATGGGCTTGCTTACGGGATGAGTGCGATTCTTCTTATCCCTTTCACCATGCTCCTCATGCGATACTTCAGGACATTCAAGGACCCAGTGTATCCACAATTTGAATTTGCTATCGGTTTTAAGCATTTTTGGGGACAGCGAGATGTAAGGAATGTCTTTTTTTCCCATTTTCTTCTCCAACTTTTTTTCGCGTGGATGGTCATCTACACGCCCATCTATCTTGTCACCGAAATTGGCTTCAATT
>CAZFBT010000078.1:0-3726 GCA_964517185.1 uncultured Candidatus Saccharibacteria bacterium | reverse complement strand
CTCGAGTTACTCGCGAAGGGCGAGAGGATTGGCAGTGTCATATTGACATCTGGAAGTGAGAAGGACGACAGAGCTCGAACCATGGCTTCGGTCATGGAGCGAGAGTTCCTTGGACTGCTCACTAGAGAAGAGGCCTCGCTCATTGGGAAAATCGAACTTATTGTGAACCGAAACAATCCTTCAGTGTGGGGCACTGTACTCGAGATGCGGTGGGCATATGAGCAGGCACGCACACTTGACCCAAACCCGCAGCTCGAGTTTGTCACCAACAACCGGCACGGGAAACGTGTCATGGTCACAAACAAACTCCTCGTGAAGGCACCGAGATGTACCATTATCCCGAGCGGGGATACACCGAGTAAGCTGTACCACGAACTACTCGGGTACGGGAAATTGCTCTTGTATGTAACGAGGACGACGACACTAATAGAGAAGGTTGAAAATCTCCGCCGTAAGCACTACTTTGGCGGATGAGCATCATCGGTTGAACATTATATGGGGCGGCGCATCTGCGTCGCCTTTCTTTTTTAGAGTACAGGTGGTAGCGTTGAATATTCATATGGAGGCAGGAACACTCTCAATCGTCGCGACACCAATTGGGAATCTTGAGGACATCACGCTCCGGGCGCTTCGCGTGCTCAAAGAGGCAGACTATGTCTTGTGCGAAGATACACGGGTGACGGGAAAACTTTTCGCACACTTTGATATCAAGACGAAATTGAAACGATACGATGCACACGCGAGCAAGAAGGTCCACGAGGCTATCATTCACGACCTCAAGGGAGGGCAGCATATCGCACTTGTCTCTGATGCAGGAACTCCGGGTGTTTCGGATCCCGGGGTGTTTATTGTGACGCGCGCCCGCGAAGCAGGCGCGCGTATCGAGACCATCCCTGGCCCCTCAGCTATCACCGCCGCGTTCTCGATTGCAGGCATAGCAGGAAACGAGTTTATCTTTCTCGGCTTTGCACCACAGAAGAAGGGAAGGGAGACATTCTTCAAAAAACTTAGCGCATACAAGGTGCCGGTCATCTTCTACGAATCGCCCCACCGCATCATGAAGACCCTCCAGAGTCTCGAGGAAACGTGCAAAAACCTTTCGATTAATCGAAAGGTTACCATCGCACGCGAACTAACCAAGATGCACGAGGAGGTAGTACTGGGTACCCCTGCTGAGATTCTTCAATACTTCACTGCCAACCCCGACCACGTGCGGGGAGAATTTGTGGTCATTCTTTCGTAGGGTTTTCCCCAGTTTTCGCAACAAAGAAGCGTGTGCGATATACTGGGTGCATGTCACGAGAATCACTGGTATTCACTATCGGCATCATTGCCTTTCTCACGCCGTTTCTTGGCGTACCAACAAACATTAAAGAGAACATTTTCATTGTACTCGGAATCATTCTAATGCTTGTTGGGTACAGTCTTCGCCGCGCGGCGTACCTTCGCTCCATATCAAGCCAGAGTGGTGAGCGCCGCACCGATGCGTTTGTTGAGCATATTGGTACGCGACCTGATGACATAGGAGCGGAGAACAAAGAACAGGCACTGAGAGAATAGTATCCGTATGCGCGGGCTCGGCATCATAGGGTTAGTCGCGGCGGGCTTCTTCACCGCGTCTTTCATTGCGTTTCCACATCTTAACGCTGTCGAGTATGAGGCGCCCATGCGCTCAACATTCGGGGAACTCGACGATCGAAAGATAGTCTCAGAGCCCGAAGTACCAAAGGACACGCGCGAGATTGTCACGCATGTACCGATTCCTGAAACGGTGAAGGCAATCTACATGACCTCGTGTGTCGCTGGCACACCCTCGTTTCGAAACCAACTCGTCTCGCTCATCGAAGAGACCGAACTCAATGCGGTCATCATCGACGTCAAGGACTACTCGGGAACCATCTCCTTTCCGCCTATCTCAGAATCATGGAAACCAGCATGGCAGAACGCACGGTGCGGGACGAGCGATATGAAAGATTTCATTAAGACGCTCCACGAGAAGGGCATCTTCGTCATTGCCCGCATCACGGTGTTCCAAGACCCATTCTACGCGCCGCTCCATCCAGAACTCGCAGTTCAGCGCCAAGACGGGAGCGTGTGGCGCGACCACAAGGGACTCTCATTCATAGATGTCGGTGCGCGCGAGTACTGGGACCATATCGTCGAGCTCTCTGTCGATTCATATAACATTGGATTCGATGAGCTCAATTTCGACTACGTCCGCTATCCCTCTGATGGTCCGATGCAGAACATCGCGTTCCCGAGAAGTATGGCAAGCGAGTACGGTGCGGATAAACAGGCGAACCTTGAGGCGTTCTTTAAGTACCTCAACGAACGGCTCGATGATGAATCGCTCTTTGCATCGGTACGCCACGAGAACACCAGCCGCCCATCGTCAACCCCATGGACATCGGTTGATTTGTTCGGTATGACAACGACGAACACTGACGACCTCTCCATCGGACAGGTGCAGGAGCGTGCGGCACCATATTTTGATTTCGTCGCGCCTATGGTGTATCCATCTCACTACCCAAAGACCTTTCTTGGTCTAGGTAATCCGAACGATTACCCGTACAAGGTCGTCCACTACGCAATGAGCGAAGGCGTGAAACGCATGACTGCAACAACGACGGTAGTCGAGGGTTTCGCGCATGAACGAATTGGCACGTCGACGCCAGCGCTCTATGCGAAGCCCGCCTATACCGCAGATAAATTTCGCACATGGATACAAGACTTCGACTATGGTGGAGACTATGATGCAGCAGACGTTCGCGCAGAGATTGAGGCGAGCTACGATGCTGGAGTCAAGAGCTACATGGTGTGGGCGCCATCCAATATCTATACACGCGCAGCATTTGAACCCGCGAATGAGGGTGCAATTGCAGATACCCTACAGCCTTGAGCACACACGCATATTGATATCTATGGGTCGCAAGCATACCATTAAGGTACGAGTTCAATGGAGGTAACGATGACTCGTGACTCATTACAGCTTGCTTACACGAACGCAGCACTCCGTCTCACACTCGGACAGATTAAGATCGTTGAGTCTGGAGGAGTCTGCACGACACCTGACATGGTGCGCGCGAGGGCGTGCTTCCTTAAGCTCATGGAGCAGTCCGGAGACATCTGTACTGAGGTCCCATTCGACACTTCGGTGACAACCACCGGACGCCAAATGGAATAGCCGCAGAAGCACACACAGAGCCCCACGGTTTCGACCGCTGGGGCCCTTTCTTTGCTATACTTTTCACATGGAGTTCGATCCCAACCGAATAACGTTCTTCGCGCGCACCGATGCGCGTGGGAAGAATGTGCCCTTCGGCATCAAGGCAAAGGACCGCCAGCGCCACGTGTACGTCATCGGGAAGACGGGCATGGGGAAGTCAACTCTCCTCGAAAATATGGCGGTCCAGGACCTCCAGAACGGAGAGGGCATGGCGTTCATTGACCCGCACGGTTCAGCGGCAGAGACACTCTTGAGCTATATTCCTCAGGAACGCGTGAACGATGTACTATACTTCGCGCCGATGGACATGGAGCACCCTATTTCCTTCAACATCATGGAGGACGTCGGTCCCGATAAGCGACACCTGGTTGTCTCTGGACTCATGTCAGTCTTCGAGAAGATATGGGTCGACGCATGGTCAGCACGCATGGCGTACATACTCCAGAATACCCTCATGGCGCTCCTCGAGTATCCTGGCTCGACCTTGCTCGGAGTGAACC
>CAZFBT010000077.1:0-3818 GCA_964517185.1 uncultured Candidatus Saccharibacteria bacterium | reverse complement strand
GGTCGTTTCTTGATTGGTCGTCGCATAATTTATTTAGTTGGAAGTTATCAGTCGTCAGTTGTCAGTGCGAGCATATACTGCTGACTGAAAACTTTTAACTGGTAACTTCATTATTTTGTTCACCGCATAGTGTGGCGTCACGGTGGTGACCCATTCGTCATCTACAGCGGTTATAATCTATTAATGTAGTCGTCAGTCCTCAGTTGTTAGTTATATACGCATAACTTCTAACTGAAGACTGAAGACTCTCTTACTTCTTCGGCTTCTTCGCGCCATAGCGTGAACGAGCGCGCATGCGCTTATCGACGCCAGTCGCATCATACTTGCCTCGAACGATAGTGTAATTGACACCGATGTCCTTCACGCGGCCGCCACGGACGAGCACCACCGAGTGCTCCTGTAGGGTGTGTCCCTCACCGGGGATGTACGCAGTCACCTCTTCATGGTTCGTGAGGCGCACGCGGGCGATCTTGCGGATAGCAGAGTTCGGCTTCCTAGGCGTCTTCGTCGTCACGCGGGTGCAGACACCGCGCTTGAATGGTGATGCGTAGTGATTTGGACGGTTCTTGATAGAATTGAATCCAGAATCCAAAGCACCCGTCTTTGTCTTTGACGCCGGGTTCTTTCGTCCTCGCTTGGTGAGTTGATTGATGGTTGCCATGTAACTAAGGATTAACTCGTTAGAGATTGGTTAATAGCCATAAAAATTGCCGCGAATCCCGCGGCGGTGCTCTCATGACTAAGAGCTAAGCGCTACGAGCTAACAAGGTGTCGATACTTTACTACATGTTCAAAAAACTGCAAGAGTACCGATCCAGAATTTTATAAGAGCCTGACGAGCTCTTCAGGTGAGACCCCAATGAGGAAGCTCACGATAGTGAAGACGACCTCAGAGAATGGTTTCCAGAGGAATGTAATGAAGATAAATATGAAGAGGAATGTGACCAAAATACCCATCCGTTCCATGGTGCGACCGAGATTCTGATACCAGATGCGAGCACGGTAGGGCAGAAAGGGGTCAATGACCTTTGAACCATCGAGAGGTGGTACCGGAATCGCATTGAAACACCCGAGAAGCACGTTGATGAACACGATGTATGCAGCAATGGAGATGAATGCTTCATCAAGACTCAGCGATCCCGCAAAACGAATCAGCAGCGCGAAGATAAGCGCGAGGAGAAAGTTCGTGAGTGGTCCAGCTGCAGCAACGATGGCCTCGCCCCATCGCTGGTTGCGCAGATTATAGGGATTATATGGCACTGGCTTTGCCCATCCGAATAAAAATCCCGCATTCGAGAGAAAGAGAAGCCCAGGCACAAGCACGGAGCCAATCGGATCAATATGCGGAAGCGGATTCACGGTGAGTCTTCCTGCAAGGCGCGCGGTCGGATCACCGAGCCAATTCGCTGCATACCCGTGCGACACCTCATGGAGCACTATGGAGAGGATGAGGACGGCAATTATGATGACTGATTCTATTCCCATATAGTGACATAGTACCGTACTGCGCCAATCATGGCTAGAAATTGCAGATAGATATCCCTTCTGCTATGCTATCGGCTGCTTTGGTACAAAGGAGGCAGAGATGCCGGTGTTTCAGCGCCCTGTTCATTCCCTGCTCTTTCGGGAGCTCGATCTCAACGACCTTTTCACCGTCGCTCGTGAACTCGGGCAACGAGAGCCAGTGCCTGAAGTCCACCGTAAGGTGAGTAATCATGACGACACACAGAACGCTATTTCAGTCTTTGGGCGACAGTTGGTGAGATTCCCTCTCGACACCATCGTCGTGCCGCTGCGCTAGCCCCGACAATATGACGCCGCCAGCCTTTGGCCTTTGGCGGCGTTTTTCTATCGAAGCAACAATTGCACAAATAAAATAGTATGGTAGGATTGCGCGACATATGGCAAAGCAGTGTCAGGTTACAGGCAAAAAGTCTCAAGTTGGCGGCCGCTACAGCAACCGTACCCGCGCGACGCAGTTCAATCCGTGCGGTGTTGTGCGTCGTCAGCCAAACCTCCAGAAGAAGCGTATCTACATCCCCGAGCTCGGGAAGACCATCTCCGTGACCCTCTCCACAAAGGCGCTCCGCACCATCGCAAAGAAAGGAGCGTATCAGACCCTCAAGGAAGCGAAGCTTGTTTAGTTAGTCACAAACGGCTGTAAGCCCGTTGATTACGCACGAAATACTGCCCTCGTCGGCAGTGTTTTTCGTTTCAATGCCAAGACGAGTAAAGAGCTCCAGAACGTCTTTATGTGGGTGTCCGTATCGATTATCCTTACCCGCCGAGATGATAGCTGTAGCTGGGCCAACCACATTCACGAATCCTTCTGACGAGGATGTGCGCGAGCCGTGGTGTCCCGCCTTGAGGACCTCGCTCTCAAGCGAATCTCCATAAAGCTCAACAAGGTAGGCCTCGATTGATTCTGGTGAATCGCCGGTGAGCATAAACTCAACTTCACCATACCGAAGCTGTGCAACGATAGACGACGTGTTGCTCTCGAGTCTTGATGGGTCACGGTCTGGAAAAAAGATGGCGAATGTTGTACTCCCCATGGGTCCCCACCCGAGGTCGTACACCTGCCCTGCGCGGGCAAGGTACACTGTTCCGCCCTCAACGTCGATACGGTCTTTGAGCGCTGCATAGACCGGCGTATCACTCTCATTCTCGGTCATGAGAACCGCCGAAACTTCGTAGCGGTCCAGCACATCGACGAGCCCCCCGATATGGTCCTGGTCAGGATGAGTTGCCACGATGAGATCGATATCGCGGTCAAAGAAGCCGAGTACTTCGCCGAGTTCGCGGAGCACGCTCGCGTCAGGTCCTCCGTCAATGAGTACCTGCGTCCCCGATGGTGTCTCTATTAGAGTTGCGTCCCCTTGCCCGACATCGAGGAAGGTAACGGTGAGTGCCGGCTCTCGCACCTCACCGGCAGAATGCGTGACCAGTGTAAGAAACACGCTGATGAGCGCAATGAGGAGCACGAATATCGCAACTGCCGTTCTCTGTGGCATGGAATTATTCTATAAGACTCCAGGTACACACCACCCTTGTTAACTCACACTTCTAACCCGAGTATCGCGGTTAACCGCGATAGATAGGCGCGTTAGATGTACATTATTCCCTCATAGCAATCTGTACACGCACATGGACAACAGCGTGCGTTATTGGTGTGCCCGTCGTATACTCATACTCATATTTACTACTCATACATTCATATGCATACCTACACACCACAAAAATTCAACCTTCCCGCGCTCGAGGGACTTTCAGAGAAGCAGATAGCCGCGCACCTCGGCCTCTATGAAGGGTACGTGAAGCATGTGAATCTCCTTCGCGAGCAAATACATGAACTCACCGCACTCGATAAAGAAAAGTACGCATATGCCATCATGGAGACGCGCCGCCGGCTCGGCTTCGAGTGGAACGGCATGCGCATGCACGAGTACTACTTCATGCAGTTCGAAGGCGACGCTCAACCGCTCACTACTGATTCCGCGCTCGCAAAAGCAGTTACCGAGAAGTATGGTTCAGTCGACGATTTCATCATGCACTTCAAGACGGTCGGCATGAGCCGCGGCATTGGCTGGACTATCTTATATAATGACCCGCAAGGCGGGACAGTCCACACCGCGTGGGTCACCGACCATGAGCTCGGCCAGCTCGCCGGAGCGCCCGTACTCCTCGCCATGGACATGTGGGAACATGCCTTCATGGTCGACTACCTTCCTGTAGAGAAGAAAAATTACGTTGACGCTTTCCTTAAGAATGTCAACTGGAGCGTCGTCGAGAAGCGGTTTGGCTAATGGATGTTTCCT
>CAZFBT010000076.1:0-3892 GCA_964517185.1 uncultured Candidatus Saccharibacteria bacterium | reverse complement strand
AGGCTTCGAGCAGGTTCTTGCCGCTCACGCGCAAGCCATAACGCATACCATCGTAGCGAGCAAGATTTGATGAGACCTCCGCAGGCATGACAATATAGTATGCAGCGAGGCCTCGTTCCATGAGGGGGAGCGATATGTCGACGACATCGTGTCCGAGCGCAGTGAGGCGTTTTGCTGTCTCCTCAAAACGTTGGAGCACGTCGGGGTCCATCCCCTCACCAAGGAAATCGCGCGGAATGCCGATGCGATACCGCTCCTTAATTTGCACCGGCGGGTACGTGTCCTCTCTGATAGTCGTCGAATCCATCGGGTCGTGACCGGCAATGGCGCGGTACACGATCTCCGCATCCTCGACCGAGTTACTCATGATACCTGCCTGGTCGAGTGAGGAACCCATCGCGATGAGACCGTAACGCGATATGGCACCGTAGGTCGGCTTGTAGCCTACGAGTCCGCAGAAGCTCGCAGGGAGGCGGACTGAGCCGCCAGTGTCCGTGCCGAGTGATGCGACCGCGGCACCCATCGCGACCGCTGCCGCTGAACCGCCAGAAGAGCCGCCAGGGACGCGGGACGGGTCGAGTGGGTTCTTCGTCACACCAAAAGCTGAGTTCTCAGTCGAGGAACCCATTGCGAACTCGTCGAGGTTCGTATCGCCCATGAAGACAGGACTCTGCGCCTTGAGTCGCGCGATAATAGTCGCGTCGTAGGTTGCGGTGTAGTGCTCGAGTATCTTCGAACCCGCCGTCGCTGGCTTCCCCTCGATGAGAATGTTGTTTTTGATAGCGAGCGGCATCCCGAGAAGGAGTGGAGCATTCTCTCCCTCTGCCTCATAGCGCTTGGTAGCTGCTTCTGCCACAGCTCGCGCGTCGTCGTAAACATGGAGAAACGCGTGGATGTCGGCGTCCTTTGTGTCGATGGTCGTGCGCGCATCCTCATACACCTGGAGCGGAGTATAGGAACCGTCTATGAATTTTTTACGGAGTTCAGTGATCAGCATGCTCATGATTCGCCGAGTATCTTCTTTACCTTCACGTACTGTCCGTCGCGTTCGGGTGCTTCGTTGAGAAGCTTCTCGGTGTAGAGTCCTCCTTCGTGCGGCTCGCCGTCCTCGCGGAATACGTTGTGGAGAGGACCGACACGTTTCTCGCCGGAACTCGCGCTCGCGAGGTCACTCACGACACTCACATACCCGAGAATGTTCGAGATGTCTAAGGAAAGTGCTTCCGCTTCTTTATCATTGAGTTCGATGCGTGCGAGCTTTGCAAGGTGCTCGATGTCCTTTTTTTCCATGCGTGCCATCATAGCTGATTTTCAGCAAAACAAAAGGGTACGGACGTACCGTACCCAGAGCGGCTTCACCCATTACTCATGAGTGTGAGTGCCGAGTTTCTTCATTCTGTAGCTTATGTAACAGCGATAGCCGCAGAGTGCGACAATAAACGCGAATACAAGAATCCCGATTGGTCGATGCCCGATGCTTCCCAAGATGACCATCACGAGCAGAGCACCAAGGATCAGACTGACAGCCACGACGATTCTCTCTTCCATCCCCTCATTATCCTTCGTATTGCGGCCTGGAAATGACCGACCGAACAATAATGGCACTTCCGAAAAGGTTGTCAAACGCCCCAGGTGCACATCGATACTACGCGGTCAGAAGCGCTCGGAATTCCTCTTCGTCGAGTATCGCAACACCGAGCTCACGCGCCCTATCAGCCTTTGTGCCCGGGTCCATGCCCACAACGACGTAGTCGGTCTTCTTCGAGACAGAGCTTGTCACGTACGCGCCCGCTTCGCGGGCGCGCGACTCGGCCTCGGCGCGACCCAAGGTCGGAAGCGTCCCCGTGAAGACGATGGTCTTCCCCGAAAGCCTCGTGACACCCGCTGCTTCCGCAGGTGCCAGAATGGTGAGGTGCTTGGTGAGCGCATCAAGGAGCTTCAGGTTCTCCTTTCGTTTCATCCAGCCGACGAGCGAATCTGTGACGATGTCACCGACTCCGTGGATGGATTCGAGTGACTCTTGCTGCGCATTCCGAATAGCATCGATGGTCTTGAGTTCGTTCGCAATGAGCCTCGCAGTCTCCTCACCAACATGCTCGATAGAAAGCGCGACGAGGAGCCGATGGAGCGGGACCGTGCGCGCAGCTGCGATGGCCTCGATGACGTTCCGTGCCGCCTTCTCCTTGAATCCCGGGAGTCCGAGAAGGTCGCCCTCGGTGAGCGTGAAAAGATCGACAAAGGTATTGATGAGATTATGTTCAAGGAGGAGGTCAATGATGCGCGGTCCGACGCCGTCGATGTTCATCGCGCTCTTTGAGACGAAGTAGTAGAGGCGGCGGCGATGGAGCGCATCGGAATCCTTCGCGACGCACCGGTACGCCGCCATGCCCGGGATACGCTCAATGCGCCCATCGCCGCCGCATTCCGCGACCCGCTCGGGGAAACGGTACGCCTTCGCCTGCTTTGGACGAAGTTCTTTCACGACCGCGAGTATCTCAGGAATGACATCGCCCGCTTTCCGGAGGATGACCGTATCCCCTATTCGCACGTCGAGCCGCTCTATCTGGTCGGCATTATGTAAGGTCGCCCGCGAGACGACCGAGCCCGCGATTCGCACGGGACGGAGGTGTGCGACGGGTGTGAGGACTCCTGTCCGCCCTACCTGAAGCTGGATGTCCTCGACGACGGTCGTCGCTTCTTCGGATGGAAATTTGAATGCGATGCCAAAGCGTGGTGCCTTGGCGGTGTACCCGAGTGTCTCTTGGAGCGCGCGGTCATTCACCTTCACCACGATGCCGTCCATGCCATAGGGCATAGAGAGCTTCTTGGGCGTCCACTTCGTGTAGTATGCGATGACCGCGTCGAGGTCATCGCAGAGTGCGTTGTGTGCGTTCACGGTGAAGCCGAGGCGCGCAAGGAGCGCGAGCTCCTCCTCCTGGGTTTCGGGCACCCTGCCCTTGAGCGTCGTCCCGTCAATGGAATCGAGGTCATACGTGAAGAAGGAGAGCTTTCTGCTCTTTGTGATGCTGGGGTCGAGCTGTCGGATGGAGCCCGCGGCCGCATTTCGGGGATTCGCGAAGAGCGGTTCGCCTGACCTTTCCCGTTCACGGTTGATGCGCTCGAACTCCTTTCGCGAGAGCCACGCCTCACCGACCGCGATGAGCGAGACCGGCTCACGGAGTTTTTTTGGGATGTCGGCTATCATCCGTGCGGTGTGTGTGATGTCTTCGCCGACGACGCCATCGCCGCGGGTCGCGGCGCGCGTGAGCGCGCCCCGCTCGTATTCGAGGACGACCTTGAGACCGTCTATCTTGTGCTCGGCGACGTAGTGCAGGTCCTTCACTGACGCGCCAGACTTCTCGGCGAATCGGATGAGGCGGGCTTCCCATTCTCGGAGCTCTCCTTCGGAGAAGACGTTGTCGAACGACCACTGACGCACCTTGTGCCGCACCTTCGCGAAGGCATCACTTGGACGACCGCCGACCGCCTCGACACTTGCGGTGAGATTTCGAATCTCCGGATATTTCTCTCGGAGGGCATTAAGCTCGGTGATGAGCGAGTCGTACGCCTCATCGCTAATTTCTGGCGCATCCATCTCATGGTAGCGCCGCTGGTGGTGCGCGATGATGCGTGCGAGCTCCTCTGCGCGCGCTCGGATGTCTCTCGGTATCTTTGCCATTGAATTGCTCTTGAGTATAGCACTGCGGCTCTGAATTAGCCCCGCCGCGCCCAGGGGCGCGGCGGGGCTAATTCACTCCACTCTTCTAGTACCGCTGGATGAGCTCGCGCTCGACCGCGCGGGGATTATTGAGCTGATTACAGGGTAGATTGTATCCGCGCGAACGAACGACAGTACACTCAACTGGATTTCCAACTTCGGAACGAGGACAGT
>CAZFBT010000075.1:0-4044 GCA_964517185.1 uncultured Candidatus Saccharibacteria bacterium | reverse complement strand
GTAATGGCTTCTTCGAGTGACGGATTGAGTGTTGCCTTTCTGGTAGTCGGCCCCGAAGGGGCCGACTACCAGCACCTCATAACCCAAGGTCGGTTTTTGGAGTACTATACAGTATATGTGCGGGATATTCGGCTATGTGGGGACACGAACCGCAGAGCCTATTCTCATTGAGGGACTTCGAACCCTTGAGTACCGTGGGTACGACTCCGCGGGCATCTTCGTGCCTGGATACGGCTCCGTGAAGGCCGTCGGCCCCATCGACAATCTTGCCGGACGGCTTTCAGACACCATACCGGGCACGTCCGGTATCGCGCACACGCGCTGGGCGACCCACGGAGCGCCGACCGAGAAGAACGCACACCCGCACTCCGACATGAGCGGGAAGACATGGCTCGTCCACAACGGCATCATTGAGAACTACCGCGAACTCAAGGAAGGACTCGTCGTCCAGGGCATCACGTTCGACACCGAAACAGATACTGAGGTGCTCGCGAAGCTCATCGGTATGTTCGTGAACCACGGCCGAGGCAGTCTCCGCGATGCGGTACGTACCGCGCTCACGATGGTCCGTGGGACGTACGGCATCGCAGTCATGAGTGAGCGGACCCCCGAGGAGATCATTGTCGCGCGCATGGGGAGTCCCATCGTCCTCGGCCTCGGGCGCGACGGCAACCTCGTCTCCTCCGACCCCTCCGCGCTCCTCGCGCATACGAAGGACGTCGTGTACCTCGATGAAGGTGAGGTCGCAGTCGTCACGAAGGACAGCTACGACGTCGTGACGCTTCGCGGTGCCGCGCGCCCGAAGAAGTCGGAGCGCATTGAGTGGGACGTCGAGTCGCTCCAGAAGCAGGGCTACGACCACTTCCTCCTCAAGGAGATCATGGAGATACCCGAGACCATTGAGAACGCTTTCCGGGGTCGGCTCATCCCCGAAAAAGGACGGGCGAAGCTCGGCGGGCTCGAAGGGGTGCTCGATCGGCTTGCGGTGCTCGATAGGCTCATGGTCGTCGCATGTGGCTCGGCGGCATACGCGAGCCAGATAGGGAAGTACATGCTCGAGGAGTATGCGGAGCTCCCCGTCGACGTTGAGCTCGGGAGTGAGTTCCGCTACCGGAAGGTCATCCCGCATGGGAATAGCGCACTCCTCGCGGTCACGCAGTCGGGTGAGACCGCGGACACGCTTGCATCGGTCAGGAAAGGGAAAGAGCTTGGTCTCCTCACCATGGGCATGGTGAACGTCGTCGGTTCCACCATCGCACGAGAGACGGATGTGGGCATGTACAATCATGCGGGGCCGGAGGTGAGCATCGCCTCGACGAAGGCGTTCATCTCACAGCTCGTCTGTTTTGTGCTCCTCACCCTGCTCATCGGCCGCGAGCGCGGAATGATGCAAGAGGAGGGAATTGAGATAGTTGAGGCTCTTTCGTCACTTCCTAGAGTTGCGCGTAAGATGCTTGACGACCGTGGTGCGATACAGGAAGCAGCGCGACGGTTCGCTGGATACCGTGACATCATGTACATCGGGCGAAAGTTCCATGCGCCAGTCGCCTATGAGGGAGCACTTAAGCTCAAGGAGGTCACTTATATCCATGCAGAGGCGTATGCAGGCGGGGAACTGAAGCATGGCCCCATCGCCATGCTCGACGAGAACTTTCCTGTCGTTGCCATCACGCCACAGGACGACGCCTACGAGAAAATGATCTCGAATATAGAAGAAGTTCGTGCACGGAAGGCACCGGTCCTCGCCGTCGCGACAGAGAAGGACCACCACATGAAAAGCATTGCAGATGAGGTCATCTATGTTCCCAAAGTGCACCCGATTCTCCAGCCCATCATCTCAACTATTCCGCTCCAGCTCTTCGCATACTACGTCGGTATCGCGAAAGGCATCAACGTCGACCGCCCGCGAAATCTCGCGAAGTCGGTCACTGTCGAGTGAATGAGTGGCGTAGAAATACGTTTTACATATTTCTATGAACGAGTGAACGACGACAGAAAGCTTTGCTTACCGTGGAGTAGTTACTGCTCGTTCTCAAGGTCTATGAGGTAGAGTCCAATGCAGTCGTCGTGAAGGCGCGAGAGGGAGGTTGAGAGCGGTGAGAGCATGACCTCAAGCACGACGCCGACGCGCATCTCGACGATGTGGCCGCCGAACGCTTTGTTTCCCGTGTCAGTGAAAACGCCATGCACGTGGATTAATGGTTTTCCATCCTTCAGCATCACATTGCCGGTAAGCGAGACAACCTCGACGAGTGAGTCGTACTCCGCGAAATGATACTGTTTTTCGGAGAGTGCGTAGTAGCCGCATTTGAGCCACTCCAACGCGCCGATGCCATTGAAGGTCGCATTTTTGATATCATTTTCCACACAAAATTTTGTCAGGTTTGAGACGACCTCCTCACCCTTGTCGATACGGATTATGTAGGTGTCGTTTGATTTTGTGTGGCGCATGGAGGGTATTGTAGCAGATGGAGTGTTACAGGTCTTAAAGCACGAAGTTTGAGTATGCTTTATGCCCCCACGAGGACTCGGCGTCCAAATCTAACTCGCTACGCTCCTAAGATTTACCTGCCCGCGGTTTGCTGCTTCGGCACATTATGAATAGTGCCTCACATCGCAAACCGTTCGAATCCTCCTGACCAATTTAAAAAGACTGGGGGAGAATCCAGTCTTTTTAAATCGGTGCCCTCACGAGGATTCGAACCTCGGTTACGGGATCCGGAATCCCGCGTTCTATCCACTGAACTATGAGGGCGACGAACATTAGACTATCGAATTTCATACCCTTGAGCAACATGAAATTGCTTGCAAGATGAGTGGACGGCTGGTACCTTCTTCTGAAGGTGTTCATCAGGTAATAAAGGAGTGCAAGTATGAGCAAATTCTTGATTCTTCAGCTACGGCCGGAGGACGCCGCCGCCGATAACGAGTTCGATGCCTTTTTGAAAAAGGGAGGACTCGATGAGTCAGAGGTGGAGCGGGTACGCATGGAGGTCGTCGGCGTACCGGATGTGTCGGTAAAGGACTACGCAGGCATCATTGTGGGCGGCGGCGCAAGTAATGTGAGCGACGAAGAGCACACGAAGCCCGATTTCCAGAAGCGCTTTGAGCGCGATCTCGAACTGCTCCTCGCTGATATCCTCGAGCATGACGTGCCGTACCTCGGCGCATGCTATGGCTTCGGTGCGCTCGTGAAGCATCGGGGCGGCATTGTGTCGAAGGAGCGGTACGGCGAGAAGGTGGGTGCGACGCTCCTCAAGAAGACGGAGGCAGGGAAGAGCGACCCGCTCACGAAAGATCTGCCGGACGAGTTCAAAGCGTTCGCAGGGCACAAGGAGGCGTGCCAGGTGCTTCCCGAAGGCGCGACGCTCCTCCTCACGTCAGATACCTGTCCGACGCAGATGTTCAAGATGAAGGACAACATCTACGCGACGCAGTTCCATCCCGAGCTCGACACCGACGGCATCATCGTTCGCATCAATGTGTACAAGCACGCAGGGTACTTCCCGCCAGAAGACGCGGGGAAGCTCATCGCGGAGGTACAGCGTGAGGAGGTCTTCGCCCCTGAGACGCTCATGAGAAATTTTGTGACGCGATACCGATAAGGTACATACGCGCAAAGCCGCCCTTCGGGCGGCTTTCTTTTGGCGGAAGAGGAGGGATTCGGCGCCTAACTCTAGTTCACTACGTTTTCAAGAGTTACCTGCCCGAGCATTTGAATTTCTGCATTGGGAATAGCAGAAATACACAAATGCTTTTCGAATCACCACGCAGGATGCGCAGGCATCCTGCTCTCTTCCACAGTCAAAATATGCGACCTGACGGACGCTATTTTGTTGCTGCGGAAGGGGGGAGATTCGAACATTACATGTTCAGTACCCATTCAGGATAGTTTTGTGCGTCTGAAGACTTCAAAACTACCTCTGAACAGCTTCGAACCTCTGGACAGTGCCCCACACTGTCCACCCCCCCCTTGTTCACTTCGTTCACTGCGGAGAGCTTATGACCTTTGCGCGAACTTTCTTTGACCACTCGCGAAGCGAT
>CAZFBT010000074.1:0-4081 GCA_964517185.1 uncultured Candidatus Saccharibacteria bacterium | reverse complement strand
TCCTCACCTTCACGGGTTCGTTCCTGGATCATGCTGGCATACCCACGCATCGCGGTGAGCGGAGCACGGAGCTCATGCGCAATCATGTTTGTAAAGAGGTCCTTCATTTCATTCGCTTGCTTCGTCTGTCGATAGAGGTATGCATAATCAATGAGACGGACATGCCTGAACACAAGAAGCATGATGAGAATGAGAAGACCGATGAGCCAGTAGTAGGCACTCATGATGCGCTCTGCAAAGAGCGAATCGATATGCTCGAGTGATGTTTCTGTAAAGATGTAATAGCTTTCACCTGTCGTATTTCGAACAAGTCGAAAACTTTGCCAATAGCGAACTCCATGTTCCGCATAAGGACTTATGAGTGATTCATCTGGACTGATATTTGCAATTCTATACGTATTCGACTCAACAGGTATCGAACCAACCTTCTGGTGGTCACGCGATGCGATGATTCGCAGGCCTGTTGGTTCCTCACGGACTAGTTCAAACTGTGTAATGTCTGGATTAAGTTGTGAGAGCGCATCAATCTCTGATTGGACTGGTACGGGATTGAAGTCAACTGCACGAATGTATGAAGCGAACATGTCGTGCATGAGTCCAATGCGGTCCTTTTCCAGTCGCTCCTGGTTCTCACGCGCAGCACTGAGGAACTGTTCACCATTGATGAGGAATGCTACCGGAATCACGATCACAATGAGGATGGTCATTATGAGTTGCGGGTGCAGTCCAATGTAACGGATGCCACTACGTAACGAATGAATCACACTATTGATCATTGGAGCGCGAGTGCATCAGAGCGTCTGAGGCGGACGTGTATGCCGAGGAGGATAAGGACGAGTCCGAGGGCAACGACAGCTATGGAAGAAACGATGAGAAGCGCATGCATTGTGAGCAAAGAAGGCTCCTCGGGAGTTTGCGTCACCGCTGAATCGACCGATGCTCCTACCGGAGCATACGCTTGTGCGGTCTTTACGAAAGTAAATCGTTCACTCTTTGCAACGATACGTCCGGCATTATCAGTGATACCGACATACACATCATGCTCTCCGTCATCAAGTTCCCTATCAAGTATATAGCTCCAGCTTCCGTCCCTACCTGTGCGAACGGTGACCACGATTGGGGTGCTAAAGATATAAAGGGTCACGAAACTGTTCGGAAGGCCCTTGCCTGTAATGAGCGCATCGTTTCGTTGAGTCCCTTCATTGTTGATAGGTTTCTGTATCGAAGATATTGAGTCAACCATGAGAATGTCTTCACGGACACTGCCAAGGTCTCTTGGTGATTCATATGCGACGTTGCTCTCAGCAACTGACGAAAGTGGATTAAACCCTCGTTCAATCTCAGCTCCATCTGTAAAACCATCATTGTCAGTGTCGGCACTGTAGGGGTCAGTTCCATAGAGGTTTATCTCATCAAAATCGAGGACACCATCTTTGTCACTGTCTCTGTTTACTGCGCCTCCTATGCGCTCTCGAATGAGCCGTTCATTGCGGGCAATGCGACTTGTCTCTGCTTTGAGGATTCGCTCAAGGTATTCAGAGACACGTTCTGAGAACTCTGTCTCGCCATCTTGAGTAAGGCCTCTGAGTGCGTCGTCAATTAATTAATTAAGATCTTGAAGGATCTTATTCGATTCATCGATGTCACCACGCCGTTCAGCATGCTCGTACTGTTTGAGCATATTTTCGATCGATGCTGTGAAAGCAGCAACGACAGACTTGATACGGGTAGCGTCATCATCTGCTATAGCATTCGTCTGGATGAATGTCTCGAACGTCTCGACATCCGTGGGTTTGGGCGCAATTGGTTCCGACGGCGTGGACGATACTACGGTAACAGGGGTCTTCCTGTAGTCAGGCGGGGGTGCGATTTGTGCTGAAGCTTCTTTGAGGACAGCTATCTGCTCTTCCTCTTCTTTGGTGGTGTTCGTTGGAAAATCATTTGACACGGCGACCGACAGACGAGAGCTTTGGCTGATGCCGTTCTTGTGTCTGACCTTCGCGAACACAACATACTCCCCGTTCGGCACTGTTGTCGTATACCACCTGTATCGCCACTCGTATT
The DNA here is from genome assembly GCA_964517185.1 of uncultured Candidatus Saccharibacteria bacterium. Lineage (GTDB taxonomy): Bacteria > Patescibacteriota > Minisyncoccia > Phycocordibacterales > UBA918 > Damh-18. The sequence continues at coordinate 2,017 of CAZFBT010000074.1, read as the reverse complement.
CGGACTTTCTTACCCCAAGCCCTATAAAAATGGGCGTGAGTGAGCGTATCGGTTGCGCATAGAATTCGATGAATTCCGCTCCCGCAACATAGACAAAGATGTCTGCGTCTTTCGTGAGCGGACTCGCCTCAGGGATGGAGAGCGAGATTGTCGGCTCGAGCGGTGATTCTTGAAGCTTCGTTTCATCAATGACAACCTTCGGCGTCGTGGTGTCGGTCGTTGTCGACTCAAACGTCTCAGCTGAGGTGGTGGTCGATGAGACTGCATTCTTCACTTCGATGGACTTTGAAAGATCCTCGCTTGTCGAGTCGCCATAGATTGCAAGCACTTTGATACTGTACGTACCATCCATTACAGTACGGGTGTCCCATTCATACTTCCAGACGTCAGAGCCAGCGTATATTGCGTAGCCAAGGAATGTGTTCGATGTCGCATTCGAAGAGCGATAATACACCTTGACGCCCGTCGCGCCCGATGTCACTGACCTAACGACCACGGTGCCACTCGCTGGACTCGCTTTCGAAAACGAGAGGCTGAGGTCGTGTGAATCATCACTTGAGACGGTCTGAATGTTTAAGTGGCAGGCGTTACACGTTGACCAACTCAGTGACGAGCTACGCCACTCCTGATAGCCGGTATCAGTGGAGCCAATCTTACATAACCGCTTCCCGTTTTCAGGAAGTATCGAGCTCGGACAGAGCGGCATCCCATCGATGACGATTTCACCTGGCATTCCACACGCCTGACAGATTCCCCACGAGTATGTCTTCGTATCGAAGTGCTGAAAACCGTTCGGTGCGGTCGATGGCACACAGAAACGATACAAGGGCGAAGCTTCAGTGAGAATTGATGGGCACTCCGCGACGGTCGTCGTGTTCACTCCAGTACCTGATGAAGTACTACTGCTCCCAGAACTTGTGATTTCAGCGATATTGTCCACCTCATAGTATCTACTATCAGATCTCGTGTATCCATTCGGATACGATGGGTTGAATATCGTCGCACTGAGCTTGTATTCGCCATCCGGGAAAGCAGTCGTATCCCAGTAGTACCGGAAAAGGATTTCTGACGCGCTGGACATGGCACCGAGCGGGAACATTTCTCCAAGCTGCTTATTATATGCTGACAGTATGACATTGCTTGCACCGGATACAGTCACATTGACCGCGGTCTTGCCATGGAGTGGTTCTTGCATTTCGACATTGAATGTGGGCTCGGGTGCCACCATGGTTGTGCCGCCACTTCCAACGCTGTTCGTCTCTGAGCCCTCGCGCATGAGCACACATTCTTCAAGCATGTATGCTGCGCTCGCAGCGTCATAACAATCAATTGATGACACCGTTGCCAGCATGTCAAGATTGCGACGAGATTTCGCATGTTCGGCCCCCTCTATGCTTGACATGAGTTCTACATTGAGAAGCGTCAAGGCAGCACCAACAACTATGAAAAAAATCCCACTATATCTTGCGACTTGAGAAGCGAGAAGATTAGTATCAATGGGAAAACGAGATGAACTGAGAAGTGTGAGTTCAAGATGGGCAGGTAAGTTGTCAGATTGCAGATGGATAGTACATTTCTTTAGTGTACTCGTGGCAGCGAGCAATCGCGAAGAATCGTTTTTTGGGACTTCCCCTTTCGGTGGTATAGAGGAACTACGATGAGTGTCTTGAGCCCTTCTGGGTACACCCTTCTTAAGTGACTTAGTACTACCCACATCCTTACTACTTCTGCCGTTGATACGTGAACCCTTTGCACGAGGCATATATTTCATTATACCGACTGAGCTACTGCCATTTTGGTTGACGCTGTCAATAACTATCTGTAGAAACTATGGAATGACAGTACCCTTTACAAAACGATTGTTTTATTGTTATATAGTTACAGCTTGAAGTAAGGTAGCCGAAAAGCTCAATAAAAACTATTAAACTAGCCACGTTAGATTGTTTTTATTGTGCTCAATTTTACACGTAATGGACGAATGCACACCTCATTAAACATGAAAATATTACCTACATAT
>CAZFBT010000073.1:0-4135 GCA_964517185.1 uncultured Candidatus Saccharibacteria bacterium | reverse complement strand
CCGTGAAGGTGAGGAGGTTTATGTGCATGCGAGCCAGATCATGCGAGCTTCTGAGCGACTCATTCTCATCATCAATGATCTTCTTGATGTTGCGCGCATCCAGTCTGGGAAGCTTGCAGTCAAGCGTGAATCTGTCGCTCTTTCTGCAATCGTTCGAGCGGTTGTCCAAGAGATGATACCGCTTGCACGCGAGAAAGGCATCGAGATGAGCACCGAGGGAGTCCACAGTGACATTGCCATCATCGCTGATGAGAAGCGTCTCCACCAAGCTCTCACGAACCTCGTTTCGAATGCAATCAAGTACACGAAGGAGGGAACCATAGCACTCTCGCTCGAGAAACGCACCGACCGTGTCGAGCTCCGCGTCAAGGATACCGGCATGGGTATCTCATCAGAGAACCAGAAGAATCTCTTCGCGCCCTTTTTCCGCGTTGATTCTGCTGCGACGAGCTCCATCACTGGCACCGGGCTCGGTATGTGGATCACGAAGCAGCTCGTTGAACTCATGGGTGGTTCAATCGGCGTTGAGTCTATCCGCGACGTCGGCACTCACGTTGTGGTGACTTTACCGCTTAAGCGATAATCTCATTGCAGTGCACTTGTAAGTGAGTATACTATGGTCCTGTAAACCTACGCTCCATCGTGGGGCAACAATGCGTTCAACTCTGAATTTTATGTCACCGAGAAAGGATACTGCAAAGAATACACGAGGCGAGCGCGACGAGGATATCATCGTGCGCGGCGCACGCACGCACAACTTGAAGAATATCGATGTCCGTATGCCGCGGAACACCATGATCGTCTTCACCGGCCTCTCAGGGAGTGGGAAGTCCTCGCTCGCGTTCGACACTATCTTCGCGGAAGGACAACGGCGCTACGTCGAGTCTCTATCCGCGTACGCGCGCCAGTTCCTCCGACAAATGCAGAAGCCCGATGTCGACGAGATACGCGGTCTCTCGCCTGCCATCTCCATCGATCAGAAGTCTGCGTCGCGTAACCCGCGCTCGACAGTCGCCACCATCACCGAGATATACGACTACCTCCGCATCCTCTACGCGCGCATCGGGCAACCCTACTGCCTCGACACCGACGTGCCTATCGAGAAGCTCTCACAGGATGAGATTCTGCGCATCATCATCGCCGCTATCGAGAAGCGCGACCTCAAGGATATCGAGAAAGGTGCGAGGACGGTGCTCGGTGTACCGATAAGCAGTGCGCGTGTCTCGATATTCGCGCCGGTCGTCGTCGGTCGGAAGGGTGAGTACTACCAGCTCCTCTACGACCTTTTGGGAAAGGGTTATGAAACTGTCCGAATCGACGGCGAAATCAAACAGCTCCGCGAGAAGATCGTGCTCACGAAGACGAAGCGGCATGACATCGACGTGCTCGTCGATGAGATCTACGTTTCAGAATTCAAGGAGTCCCCGAAGAGTGCACATGAGCGGCTCTCCGAAGCGATCGAGCGAGCACTCGAAGAATCATCGGGGCTCGTGAAGGTACGAACACCGAGTGGGGAGGAACGAATGCTCTCCGCAAAGTTCATCTGTCCGGTCGACGGGTCATCCTTCCCAGAGGTGGAACCGAGGCTCTTCTCCTTCAACTCCCCGTATGGCGCTTGTCCGGAATGTAACGGACTTGGAACGACTGGCATCTTCAATACTGATACCTGCGAGTCGTGCAATGGCGCCCGTTTACGCCCCGAGGCGCTCCGTGTGTACATAGGTGGGAGTGGAACGAGCTCGCTCGGAAAGAACATCGTCGATTTCACACGCATGACCATTGCCGAAGCGGCAAGTTTTATTGAAGGCCTCAAGCTCACAAAGAAACAGCAGGAGATAGCGTGGCCAGCTCTCCGTGAGATCATTGAGCGACTCGACTTCATGATCAACGTCGGCATCGAGTACCTCACGCTTGATCGCCGTGCGAACACGCTCTCCGGCGGCGAGGCACAGCGCATTCGCCTCGCCTCTCAGCTCGGCTCGGGGCTCGTCGGTGCGCTCTACGTCCTCGATGAGCCGACCATCGGACTCCACCAGCGTGATAACGACCGGCTCATTAAGACGCTCACGGGACTGCGTGACCTCGGCAACACCATCATCGTCGTAGAGCACGATGAGGACACCATTCGCGCATCGGATTTCATCGTCGATATTGGTCCTGGCGCTGGCGTTCACGGTGGCGAAGTTGTTGTGAGTGGCTACCTCGAGCCGCTTCTTAAGGCCAAAGCCAATCCGTCGAAGTCGCTCACCCTTGATTATCTTCGCGGGACACGCTCAATCGAAGTACCCTCACATCGACGAGAAGGAGAGAGGGGGAAGATCGTGATTCGAGGAGGAAAAGCATTCAATATTAAGAATCTGAATGTCGATATTCCGCTCGGCCGGCTCATCGCCCTCACCGGAGTGTCAGGAAGCGGCAAATCAACCTTCATGTATGAGATACTCCACAAGAACCTTCGCTCGCGTCTCGAGCGCAAGTTTAGAACACCGCATACCTACAATGCGACGACGTTCACGGGAACTGAATATCTCGGCCGTACGATACTCATCGATCAATCGCCTATCGGTCGCACGCCGCGATCGAACCCCGCGACGTACACTGGCGCGTTCACCCACATCCGTGACCTCTTTGCCTGGACGACAGAGGCACGCGCCCGCGGCTGGCGCTCGGGGCGCTTCTCGTTCAACGTAAAAGGCGGCCGCTGTGAGGCATGCCAGGGCAACGGTGAGATAGCGGTCGAGATGCACTTCCTCCCAACTGTGTGTGTCGTCTGCGATGTCTGCGACGGAAAACGATTCACAAAGGAGACGCTCGAGGTGCGATATAAGAAGAAAAACATCGACGAGGTGCTCCACATGACCATAGAGGAAGCGGATGAGTTCTTCATCGACATCCCCGCGATACACGAACGACTGAAGTCGCTCCTCGACGTCGGACTCGGCTACCTCGAGCTCGGCCAGAGTGCGACGACGCTCTCTGGCGGAGAGGCCCAGCGTGTAAAAATTGCCTCAGAACTCTATCGGCCACACACGCAAAAGACATTCTACCTCCTCGATGAGCCGACCATCGGCCTTCACTATGAGGATGTGAAGAAGCTCGTCGAGATACTCGAAGCACTTGTTGACCGCGGCAATACGGTCATGGTCATCGAGCATAACCTCGATCTCATTAAGCGAGCCGACTACATCATTGATATCGGACCGGAGGGAGGTGATAAGGGTGGGGAAGTCGTCGCAAAAGGTACTCCTGAGGAAGTGGCGCGGAATCCAAAGTCACACACCGGAAAGTACCTCAAAAAAACCCTTAACTGCTAGTGCTGTGCGATGGTCAATCGAGGCGGTTGTTTGATGTACTCATGGTGTGTATCCTAAGCATTGCAAATTCGATTAGTGCGACTCAACGCGGCTGACACACCTATGAAACGAGAAGACCTGAAAAAGAAGAGGATTCCTGACGCACCTGGTGTGTATTTCTTCGTGGGCAAGCGAAGAGAAATATTGTATATCGGGAAAGCTACTTCGCTCAGAAACCGAGTACAGAGCTACTTCGACCCTGATATCAAAGACAAGCGAAGCGAAATGATAGAGCGAATGGTTGCGGCAGCTCATGCTATCGAGTGGACGGTCACTGATTCGGTCATCGAAGCACTCATTCTCGAAGCGAACCTCATACGAACTTACAAGCCAACATACAACAGTAGAGCAAAGGATGATAAAAGCTACAATCATCTTGTCATAACAAAAGAGGAATTTCCGCGTGTCCTCATAGTACGAAGCAAGGATCTGCGAAAGAAATTCAATCACGATGAGATGCTTGCCGAATATGGTCCGTTCACGAATGGCTACCAATTCAGAGACGCGCTTAAGATACTTCGACGGCTCTTCCAATACTATGACACTGAACGTCCAGTTGGTTCATCACGAAGCAAAGTAGTGAAGGGGCGCATCGATTTCAACCGCCAGATTGGTCTCTACCCAGACGAACAATCTAAAGAGGAGTATACTCAAACAATTCGGCACATTCGTCTTTTCTTCGAAGGAAAGAAGCAGGTCATCATCAAGGAACTCACCCGTGCCATGATGGCACACGCGAAAAGGGATGAATTCGAGACCGCTGCACAGCTAAAGCGCAGGAT
>CAZFBT010000072.1:0-4225 GCA_964517185.1 uncultured Candidatus Saccharibacteria bacterium | reverse complement strand
GGGAACCTGCGTAAAATTGCCATCGACAAGCCGAAAGATGTCCGCAACACCTTCCTCAGCGGACGCAGTAATGGGAAGTGGATTCACCTCATACTGCTCGCGGAACATCGAAGGCACGAATCTATTCGTACCATTTTCAAGGACGAGATACTGTCGACGCTCGACATTCCCTGTCGGTAAGATAGCTTCGAGTACTGTTGGCACACTCGAGCCCGAAATGCCAACCTGTATCTTTTCTCGATAGATACTGACGATGTCCATCCCCACTGGTGATTGGGCATGAACAAACGTGGACGAAAGAAGCAGAGCGAGAGCGAAGGATATGAATGGTACCTTCATGGTTGGGGTTGATTATCGGTGACTAATGCCTCCTTGCGCTGTTTCCGTATGAACGCCGTCGAGATGAGGAGGATGCCGATGACGACGAAGGTGAGGATGCGGATGACGAGCTCCATCTGCCATACCTCGACGAGGAGGAGCCGCCCGACGACGAGCCCCAAGAGGATACCGCCGCCCCAGACGAATGCGGTGCGCCCACGACGCTTCCCCGCGATGAAGAGTATGAGGCCGATGAGCGTGTAGATGATGAGAGAGAGCATCGTCGCACGACCGTAGGCGCTCACATCGGGTACGTAGTACCCAGTCTCGCCCCCGTAGTACATGGCGTCGTAGTAGCTCGGATAGCTCTCGAACTCATACGCCCCCGCATGGAGGACGAGCCAGATGAGCCCGAGACCGTAGAGCGACGCGACGATGGTGAGAACGGCCACCGTCGTCGCCTTCCCGTCTGTGTCCTGCCACTTCTCGTAGAGGAAGCGGGCGACGACCGCGAGCGAAAGGCCCAAGGTCACGAGTACGAAGAAATCGTCATGCAGGATACCCTCGTGCCACGCGGAAGAATCCAAGCTCTCAAGCGAGAGGAGTATCGGCCCAATGAAGAGCCACGCGAGGATGCTCGTCGTGCGCGCATCGCGGAGGAGGAGTGAAGTGAGGAATACGAGGAGGGCGACTTCGATGGTGAACGCGATGGTGAGGACCGGCCCCTCGAGCTCCGCCGCGGTCGCCGCCGCAAGGAGCGCGACCGATGCTGCGCCGTAGATGTAGAACGGCACGCGGCTCTCGATGACGCGGTACACAATGAAGCTCCCGACTGAGAAGACGAGCATCCACATCGCAAAGAGGAGACTCTGCCAGTGCTCGTCCGCCGCCGTCGTAACCCACGCGATGAGGTAGAGGCCGGTACCGACCGCGATGGCGATGTGCGCCTTGCGGTTCTCCTCATTCTCATTCGCAATGAGGCCGAGGATGTTCGCGATAAAGAATATGGCGGTGAAGAGGAAGGCGAAAAAGAGCGCGATATCGCGGTCGCCTGTCGCGAGCCCGAAAGCGAGCCACGGCATGCCATAGAGGAAGACAATGACGAGCGCGGCGAAGGTGAGGTTACTCCAGCCGCGCTTGTAGACGACCCAGAGGGTTCCGAGCACCACGAGGACGAGGTACGTATTGAGTCCTGCAACGTTCGGGAAAGGCGAGTTCGTGAAGAGGGGTGCAAGCGCGGCAAGAGTGAGTCCTCCGAGAGCGAGGGAATTGCGGTCATATCGCACAGCTACAAAGGCGACGAAGACGACGGCGAGCGCCATGAGGAAGAGTGCCGAGCCGGGAGTGAAGAAATCGTATATCTCCCGTGCTGCCCAGATGGTGAGGAGTACGCCTGCCGAACCAAGTACCGTGAAGATGCCTCCTTGGTGCGGGTGCGTCTGTATGCGCCAGACGCCCAAGACCATCACGCTGACCGAGACGAGAACGCCGAGCGCGATCTGCCCCATGGGGCCAATCCAATCGTTCTGTATCGCATAGCTCACGAACCAACCGAGCGCGAGGAGGAGAAGGAATGCGCCAAGTTTGACCATGAAGTCCTCCTTGAGCCAAACGAAGAAGCGCGAGAGCGCGTTCTCGCGCGGCGCTTGGGGCACGGACGGAGAGCCGCCGGGCGCCGCCCCGGCTACATGTTCCGGCATGAAGTTCTGTTCGGCGGCATACGGCATCGCGTGCGGCATATCTCCCTGTGCGAGCGCGCCCGGCGGCGGCGGTGCCGACTGCGTGTGTCGCGTGGTGCGCTCATCTTCGAGCGCCTTCACACGGCCCTGGAGCACGAATATCCAGACTGCGAGGATGATAAAGAATAAAAATGACATGTGGATACGCTATGAGTAACTTCTATTGATACCTATTTGATATTAAGTATAGCGGTCGCGAGCTCGTTACCGAGGCGATAGTGGGAATAGCGGGTGTGTTAGCTATCCACAGAGCCTTGATTTGACTTTGTATGATATTCCGGTAGTATCTTCCCCTGTCGGCCATGCCTGGCCGACTTCCCGTTTTTAGGGACGGGAATGTTCCTCAACCACAACTGGAGAGACCAGTGTAGCAACAGAAGAAGTCGCGCAACACGCGCAACCACACCAACGCACGTCCGAACACCATCACCGTCATCCTCGACGACGGCACGCCGGCCTATCTGAATCCCCGGAAGATCAACGGACGGACGAAGCACTCCGGCACGACGTCGGATGGCACTGAGGTCAACAGCCTCATGACGAAGCAAATCGGCAAGTCGACGGTCATCTGGAACAACCAGGGCGCCGTCTTCACCTGCCTCACCGCAGAACTCGAGGTCGCGGCGAAGCAACTCTTCGGCGACAAGCCGAAAAACAACAACTAAGTCCGTCACGGCCACGCCGTAGCACGGCAGGGCGGCCCTCCAAAAGCCGCCCTTTTCTTTTACAAACGTAAGGCGGTCCCTACGGGACCGCCTTAATTCATACACGTAACACCATGGTATACTCGCCGCATGAATACATACACAGGGGGATGCCACTGCGGTGCTGTGAAGTTTGAGGCAGCTATCGCATCACTCGATGCGGCCATGTCGTGTAACTGTTCCCTCTGCAGCAAGCGCGGGTCGCTCCTCACCTTCATCCCTGCATCCCAGTTCAGGCTGCTCTCAGGCGAAGACTCACTCACCGACTATCAGTTCAACAAGAAGGTCATCCACCATCTCTTCTGCAAGGTGCGCGGTACGGCGCCCTTCGGACGCGGGAACGCACCAAACGGTGACGCGATGATCGCTCTCAACGTGCGGTGTCTCGATGGAGTCGATATCGACTCTCTCGCCATCAAACGCTACGACGGCAAGAGCAAGTGACTTTCATCCCTTCTTCTGCGCGAAGAGCTCGGGGTGTTTACTGATGAACGAATCGACGGCTCGTTCGAGGAACTGTGCGATGTTCTCATGTGGGCGCGGGAGTGAGCCGGACCGTTCGATGAATCTATCAAATGCTCGCTCGACGTAGTCGTGAACGTTCTCATACGGTGATGGCTCAACGCCCGCGAGCTTCCCCAGATGGAGGAGTCGCGTCTGGAGGAGGACCCCCTCAGCGGTCGTCGGCGCACCTTCGACGAACGAGCGCGCGGCGTCGGTCGCGTACTTGTTCCAGAGGTCGCGGTTCCCCTCAAAATCCTTCTCGACAATGAGACTATCGATGTACTTGAACGTCGTGTCCTCGTTGACGCCATCCTCCATCAGTTTCTCGAATGTCTCATTCTTCACGAGCGGCTCAAAGGACTTACGCACCTCATCGCGCGCGATGAAGACCTCGGATTTTGCCGTCGACGCGGCCTCCGCCGCTTCAGGTAGGGTCCTCGAAGGGACAACCTCAGTATCGGTCGCAATGCTGGTGTCAAAGCCAGCAACCCCAGTCGGCATGGTCTCGGGTGCGCCCAGACCACCAGAATGGAATTCATAGAGTGTACGAAGCTTATCGAGGTCGATGGTTTCGCCCACCTTGATGAGGTTAGGATTGCCACTACTCACGCCAAGTTCCTTGAGTGTCTCAGGCGGGAGCTCATTGATGAATGACATGACGGCCTGGTTCTGCTCCCCTCCGCCTGGCAAGTCGGTGATACCGCTCACGTTCTCACGGAGAATTGCGGAGAACGTGTCCCCAGGCTTCACTTCGTATTCATTGATGGTGGGAAGCTCCCCGAGAGGAGTTTCAGATACTGGAGCGGTGATAGGCGGTATCTCATCTGCGGGGACTTCGCCAGCCGAGAGTGCCCCACCAAGTGTGGTGGGGGCATCGCCACCCTCCGCACCAAGAAGTTTCTTGAGGTGTTCATCGAGCTCACGCGCACCGCTTCTGTCGCCCTCGAGGTCTGCGATGTA
>CAZFBT010000071.1:0-4301 GCA_964517185.1 uncultured Candidatus Saccharibacteria bacterium | reverse complement strand
TGCTGAATCGGCTATGCACCACTTCCGTATGGAGTCCACGCATATGGAGTGCTTCTGCAAGTGCAACTTGGTAACTGTTTCCTTCAACAATCACCTTAATGTTGTGTGGACTGCCGATCGCTTGTACTACAGACAATACTTCTCCCTCCGTAGCATGTGGTGTTAACCGTTTGTTCACGATTCTCCGATGTACATAGAGATGTCGCTCATGTTCCATCTGGAAGACTCTCACTGCAACCATGGCGGTGTAGTCAGCGTGTTCAGAAAGTGATGATGCGGGATCAATAGCGAGTATTGTTCCAAGATAATTCTTACTTTCAAGCGATGGTATTGCGTTACTGTACTTGATCCATTCACGCAAAATAATCTGGTCATCTGACTGTACCAAGATAAGTAAATATTCTTGTTTCCATGCACGCACACTACCAGCCTTTAGTTTTTGTGCTTCAATCTCTATTGCGCTTGGATATTTTCCAGGCCATAAACACGTACCTTCTCCATCGAGAAGTGGGTACGCACGGAAAATACCACTAAACGTCTTCTCTTTAATGCCAGTCTTCAGACGTAGGAGAAGTGAATCTTCATGGAGCAAGTTTCCAACAACAACCACTCGCGTATGCCGATCACCCATAGGGATAATTTCACGCGTGAGCCAGTCGAAAGTCTTCTCACGACCCTCTTTCGTACGAACTGACCGTGAGTCTTCAACGTCATCAAGAATAATGAGGTCAGGACGACGATTCAGATACCGAATACCGCGAATACTCTGATCAACTGAAGTAACCATAATCTTTGCTTTGTACTTTGCAATAGTAATCACGAATGAGCCCCACAAGTCCTCCGATGTTTCGAAGGGTCCAAGGTCTTGTCTGAGCAATTCATTAGTTTCAAGCTCACGTTTGATGTTGTGGAAGTGAGCACTTGCTTGCGCTCTCGTTTGGCTCGCAATCACTATAAATCGTTTTTGTTGCTCTCCGACTATTGCCCAAATAGGATAGGAGTAGGTCAGTATCGTTGACTTGGCACAATTACGAAATCCCATAATCACCAAATTCGGTTCACCAGTGCTTTGCGTCAAAGCAAACAGCTCTAGTTGAAAGTCCGCAAACGGATACTCAATGGCACTATTGAGGTACGTGAGAAAAAAGAGTAAGTGACTCTTTCTGCACGTATAGGTGCGCACCGCCTGATCCTTTCGAAGCAGTTCAATAATCTCATTCGGTGGCATCATAACGGTCAAGATTAAGGGTGTGTAACGAGAGTGCTTTTCGTGCCAGCTCGACACCTTCGTCAGTCATCTCTTTCTGTATCTTGTGCGTAGCGGTCACTTCGACTTTTTCCTTGAATTTGGGATTGCGATGATTGAGCCAAAGGCGAATAGCTCCAAAGTGCTTGTCTTTGATAAGTGCAAGTAGTTGACTTTCGCTCATGTCATTCACCAACTCTTCACCCTCAGCAAGAGCTTCATCCATGTTTGTTGCGAAGACCGCGTCCTCTTTACGCCATCGGTACACAGTATTTCGCGAAAGATCAACCTTCTCGCACGCTACTTGTACAATGGGTATACGACGTACTTGCTCAAGAAACTCTTTTTTCTTTCGGAGTTTTTTCATATCGTATGCGTGATCTTAGCTTTGATACCCGTAAGAGCCTCATACCGACGCATTATGAGGTCGCAGAACACTGGTTCCAGTTCAGTACCATACACTCTCCGTTTAAGCTGTTCAGCGGCGATAAGCGTGCTTCCTGAACCCAAAAAGCTATCGAGAATAATGTCGCCAGGTTTCGAACATCGACGAATTGCTTTTTCGTGTAGCTTTGGGGGCTTACTCGTTGCATGAGAGTAATCTTTCCCCGCGAGTCGCTTCACCGTCCAGAGATCGTTCATCTCATCATGAAGATTGTTGCCACTCGTCATTTCTTTGTTCATCACCTCATTGAGGTTCTGAATATTTGGTGCAATGAATGGTTTACCACGAACACCATACACACATGGCTCATAGCACTTGTTGAACGCTACACCCGGAGTAGGATTGTGACCGTTCTTAATCCAGAGGCAGACGCGTTTATTTGCGATGCCAAGTTCACGATAGATATCTTGAACGACACCGATATAGACCTGATCGCACCAGTAGAAGACGTTAGTATCCTTATGTGACACTGATAGCGCACATTCAAGACTCTTCAAGAGGAATGCACGGTATTCATCGAATGTACGCGTGTCGTTTACATTTCCACCGTATGACTGCTTTCCACCAATACCAGCGTTGTAGTCGACAGATATGTTGTACACCGCATCGCTATAAATCATGGATGCACGGTCGTTGCCGAATAGACGTTTCAGCGTATCTTCGTCAATCGCATCACCACAAAGGATGCGATGCGGTCCTAACTCAATGAGATCGCCAAGCTTGGTGACTGGTTCTGTAATTAACGCTTTTTCTTTCTCAACGTCAAAATCATCATCTTCTGCTTCAAGATGAAAATCCCAAATGCGCAATAACTCATCTTTTTCAAAACCTACGTCGAGAAGCATATCGAGATCGAATGACTTGAGTGCCTCGAAGTCCCAGTCACCGCTAATAGCGTTTGAGGCGATGAGGTACTCATCATATTCAGCTTTGGTAAGAGGGCGGTTTGGAACGCGAACATCGATTTCTTCATTCCCACGTCCTAGTAATTGCAGGGCCTTGAGCCGTTGGTGTCCACTAATGATGGTGTTATTAGAATCAATTGCAGGTATTTCAACAAGGTTGTATTTCTTGAGACTGCGCTTAAGTTCTGACATCTGTTTGTCAGACATTGTGCGAGGGTTCGCTCCATTAGGAATAAGGTCGTCTACTGTACGCTTCTCGGTGTGCCAGATGAGGCCACCATTTTGTATATCGTTCATAGTGAGTATGTGAGCTAATAAGCCCATCACGCACGCAAAAAGCCCACGTGAAAGGATGCTATGTCTACATCGTCGTTACATCTTTCACGCGGGCTTTCGCACCGCACACGTCTTTACCCTGATGCTCTCATATACGTTTTGAAATGTATAGCGTGGGAGTGGATAAACTGTGTTGGTACACCTAATACACAACAAGCGCATAGAATGTCAACTCGTAGCTTTTTTCTTTATCTAAGACAAATAGTTGCAGGTGGCTGTAACTATTTGATATTGATCCGTGTCACTTTGTGTCACTTTTTGATGCGCACGAGACGCGTCGATTAAGTGGTGTAAAATAGAATGATTCGGTCAAGCAGGGCTTGGCGGTTCGGGGTTCGAGCTCGACTCGGCCAGCCGAGGAAGGAATTGACGAGGATGTCGGAGTTGGATTCGAACCGCATGCATCCCCGTGGGGGAAAGTATTGAAAACCGAGTGGTTTTCAAAGTCAGGAGGTCGGGGATGAAAGCTGTGTCCGTGTTCGATTCCAAGTTCGGCAGCCCTGGGTACGACAAGAATCACCTATTCATACACTCATTCATTTGGTAGGGCACACGAAGTCAGAATTATGAACCGAGATATCTTGTGAAAAGCGTAATCGTAAAGAAATAGCAGAACACCAAAAGTAGAGCAAAAAAGAGTTTATTGAGCGCACCGAGGAGTGAGTAGAGTATCTTCTTGCCGAGCGGAATATCACGCTGGTCACGACTGACTATCTGCCAGAGTGAGAAGAGGTAGAGAGGTAATAAGGCGACGAAAACCACATAGAGCAACGTGAGCGGCACCTCATCAACGACGAAAGTTTCCGCGAAAAGGCCTATTCCCACAAAATAGAGGAGCACCAAGAGGACGAACAGCAGACCGCGCACAATGGATACGAGGGAGGAGATGAACCTGCCGTGCTTCGCGCGAAAGGCTTCCTTGCGAATATGCGCTTCATGACTGATCTCTTTATCATCCGCAAGGATGGCATCGATGTGGTCAGTGTATTGGTCGATGAATGATTCGAGTCGTGCCAGTATCGGATGCTCCCTCGCATACTCGGCTTCCAACTCCTCGACGTAGCTCTCGTCGAGCGAGAACACGGGTAATTCCTCGCCGCAGCTCGGGCAGTAATCCATGCGGCTGTTCACATCAGTATCGCACTCATCACATTTGTAGACGACGAACATACCATCATCATACTGCACCTCCAAAATCCAGCATCAATACGGCTCATTCTCTGGGCATTCTAGGGTGGACCTAGAATGAAATGGGGAACGAACGGGCGGGGCGAAGCCCCGCCCGACTCATGAGGAAGCGCTTATTGCGCCTACGTTAACACTTCGCGACCGCGAAGTGTTAACGTAGGGCGTTTGCAAGACATGAGAT
>CAZFBT010000070.1:0-4364 GCA_964517185.1 uncultured Candidatus Saccharibacteria bacterium | reverse complement strand
CTCACGTAGGTACGTGCTGCGCTCCTCTTCAAGGATGACAAGCCGGCGGAGCGGTTCAATATCTACATCAGGGAGCGGTCGATCGGTGATGCGTGCACGGTGTGCAACTGATTCTTCTAATTCGGAAAATGCTTCACGAAGTCGCGCTGACATAAGTGCATTCTGTGTGGGGTAGAAACTCCCGCAGCCCTCCATGAGCTGCTGAGCACGAATGAGTTCGCTGCGCTCAAGTGAATCGAGCTTACCAATGAGCCGGTCAAAATCGTCCCGAGCTGTGCAGTCAGTTATGATGGCCGCAACTACTGCATCAGCGCCATTCCAGCCCATAATCTCCGCCAGCGCGTGGACATGTTCAAGATCTACACGAACTGCAGAATCGAGTTCACTAACGAGTGCGCGTTCTGAGTAGTGAACATAGACTGCACTTACGATAAGCGCGAGTGCCATGAAGATGAGGTGTACGCTGACCATGATGTGCGTAGTGAGAAAAGCCTTCATACGCTCATTGTACTATATCGTCAATATCACTGATCTCCTTGCTGATGTGCGCCTCAGCAGCTTTGAGATCGTCTTCAATCTGCGTGATGAGTGATTGCTCTGCTTTCGTGAGCTTGCCACCGCGAGAAGTGCGAAGTTCTGCTACTTTTGCATTCAGATTCACAACGATGGCTCGAAACTCTGCGCGAAGCTCACTCTCCGCTTCCTTAGTCTCGCGAATGACACCACGTCGCCAGTCAACGAGTCGATGCCAGAGATACGACGTGCCAAAGAGAAGAAGAAGGGTGAGCGCGACAAGTGGTACGATGACTGAAAGAACGCTCACCACAAGTGAACCGAGACGAATGAAACCAGGTTCCTCAACGATGAGCGTTAGTGGTTCTGTAGGTTCGCTCATTGCGCCGTGAGTATCCGTCGCTCGCGCGATGACCTCATAGACGCCGATGCTAAGTGGTGCATTTGGAATGAAGGTGAACACTCCAGCGTCATCCGCCATGACCTCGTACGATTCAGAAGCACCAGTTCGTGAAGTTAGTGTGATGTCGATAGTTGAGCTCGGTCGGGTCATACCGCGGATAGCTGGAATAACACCAGCTGAAAGTCTTGATGGGTACTCAGTGAAAACTGGTCGCTCAAATGTAGTGATATCGAACGAAAGTGTTGCCGTGCGAGAATTCCCTGCGCTATCGAACGCCTCGACGAATACAGAGTGACGTCCAGGCTCAAGCGTATCAAGTGTATATCGTTGTTCCTGTTTCACATCGACGAACTCAAGGGGCTCGGCACTTCCGATCTGAATGAGATATCTCGCAATAGGTGATGTATCCTCGATGTTGAAGACAAGTGTCTTGGATGGATTCAGTTCATCTTCATCATCGAGCACTACGGTAAACTCACTTGGAGGTTCCGTATCGACTGCGAGCCGATAGTGGGCAACCTTACCCCAGCCTTCCGCATTCTTAAACTGAATATGGAAGTATGAGACCCCCTCCGGGAGGTCCTCTACGGTCCTTTCGGTTATCGGCTCATCATACACAATGGTCGGAATTGTAGCGGGTGCACGATCAAGAAGCGTGCGGACCGCGGTGATGCCTGCGGGAAGAGCCCATGAGAGCCTCGCATCACGTTCTCGATACCAAGAATCAGGGTCGGGATGTGTCGATGAGGTGATTTTTGGCGATGCAGGGGTATTAGCTGGCGCGATGTATTCAGGTTCTGGATTGACTTGCGCGGCATTAATGGTATAGCTTCCACCATTCATACCTGTGAGCACGTTCGTACCAAGCCCGTCGGCAGCGAGTACGGAACCACTCACTAAGGTCACCTTCGGCGTACCGGCAGCAAGCGCACGGAAAGTGACAGTCATGACATTCCCTGAAGCGCCAGTGTATCCATTGGGTGAACCGCCGCCAAAACTGATTGTCCCGGCAGTATTTGAAAACGATGGCTCCTGAGTCCAGAGGTTGAAGATCGAGGAACTGCGGCTCGCCGAGACAACCGTTAGTTCACGAGGGTTGAAGGCCAGCTGGCCATCAGCAGCATTAACTGCCTTGCCTTCAGTGTTCACTATTACATTGATCGTAAATGTACTTCCGGCTGAGTAGACCCCGGTCGCAGGAGTGATTCCAAGTGTTGCTGCGAACGCAAATTCATTTGACCAACAGAGCGTGATCAGCGCGCCCAACGTAATGAGTGCACCACTAATCGATATTTTTATCCTGCGTTTCATATTGGGTTATAAGACGCCGTTTGCGCTTCATGAAATAAAGACCAGAAATAAAAACCAAGAGTGTAGCAAGCCCGCCAAGTACAATCCACGTCATGATATTCCCTACGGTAATGGCACGGAGTGCCTCGTCTGGCACATAGACAGCAATAGTTTCGTTTCCAGCCTTGTCGATCGCCTTCACACGGATGGTGCTGTTGAGTGTCTGGTCCTTGAGCACATACGGACTCTCAGCAGTGATCCAGGGCGCGTCAGCACGTCCCCATTTGAATGCGTTGAGGTCAGTTATCGGCTCCTCCATGACCTCATAGTGGTCGATACCTGATTGCTTATCCTGAGTATTGAAGGTAATAAAGTAATTGCCGCTGAAAGCACTTTCATAGTTTTGGAGCTCGATGATGAAATCGGCAGGCGGTATTGAATCGTCTGAGACTCGTTCGCGCCATGAGTCGTCAGTCGATGGACCTGCCCCTTCTAAGAGAACGATATTCGCGCCACGGGTCGAAAGTGCGCTCGGAGAACCAAGGCCGTCGTGAAGGAGTACTTGCGTCGCCTCATCGAGCCAGACGTGAGCGTTCGATTCACCTCCAGTTCCAACAGAGAATCCTGGTGAGCGAAAGACCACTTCTGCGACTATGTTCGTTAGGCTTGGGTCACCGGCGATACGGCCACAGTATCCTCCAGGTATACCGCCAGCAAATCGTATCGTATTATCATCTTCATTAATGATCGGATCTTCAAGCCAGATCGAGAGTATTGAATGACCGCGCGAGACATCAACTGCTCGAACAGAGGAATCGTAATGGACGACCGCATCAATCGTATTAATACACTCGCCCTGTGCTTCATTCGTGTCGATGCGAAGTGCGAGCGTGACAGTATCTCCACGGTAGACCGTCGCCTCTTCTGGATCGAAATAGAGCAAGGACCCATGCACATAGGAGAATGGTACAAACCCGAGCACGCTAAACGCAATTCCAACTAACCGCCGGCATTGGATGAGGCGTAAGCAATGAATCATTGTGTATAGTATACCAGCACAAATCGTTGAAACATTGGACTACTCACACAAAAGAAAAACCTATCTCGTGGTGGGAGATAGGGTTTTTCTTACTCTCGTACTGTTGCGTTAGAACGTCGGCGTTGCAATGTAGCGAAGTTGCGTTGTGTAATCGTCACCCGCTTCTTGCAACGCAGTGATCTGGACCTGGTATCCTACGCGCGTTGTGGTCGCCAGCACTGGACCGTCGTGGCCCATTATGGCGATCGGTGTCGTACTTCCTGAAACCCACTCATCCAAGTCGAACTGTGACGCTCGTGCGAGTATGTTGGTGTCGTTAGAAGTGAGACCCCAGTGCCCGTAGGTATCCGGGTCTGCCACGAGTCCCGACGGCGCCTGCCATGGGGAAGGCGTTGTCGTGTACGTTCCATCGGTGAATCCATCGATAGTCGCACCCGTCGTAGACTGAAGTTCTCCCGTTTGCTCGACCGTCACCGTGTAGCCATTATCGGCGTTCGTGGTGATGGTGAGATCGTGCGCAAGCGTCTTTGACACTCCGATTTGGATCGTCTCAAAGGGAAGCGTCGAGTGCGTCGTGCCGGTTGCGGTGGTTGTCGGGCTCCCATTCACCGTCGAGCCAGATGCAACTCCGGCGACCGTGAAGGTGAGGGACGTGTCCACACTTGCAGAGACCTGCACTTCATCAACGATAGCGACCCGTACCTGACCTGAGTCCTGCATGGTGCCGCCAATGTCGATAGAGTGCGACGTGGTCGTCGCGCTCGGATTCGTGATCTGGTTCACACCAGTACCTGAAGTTACCGCGTGATTTCCTATCCGTATGGTCACTACGGACGAGGACGCGACTCCAGAGTCAGTCGGTGTTTCGAACGTTATCACCGAACCCGATACATCTACACCCCATACCCCTGCCCCAGCTGATGCTGCTGTCGATGAGGATGATCCATTGATGAGGATATCCACATCGTCTTCACCTACCGAACCCATTGTGAATGTGTTCTGGAAGGTGAGTGAGATCGTCTGACCGATTACAAGACCATTTGGTGTCGTGAAGACTATTGTCTGGTTTGCTGCCGGACTCGGTTTGGAAGTGGAGATGGTCTCGCTGGCGTTCGTTAT
>CAZFBT010000069.1:0-4368 GCA_964517185.1 uncultured Candidatus Saccharibacteria bacterium | reverse complement strand
TCATGTTATAGTTTTTATTGCTTCAACCAGTTCATTCAGGAGGAATAGATGGATCAGGATTGCAGTTGTCACAATTGCAAGAAGCTTGAAAACCAGGTCGCCGAACTTGAAGCAAAGGTCGCTTTGCTCCAACAGCAAGTTACCCGCGACCCGCTGACCGGCCTACTCAACCGTCGCGGTTTCGATAACGCGATGAAACGAGAGATGGGAAGGGCAGAGCGAAGCAAGAAACCGTTCTGCTTTGCGTCTCTCGATCTTGACCACTTCAAAGAGGTCAACGACACTTATGGCCATGGCATCGGTGACCAGGTCCTTCGGGAACTTGGTGAACTCCTTCTCAAGGATTGCCGCGACATGGATACCGTCGCTCGCGTCGGCGGAGAGGAGTTCGGCATAATTCTGTCCGAAACGAGCATCGAAGGCGCATACCAGTACATCGAGCGCCTTCGGCAGAAGATTGCCGACACACTCGTCATCAGGCTTGGCCGCAACAAGAAGGTCAGGTGCACTGCGAGCTTCGGTGTCGGGCAGTTCACACCGAAGCAACCGATTGAGAAGTTGCTCGAGAAAGTTGACGACGCGCTCTACACAGCGAAGGCGGCCGGCCGCAACCAGGTTGCAGTCGCGAGTACCTCGTAATGAGCTCGATTGGCCCGAATGTTCCCTTAGGAGAGCATTCGGGCCTTTCTTTTTTATTTTGCTTTGGTACACTCACCACGTTCTTTCACAGGAGGTGACATGAGCAAGAGCGACACTCAGTGGTTCGTAGAACCGCTTGATTACTTCACGAATGAGGCTATCGCCAGGGTGCTTGCGCGCGAAGGGTTAGTTGATGAGGCCGAGCAGGTCGGCGTTGTGGACAAGTACGGCAAGGTGCATAATCTCTGGCGGGTACCCGGTGGCAAGATTCAGCTGCTCCACAGGGCAAAGAAGACCGAATCCAGGTTTCAATTTAGGTTCTGGCTGAGGAATGGACAGAACGGGATCATCAACCCTGCTGACTTTATTGAGAAGCGGAGGTCATCCGTAAAAGTGCAAACAGTGAAGCGCGCCCTCGCCGCTCGCACCGCAAACCGTGTACGGTAGCGTTTCTTTGCACACAAGGTCAGGTACATGCCTGACCTTTTTCATTGGTGATATACTTGCACTGTATGGATAATGAACAATTTCAGCGACTCGAACTGAAACTCAATGCATCCTATGCGTCTCTCCGGAGAAGGCTCGCAAGTACCTTCTCACGAAGGTCTTCATAACAGTCATTACTGTCATACTTCCGCTTCTTCTCGTTATTTTCATCGGCCCAATAATCATCCGTTCGTTCGGTGCTGCCTACGGTTTCCAGTAGCAAGCCGAATTGACATAAGTGAATACATGTTTTAAAGTAAAGTCAGTGATCATTTGACCTTCGGAGGCTCCGTGAAACTCAGGCAGAAGATGCTAGTCGCTGGAGCGCGCGCCGAACAGCGGTTCTTCAGCATTGTGAAAACGACCGCACAGGAAGAGCTTCCTGCGTGGTTTGCCAAGATTAAAAAAGCATCGATTCTTTTCGATGCAGGCGGTGTCGATTTTCTTGTATGGGTCCGGCGCCGTGTTGATGGCCGGCTCATCAAGGTCCCCATCCAGATCAAGACCAACCTCGATGGGGTGCGGAATCACATGAAGAGTCGGCCCGACCACTGGCTCCACCGAGTCATCGTCATCTCGATGAACGACAGGAGTGATGAGGAAGTTCGGAAAATTCTTTTTTCCGAACTTCTCCACGTCGTGAAGGGAGGGTACGATTATGAGGGATTCTTCAGCTCGTTGCGCGAACGCCGCATCTCACCCCGGACACTCAATGCCATTAAGCGGAAGCAGGAGCAGGACTTCCAATTCGATGGCGACCAACCATAGGACGTGCCCCGGCACGTCCTTTTCAATTTCGCTGAATGTAAAACTTGGCGGAGGCGGGGAGATTCGAACATTACATGTTCAGTACCCGTTGCGGCTACATTTCTTCACTTCGTTCGTAATGGTAGCTCGCAACAGCTTCGAATCTCACGAGACAGTCTCCCAGACTGTCTCTCCCCGCCTCCTTGTTCACTTCGTTCACTGCGGAGGCGGGGAGATTCGAACTCCCGATACCTTGCGGTATGCCGCCTTTCCAAGGCGGTGGAATAAACCACTATCCGACACCTCCGAACGAGGCGTATAGTACCGCATTTGTATGAAAAACTGAAAGGCGTTATCGTAGAGTCGACCACAATGAAACATCTCTACCTCCTTATCCTCCTCACCTTCGTGACCGGATTCATCGGCGGCGCAGTTCTCTTCATCCAGACGGGGAGGGAAGACAGCGAGCTCGAATCGCAACCGGTCAGCGAACAGAGTACGGAACGAGGTTACGAGGTCGTCGGCTACCGCTACGGCGGATGCGAACGGCTCGGCTGTCCGTCATATCGTATACAAGACGACGGAACCTATACATACATTGCTCGTGACCAGAATGGTCAGGACCGACGCTATGCTGACACTATTTCTGGAAAACGCCGAAAGGAGCTTGAAGCTGCGGTGCGTTCGACCGACTTTGAGCGTGTGCAAGCGAACCCGTACACGGCAACTTGTCCTGCGGAATACGACGGTATCGCGTACCGTTATGAGATTGAACGGGATGACGTTCGTTACAGCATCGACTCCTGCAGGGAGGTTATCGATGGAGAAAACCTCTTCATCCTGCTCGCTGATTACTTCGAAATATTCAGCGTGACCCACCGAAACGAGTGAACGGCACGCTATGATACGCCCATGAGAACTATTGCCCTTGTAAGTATCTTTTTTGCATATGCACACCTCGCTTCTGGGCATACTCCCGTTCTTGTTGAGTTTGAGTCGCTAAAAGATATCATCACCATTGATGATCCAGAGCTCTCTCGAGCATATTACGGTGAACTGAAGGGTTTCCCTCATACCTATGAAGTACGTTCTGATGCGCCATTTCTACTTCGGGTTGAAGTGCTCGTCCCCGATACTGATTGGAGTACGAACGGTATCTCGAGCATGATTGTTAGGCAAGTCGAAGGTTCGGGACGCGTGACAGAGGTTGCACGGCTTGAGGCGAAGGATGCGTCATGGGAGAGTTTCTATGAGCCGTGGGGGGGCGACTCATACCGACGTGGTCCGATGTTCGAGGAGGAACTCCTCTCGGGTACATACCGTGTGGAGATACACACGCCTGATAATATTGAAAAATATGTCCTTGTCATTGGTTCACGTGAGGAACGGGAACTTGGTTATTTTGAACTCCTCGGTCGAATAGTTGAGGTGAAAACCTTTTTTGGGAAATCGAAGGTGGCCATACTGCAGTCCCCCATTGCATACATCCCGTTTCTCATAGCGCTCGTTACCATTCTTGTACTTATGTACGTCTGGCGCTTCAGGAGAAGAAGGGATAGGATAAATATGTAGTTCTCTGAACTCGCTCCCAATGAATGCCTTCATTATTCTCTGGACGATGAGCATCCCGATACTTATTGTATTGGACCTTTTTTGGCTCGGTTTCATTGCACGAGATTTTTATCAGAATCGTCTTGCCCACCTTCTTGGCGATGTGCAATGGTTAGCTGCCGGAGTCTTTTATGTGGTGTTCACATTTGGACTAACATACTTCGTGAGCATCCCAACGCTCAACTCAACCTTTGACAAAGTCCTGCTTTCAGGAGCGCTTTTTGGTTTTGTGACGTATGCGACCTATGATCTTACTAACCATGCCACACTTCGTGAGTGGCCCCTTACGGTGACACTCGTAGACATTGCGTGGGGAACAGTGCTTGCTGCTGGTATTGCAGCTCTATCGAACGTACTCTACCACCAGGTCGCATAAATGCTTGGACAAGTGTTATAGTACCTGTACTAAATATGGTTGATGGCATAAGCGAGATCGCAATACTCGTAACCGCAATACTTGCTGTTGCTGTCGGAAGTGTGTGGTATTCTCCACTTTGCTTCGGCGAAGCATGGATGCGGGCAGCTGGACTCAAGCCTGATGACCTCGCACTTCCAAAGGAGCGACTCCTTTTTCTGATTGTTGCAGGTATCAGCGCCAATGTGAGCCTCCTCACAGTCCTTGGATGGTTCATCGTGAAGGCTCAAAGTATTCAGCTTTCTGAATTTTCAGTTGCAGGATTTCTCGTCGTCTTTATTGTGTCGCTTATGGTGAGTATTGTACTTTGGGAGAAGCGTCCAATCACATACATACTGATTCACACAGGGTATGCTTCAATAGTCATATTCGGTGGCATCACGGTCCTTGCATACTGGCCGTGGTGATTATTTCTAATTGGCTCTAGACTAGCTTAGCACATGCTAATCTAGAAAATGTGTTGCAGAGAA
>CAZFBT010000068.1:0-4468 GCA_964517185.1 uncultured Candidatus Saccharibacteria bacterium | reverse complement strand
GGCGGTGGAATGGTTGAATACGATGTGACCGCAGGCCAATACGATGTGAGCGAATCAGCACTCTCGGGGTGGGACATGACCGGAAATACCTGTGTCGATGTCGCAGTCGCAAATGGTGAGACCAAGCACTGCACCATCACGAACACGAAGCGGGGGCACATCATAGTCGATAAAGTAACGTATCCAGCACAGAGCTCACAGAGCTTTAGCTTCACCGCGGGTGGGGCGGGGTACTCAAGTTTCTCACTCACTGATGCTGCCGCACCGAACGATCAGGAGGTAGTTCCGGGTAAGTATTCCGTCGCTGAAACTGTTCCGAGCGGATGGGCACAGACGAACGCGGTTTGCGACAGTGGCGAAACCATAGCCGACCTCGATGTTGAGCCAGGAGAAACAGTCACGTGTACGTTCACAAACGTGAAGCCTGATGCAAAGATCACTCTCACACCGCTTACTGCAACGAATGAGGTTGATGATGATCACGAGGTCACCGCAACAGTGCTTGTTGATTCAGGGGCAGGGTTCGTGAACGCGCCGAACGGCACCCTCATGACCTTCTCATTCTCACAGAACACCGCAGGTGCAGCTTTCGTTGGTGGAAGCACCTGCAACACTTCTGCGGGCAGTTGCACGATTACCATCAATTCGACCAGCGCAGGGATAGTTGCGCTCCATGCTGCAACTGATGTGACACCCCTTGGTGTCGCACTCCACCGTGAGACAGACAGTACAGGCGGCAACAGTGGCGACGCATACAAGACATACGTTGACGCTTCTATTGCGCTCTCACCACAGACAGGTACGAACGAAGTTGGTGATGAGCACGAGATCACTGCAACAGTTACCAGGAATGACGGTACAGGCTCATCACCAGCAGTCGGTGAGACTGTCACGTTCAAGGTAACAACAGGTACTGCGGACTTTGTTGGTGGCGTTGACACCTGCGTTACGGACGCGAGCGGGACGTGCTCGATCGAAATTGTCGATACGGGAGCAGGCCAGAATACGATTGACGCTCAGGTAACCGTGTCGGTTGGCGGACTCGAACTTGAACGAGCGACAGATGCTGACGCCGGTCCAGATGGCTCAGATGAAGCAGCAAAGACGTACGTCGATGCGCGTATCAGCATTGGTGATTCAGCAACAAACAACGTAAACGAGCCGCACACGTTCACCGTCTTCGTTGAAGAGAATGATGGTGAAGGGTGGGATCCAGCAGAGGGTGAAAAGGTGAACTTCACGCTTGTGAGCAACACCGCCGGCGCTGATTTCACCGGTGACGACTTCTGCACGACCGGTGTTGACGGAAAGTGTACGGTGACCATTAACTCTGCGACCCCAGGTACTGTCGACGTACACGCAGAATCAGGCGTCGAAGTCGGAGGTCTTACCCTCGACCGCGAGACCGATGGCCAAGGAGGTAACTCTGATGATGCCACCAAGACCTACGAAGCAGGGAAGATCATTGTGAAGAAGATCACTGTCGGTGGCGATGGCGACTTCACCTTCACTGCAGATTACGACGCAAACGGATTCGTGCTCTCGAACGGAGAGGAGGATAATTCTGGATGGATTGCAACCGGTACGCACTCAGTTTCTGAGACAGTGCCAGAGGGTTGGGATCTCACGAGTACTGTGTGTGAATCGTCTGCTGGCGGAACTGAGGTTGCAAGCAGCATCTCACTTCAAAACGATGAGACGGTCACCTGTACATTCACGAACACGAAGCGAGCAAAGATCATTATTGTGAAGGATGCTATACCGAACGATGCGCAGAACTTCGCATTTAGCGGTACTCTTGGAGCTTTCACCCTTGATGATGACTCTGGCGTTGTAGATCCATCTGATCCTCTTGATGAGTACGAAAACAGCAAAGTCTTCACGAATGTTGTCCCTGGCTCAATGACGGTTACCGAAACTCAACCGAATCAGTATTGGGAACTTGCCGACGCTGCATGTGTGGTGAGTGGGACAAGCGAGGCAGTCTCCTCAAATCTTGTTGGAGGGACTCTTACGCTCACTCTGACACCAGGGGCAGACGTTACCTGCACGTTCGTCAACGAGAAACTCGTGCCGACCCGTACGCAGGGCTTCTGGAGCACGCACACCGCATTCACGAACAGCGTGTTCGCTGAAAAGTTCCCAGACGGAATGAAGATCGGAGACGGTATAGTTCACAAGGGATACATCACGAATGTACTTTCACCAAAAGCATCAAGTGAGCTCTATGGTGCATGGTACTCGAATATCGCCAAGAAGACCGATGGCAAGCAGCGCACCGCTCTCGATAAAGCGCGCATGCAACTCCTCCAGCAGCTTGTCACTGCGAAATTGAACTGCGCACAGTTCGGATGCACAGCATCGGTACAGACGATGATTGCAAATGCCGATACTGCCTACGCAGGAGCCTCAGTTGCAGCTATCATCGCTGCTGCAGGCCAACTCGACCAGTTCAACAATAGTGGTGACAGCCTCATTGTTGGAAATGTCGGAAAGGCGACGCCAAAGGAATCGAAGAATCTTGCTAATCTTCTCTTCTGGAACAACCCATAATTATAGTTATCAATAGTCAAACAAAACCGCGGAGCCTTATGCTCCGCGGTTTTGCGCTTCAGCACGGTGGGAACCACACAGACGATATACCAGAGTCCCCTCTCCCATACGAGCTAACGATACGATTGTCACATAACCCACTATTCCCATGCAGAATTCATATGAAATAGAGTGCAAAAAGCGAGTATTTCAATAGGATAGAAATGCGACGAATCACTCTTTCGAATGGAGGAAACACAATATTCGCTTGAATGGACATTCACTCGTTTTTGTCTCCTATTGACGATTATCTACCGTGCGGTATGCTCATTGCGGGTACACTCAAGGAGCTAGTCATGGCTAACACGGAGCAGTATCAGGTATTCCTTCCAACCCAGACTCAAACCTATCTTCGGCATGGTGATGTACTCAATCGGACAGGTCTGTGGATCGCTCCCGGGACCCTTATCGCGGTCGGTACACCTCAGAAACTCCAGTTCGGGAGAATGACAGTTGAGGCAGTACCCTTCATCACTGTCTGGGGAGAGCATCCAACATCAGGAAGTGGCGACCAGCAATATCTGATTCTCGACAATATCCAGTCTAGTGCAAGTCGACAGATCAAACGGTTCTTTCGATTCAAAGCCGCTCTTTCAGGGTGAATTGACCTCAGTAAAGCGCCAGGGGACACCTTGTCGCTTTTTTCTTTCAATCGTGTGTATCCAATGAGAGTTTGGTACAATAAAGCAACTTTATGCGACTTCGAGATTGGTTAAAGAATCTCTTTATTCCTTCATCAAACAACGGTTTCAGGCCGAATTTCCTCGAGCAGGTGTCTGTAGGCATCATGTTCATCCTTGTCGCCCTTACATTTGTAATGGCAAACTTGCACTCACTTTTATGGACAAGTTCGACCTGGATGGTTTCAACCGTCCTTCCCGCGGTCATCATTGACCTCACGAATGATGCTCGTCTCGCAGAGCATGAGACCGTGCTCATACGAAATGAGACTCTTGATCGTGCAGCGACCCTAAAGGCAGAAGATATGGCAAAGAACGGCTACTTCGCACACTATAGCCCCACAGGTGTCTCGCCGTGGCATTGGTTCGATGTCGCAGGGTACGATTTTGCGAATGCAGGCGAGAACCTCGCGGTTCACTTCACCGATTCGAATGAGATTGTAAGTGCATGGCTGGATTCACCTGGCCACCGAGCGAACATACTCAACGCGGGTTTCACAGAGATTGGCGTTGGTACTGCACGAGGTGAGTACAAGGGCTTCCCAACAGTTTTTGTCGTACAACTCTTTGGCACACGCGCCGCTCGTGTACCTGCGGCTCAAGAGAAGGTAGCGTACGTTGAACCGCGCGACCCACAGTCACCTCAACCAACAGAAATCGTAGAAGTCAATACTCCTAGTGCTGGTGTCGCTGAAGTATCTCGTATACTGGGTTCAACAGAGACCGTGGGGGCAGCAAAGACTGAATCTTTCGTGACCTCGGGGGAGGAGTCAAACAATTCTAACGAAACCCTCTCTACTACTCCCGAGACTCCATCCGAACAGGAATTCGAAGCTGAAAATGTTCCATCGGCGCTCTATTCAGATCTTGCGACGACCGCTCGAAATGATGCAATCATTGGAATTTCAGAGACTGAGGAAACTGAACAGTCAGCACCGAGGACATTACCAATCATCGTCAGTGCGACACAGCCGAGCAAGATACTTAACTTCGTGTATGCTTTTCTCGCCACAATTGTTTTCACTGCACTCGTTCTTTCCATTGTCATCGAGTGGCGCCACCAGCATCCCGTCCAAATCGCCTATGCTGGTGCCCTCATTGCCCTCATGGTGCTCCTCTCCAATATTCATGAAACGCTCACAGGCGGCGTGACCATCCTGTGAGCGTATGGCTCGAAGGTCTACAAAACGAACGAG
>CAZFBT010000067.1:0-4520 GCA_964517185.1 uncultured Candidatus Saccharibacteria bacterium | reverse complement strand
CGCTTCACCTCATCGACGGTCACGAATGCCGACTGAAGCCGCTTCGGCTTCGGGCTCTCGCTCGAGAGAAAGAGCATATCTCCTTTGCCGAGGAGTTTCTCCGCGCCCGCTTGGTCGAGAATGGTCCGCGAGTCGATGAGCGACTTCACATTGAGTGCAATACGCGTGGGGAGGTTCGCCTTGATGAGTCCCGTGATGACGCGCACCTCCGGCCGCTGGGTCGCGAGGATGAGGTGAATGCCGATGGCGCGGCTTTTTTGTGCGAGCCGTACGATACAGGCCTCAATCTCCTTCGGGTAGAGACTCATGAGGTCGGCGAGCTCGTCGATGATGATGACGATGTAGGGGAGGGACTCTGGCAAGGGGTCACGCTCTTGAAGGGGAAGCTCGGATTTCTCGTAGGCACGTTTCGCTGACTCGTAGACCTTTTCGTGATAGGTATCGATATTCTGTACTTTATGCTCGAGGAGCGTCTGGTAGCGACGTTCCATCTCATTGAGCGCCCACTTGAGGGCCATGATGACCTTCTTCGGTTCCGTGATGACCGGCGTGAGGAGGTGCGGGATGCCGTTGTAGAGCGAGAGCTCAACGAGCTTCGGGTCGACCATGATGAAGCGGAGCTGGTCGGGGGAGTTGCGATAGAGGAGCGAGATGATGATGTTGTGTATTGCGACTGATTTGCCGGAACCTGTGGTGCCGGCAATGAGTGCATGCGGCATGCGGGCGATATCGGCGAACTCCGGATTACCGCTGATGTCCTTGCCGAGGACGGTGAGGAGCGGTTTCGGGGAGTCAGTGTACTGGGGGTAGTTGAAGAGGGTCGCGATGCCGATGGTCTGCCGTTCGGTATTTGGCACCTCAATGCCGACGAGTGATTTACCCGGGATGGGAGCCTCGATACGGATGGGGCTCGCTTCGAGTGCAAGCTCGAGGTTCGACTGGAGTGCCGTGATGCGCTCGAGTTTCACACCCTCGGCGGGCTTCAGCGCATAGCGGGTGAAGGTGGGGCCGGGGGTCACCGTGTCTATCTCAACCTCAATGTTGAAGTTCTTGAGCGTCCGCTTGATCTTCACCATGTTCGACTTGAGGTCACCGCCCTCGGGCCTCCCCTTGTCTTTATTGAGGAGCGAGAGGGAGGGAGGTGCATAGGGTCCCATGAAGCTCGAGACGGCAAAGTCGGCGCTCCCAACTTTCGCGAGCCCTACTCGTTCCGCTACTGACTGTTTCTTTGGTTTCTCTACGCCGTGCTCGTCTTGTACGTTGCCTCCGCTCTCTTTGATCTCTTCCGGCGTAAGGGGAGGGACGTCGATGTTTGTATCGACGGGCGGGAGTGCTCGCTCGAGGTCGTCATCAGTCGATTCTTTCCGGGCGAAGAGCTGGGTGAAACTCGTATTGAACGTGAGGAAGAGGCCGACGAGGATGAGGGCGCCCAAGGTGATGCCTGAGACGACTCCGCCGAAGAATGAAAGCAGAGGATATAGGGTGAGGCCGCCGACCACGCCGCCAGCATCGGTCACGGTGAGCGCGAGGAGGCCGAGGAGTGCAATGAAGGTGAGGATGATGCCGAGTATCTTCGAGCCGCTCACGTGATTGTCCTCGCGCGGCCGCATGAACACATAGACGAAGAGGAGACTCACGACTGGTGCGAGCACGAAACCGTACCCGAAGAGGTACGTGAGCGCACTGTGTGTCATGGTGCCTGCTACTCCGGCAAGGCCGAGCGAAGAAAGTACGAAAAATACCCCAATGACAAAGAAGATGATCGCCCCGATAGCCTGCTTCGTGTGGGGTGAGAGGTCACCAAATAGCGGTGCGGATTCCTGTTTCTGTTGAGGACTTTTGCGACGCCGAGCCATGGTGAAATTTCACCAGCATGATACCACGCCAGAGAGGCAGATGGCTCAAACAGTGCACCGAATGGATAGGTGCCGTGCACAAACTGGGGAGGCTGGCGTAATGTGACCGCATTGATAACGGTCGTTTACAAAAAGACAGACAGGTATATAGTACAAAGACTGACTGAAAAGCACCTTTTAAAGACAAAATCATGGAAGACAAACAGACAACAGCAGGCAGTCTATCAGACAATAAACTCGCATATAATGATGAGTATTTTAAATATATTTTCAAAAAGACAGAAAAGATAGTCTGTGCAGTCATGTATGTGACGAGAAATATAAAAGACATATCACAAAGCGACAGAGTTATAAGCGACCTCGAGATGACCGCACATCGACTTATAGACGTGTCCGTGAATGCACTTCGGGCACCCTACCATGTAAGGCGCACATATGTGGAGGGAACCCAATTCCTTTTCATTGAGTTAGAGAGTAAGCTCCGCATTCTACATGCGGCAGGGCTTATGTCGGGTGAGTACCTCGCCGTGTTCCTTCAGGAGATTGACGCGTTACAACGGTCGCTCAAGAAGTTCCTCCCGCCGCGAACCGAGGATCCGTTCAGTCAAATGAGTCTCCCCACACTCGGGGAAAGGAAGAGACGCGCGATGGCGCGTCGGCTACCCACCTCGATGGATGAGAGCGGCGCGGTACGCGAGAAGGGAACGAGTAGACGAGAGCAGGTGCTCGCAGTCATAAGGGACAAAGGAGAGGTGAGTATCAAGGACATATCTGAAGTGGTAACAGACTGTAGTGAAAAGACAATTCAGCGTGAGCTTATGACCTTGATAAATGATGGATTTATTCTTAAGTATGGTGAGCGACGATGGAGCCGGTATCGTCTATCAGACGTTGAGCATGGATGACCTATAAATCCCTTAAAAGGACTTTCTCTCACTGGTCGCAAATTGGACAAAATGCTCGTTCAGTACACCATTGATGGTGTCCGATACGTTCCTCCCGACAGAGAGAATTGTCCGACGTGGGCAAAGTTGCATGTTATAACGAGTTATTGTGTAGTGCATTTCAATATACTTTGGCTGTAAGATGCCATATCTCGTGCCGTCATCACACGAGGAGAGCACACCGAAATGGTTGACTTCATGTTCCCATGAACGTATGCTCTTTTGGTCTCGTTCAGAGGGATTTGTCGTTCATTCGTGAACCTATCCACACGGAAGCGAGGCTTCAAGCTCACAGTTCGGTATACTGTGAGGTATGCGCTCTAGTGCGCTCTTTTTTGAAAAAGAAGAGATGGTGCTATCGCGAGGTCTTTGACATACAATTCGCATGTGCTCAAATGAGCAGTCGCTCATGATACAGTGCGTTTTGGTTTGCCTGAATGGTCAGGCAAATGGCATACCCACGTACAGAGGTACGTCTTTTTTGCGTTATGCAAAACGCACGCCATTCGCTTCCATCACACGAACACGATGGCAAAAGTACTCTTCCGCACGACCTATTCCCACCACGGTAAGTAACGACCGAATCTCTGAAACACAAAACAGACACAATTTGACTTCAGTTCTACGATAACGAAGAAATGTATCAAATGTGAATGTTTTGCTTCCCTTGTAGCTAATCCATAGGTATGGGGTGTCGACCCCTAACATACCTACGGGCTAGTGATATGCACGAGCGGTTCGACACCGTTCGTGAATAAGAATTAATTCTTATTTATTAAACTTAACAGTAACCTTATAAACAGTAGAACCTACGAAATTGGATGCAGTTCGAGGAGCACAAGGCACGTGGCGGGAAACGTACAAAGGTACGCTGAGCACCACATGACGCAGGGCGACAAAGAAATGCGCCAATTTCGTAGGTTCTACGGAGGTAATACAGTTATGAATATAATTGCACACAACGTTGCTGCAAAGCTCTTCGTAGCTTTTGTGGCAGTTGCGATGCTCTTCACGCTTGTAACGCCTGCAAAGGCGCAGACAGCGGCAGAGCTTCAGCTGATGATCAACCAGTTGCTTGCACAGGTTGCTTCACTCCAGGGCCAGCTCGGCCAGGGTGGCGCATCGGTAGCGGCAGGGGTTTGTCCTTATACCTGGACCCGTAGCCTCTCAAGTGGCTCGACCGGTATGGACGTTATGAAGCTCCAGCAGTTCCTCAACGCTGATCCTGAGACTCGCGTCGCAGCATCGGGCGTCGGTTCAGCTGGCATGGAGACTGAGTACTACGGCCCGGCAACGGCAGCTGCAGTCTCGAAGTTCCAGGTCAAGTACCGCAGCGAGGTTCTCTCGCCGTCAGGTCTTGTGAACCCGACCGGTTACTTCGGTCCGGCATCGATGGCAAAGGCGAACAGCCTCTGCGTATCGGCTCCGGTCGTTCCGCCGGTAGTCACTCCAGGCGACAGCACGGGCGACAGCACGGGCGACAGCACCTCGGGTCCAGTTTCGCTCTCGGGTGAAGCTTCACTCGATCGCTTTGAGATAAGCTCGGGCGATGATGATGAACTCGAAGAGGGTCAGTCAGACGCTCCGGTCGCGGAACTCGATGTTGAGTTCGCAGACGGTGATGCAGTCATCAGCCGCCTCGATGTCTCACTCGTCGGTTCCGGCGATGAACAGGATCCTTGGGACACCTTTGAGTCTGTCTCCCTCTGGGTAGACGGCG
>CAZFBT010000066.1:0-4531 GCA_964517185.1 uncultured Candidatus Saccharibacteria bacterium | reverse complement strand
ATATCATCCGAAACCAATCCTCAAGGAGACAGACTACTGGTTCGTGACCGAGAACATGAGTCCGTATGAAGGGACCTCGGTTCATCTCCTCTTCGTCTACAAGCCAGCCCATATCTACAGACTCTCTGACATAACGTCCGAAGCAGCCGCCGACCTCTTCGCTCTGCTTTCTTGGGCTACCGAAACACGTAACATTGCTGGTGGCAGCTTCTTCATGCGCTTTGGGAACATGGAGTGGAATGGTTCGAGCGTCGAGCACCTCCATGCCCAGCTCATCGCCGGGAAACAGATGAGTGACGACGCTGAAGCACTTCGCGTCAAGCTCGGGTGGAAAGCATAATCAGTGACTTTCTTCCAATACTCGCATTGTCGCTATACCCATATCTTTGAAGAAGATATCGCCGTCGAGCACTGCATATCCCTTGAGATAGTAGACGGTCTTGATGCCGGCTTTTGCGATGAGGCGTGCACAGTACGGGCACGGGAAATCAGTTACAAAAAGTTCAGCACCTTCTGTCGAAATTCCTTTCCGAGCTGCCTCACCGATGGCGCCGACCTCCGCGTGCGCCGAGGTCACATAGTTTATGTTCAGCCCTTTCTTGAAGAGCGCCCGGGCATCACCGAATACATTTGGCAGCTCTTCATCTGGCATATGCTCGTTGTGTGTACACGCGATGATCTCTCCTTTTTTGGCAAGAGCCGCGCCAACATGGCGCCACCAATCAGTACTCTTTTCAGCTTCCTGAAGTGCCTTGCCCATCATGGTCTTCCCATACTCATCGAGGGTCACCGCTGGCGTGTCGGGAACTCTCGCCTCGCCGATATTCTCCTGATTTCTTCGGAGGGACACGTTGTGGTATTCGATTGATTCTCCCGTGAGGTAGGTACTCGCAATGAACAGGTTCACGTCCTCTCTCGGCATATGGAAGACATTCCCCTTCCCGCCTAAACTCTCAAGCATCGTACGAGTCAGTATCTCCACCCGAAGCCGTGTGGTCGCAAAAAGAACTTTCATCATTACCTTCTGCGGCAACGCACGTATCCTGTCTTTGCGATTCAGGTAATCAAGTTCATCGTGTGCTGCAAGTATTTCATCAGAGATGAGATAGAGTGCTTCTACATCTTTCTCTGCGAGTGAATTCAGGAATGAAAAATATCCCTGATGAAGAACGGGAATGTATGCAACCGCTATGCTATGTGACGTCGCCATGTGCGCGCTTGCTGATCTCGATAAGACGTATCTTCGCACTCGTTGAGGTCTCCGCCTGCGGTTCGAGTACGACGATCTCACCGCAGTACTCGGACTTTCCGTCTATCTCATCGTCACCATGCTTCGTGCTCTTTGAGACCACGAGCACATCTGGTGACACGAGTCTGATGAGGTGATTCGACGGATCATCTGCGTTCTTGAGCGTTATGACGTCAGCATGCCGGCAGTGCGAGAGTATCTGTACCCGTTCAAGCTCGGGAACTATGGGGCGGTGCGGTCCTTTTCGCTTTTTAACCTTCGCGTCACTGTCGACACCGATGATGAGAAGGTCGCCGAGAGCCTTTGCGCGCTCAAGATAAAGCGCATGTCCGATGTGGAAGAGATCGAACGTACCTGAAGTGAGCACTATCTTGAGGCCGAGTTTTTTCCAATACACGACGAGCTCTTCGAGCTTCTGGTGATCAGGAATGAAGCGGTGCTCGATACTCGCGGTGTCCCCGAAGATACCCGTATTTATCGACATGTCTTTGAGTATAGCGTATGCGACGGAACCCTCAAGCACGTTGCGGGAAGGGGTGGCGTCATCTATACTCGAGGTGGAATACTCACGGAGATACCTATGACCGCACGCATCAGCATCATCGCGGCAATAGGCCGCAACCGGGAACTCGGGAAGAACGACGACCTCATCTGGCATATCCCGGATGACCTCAAGCGCTTCAAGAAGCTCACGACCGGCCACCCGGTCATCATGGGCCGAAAGACGTTCGACTCAATTGTCGCACGGCTTGGAAAACCGCTCCCCGACCGGACGAACATCGTCGTAACCCACCAGGATATCCGCTACCCGAAATGCATCGTGGCACACACATTCCACCACGCGCTCGCGGCGGCAGAGGAACTCGATAGGGACGAGGTGTTCATCATCGGCGGCGCAGGCGTCTACAAGACTGGACTCCTCTACGCGAACCGACTCTACCTGACCTGCATCGATGCCGAGGACAAAGACGCAGATGTCTTCTTCCCCCCATTCGAAGACGACTACACCCATGTCATCGAGCGGGAATCTGGCACTGTGGGAAATCTCCACTACGAGTGGGTGACCCTCGAACGGAACTCAGTGAAATAACATACACCCACGACTGTCTGCTAACACATCGTGGGCGTTTCCCTGCTCGAAATGACCTCCTCCCCGGCCTCCGCTATCGCTGCGACCGGGGTTTCCTTTGTCGGCGTGAATGGGCAGAGCCCTCACGAAGACAAGCGTGTCGCATTGTGAGAGCGACACGTGCAAGGATCCATTCATCCTCACCCTTCGCCGTGCTCTCGTATGTTGGAGACGCACGCTACGGGCGGGGTTTTCTGGAAGGTATAAAGGAAAAGGCGCGGATACCGCGCCTTTACGATTATTGCATTCTGCTGATTAGACTGACCAGGAGATGAGTCTCTCCTCGTGCGCCCTTCGAATCGCCTCGCAAGTCGCATGGTACTTGCCCGGGCGGTTCTCCGCCACGTATGCCATGTAACTTTGGAGTTGTTTTGGAGTCCTCACCCAGACGAAACCGAGATTCTCCTCGGGTCGCACCCGGATGTATGAAGGTTGCAATACGTATAAACCGACGAAATGCAGATGCTTGTCTTTCTGCTCACGTTCCGGTGGCAATTTATTTAGATATGTTCCCAGTGACAGGCCGTAATGGCCCAAAGCTTTCTCAGGAAGGTTAAGCTCCTGTTCGGCTTCTCGGTACGCTGCCAAGATCGGCGTCTCACGGTTTTCGATACCACCCTGCGGAAGCACGAACGTGCGCCCCTGAGGATCCTTCGCCGACTGGACAAGACAGAGGCTGTTATTGCAGGCCAGCACGAGCACGACTGTTGCACGAGAACCTTTATGCACACGTGCTGAAACATGCAACGGTTCGTGAAGCAGGAATGGCCTTTTCTCGAAACCATTCAAGCGACTCGGTTTCCCTTCCTCGTCAATCTGGTGAAAGTTATCGAAAACTGCTGCATGCGTTTCGTACGCATTCATTTGTTTCCCCTCATAGTAAATCTGCTGGAAAAGAACATCGGGCACTTTGCCCGGGTCAACTATACTCCGATTTCATAGAAAGAAAAGCGCGTGTCTACACTACGCGCTTTCCTTTGTCTCAAATCAATCGTCCCACGCCTATTGTCTACAGTCGCTCCCTACAGGAGCAGTACATCTTACAGATTCAGTTCAGGTTGTCTGACACTTTACAATCCGCACGAAGCGGATTTAAAAGTATCGACAATCTCTGTCGTTATTTCATATTTCACAACGACTTCATACAGAAGCTGTGCACCTTGCCGGTATTTTATTTCGACATTCGTCTCAAAAATACCAGGCGAGGTCCGTAACTGTGCCTAGCGCACCGTTACGCCCATGCTCCGACAGGTACCCTCGATGATCTTCATCGCGGCCTCGATGTCGTTTGCGTTGAGGTCTTGCATCTTCTCTTCTGCGATCTCACGAATCTGCGCTTTCGTTATCTCTCCCGCCTTTGAAGTGAGGTTCTTCCCTGAACCCTTCTCGATACCGAGTTTCTTGAGAACGAGACGAGATGCGGGTGAGGTCTTGATGATGAAGTCGAAACTGCGGTCATCGTAGACTGAGAGTACCACGGGTACGACATCACCCATGCGGTCACGCGTCTTCTCATTGAACTGATTGACGAACTCGCCGATGTTGATGCCGGCCTGGCCAAGTACCGGACCAAGTGGGGGCGCAGGTGTTGCCTTGCCGCCCACGGCCTGGACCTTTATTTTCTTTACTAGTTGCTTTGCCATGAATGTATCTTATGTGTTTGAGCCGTTCGTTCCATAGCCGAACATCTCGTAGAAGCTCGCCCCGTTACAGAATCACTCAATATCGCAGAAGCGGCAATATAGCGATTGTATTCAAAATCAGTCCTTTTCTGTAACGGGGCTCGGCTATCGTACAAGATATTTCCTTGCTCCGCAAGGGCGCGGATTCGTGCGGACAAGACGCGGATGTATGCGGGGACTTCTTCACCGAGCACAAATGCGGATTGTACGTCACCGGTTCGTCTCATGTGAATAGGTGGTCATTCAGCCCCAATAATCGTGATGACGTGGGATCGCATGATGCTGGATTCCGAAACTCTAGCCTTCGGTTGTCTCGCTTCACCCAGCACCAATGCGGGTTGTACCATCACATGGTGGGAAATAAGCAGCTAGTGATTATGTCACCCCTGCACTGTTGATTGCGCGGGGCCGCATGGTGCTGGATTCCGAAACTCTAGCCTTCGGTTGTCTCGCTTCACCCAGCACCAATGC
>CAZFBT010000065.1:4214-4670 GCA_964517185.1 uncultured Candidatus Saccharibacteria bacterium | reverse complement strand
CGATCTTGACGAGAAGTACGGTCGGTTCGCCGGTGGCGCCCTTCGCGAGTTTGTCGGAGGCGACCGAGGTCATACGCGGTGCCATATCGATGTGGACCCACCGCATGCCCTTGGTAAAGTGCGACAGAAACGCTGCGCCATTGATGGTTCCTCCGTACTTTGAGTCGCCCTGCGGGATGTTCGCGATATCTGCGTGCACACCCTTTGTGTACTGCATGAATTCGTCCCAGAGCGGTAGCGGTGCGACATAGTCGCCGGTTTTTTCACCGAGGTCGCGGAGTGCATCTTCGAGTTCCCTGTCTTTCGTCATGATTGCGTGAGCATGTTGGCCCATCGCGACGAGCGATCCAGAAAGGAGAAGTTCAAACTTCAGTCGCTCGATCCTAAAAAACCCTGGACCGACTACACGATCACCAGCGCCGCCTCCGGCAAGACGTACCGCGTGGCGCTGCGCGG
>CAZFBT010000065.1:0-4204 GCA_964517185.1 uncultured Candidatus Saccharibacteria bacterium | reverse complement strand
CGAGCGATGCACCCGTGAGCGTTGCGACGTCTACGACGAGCCGCGGTTTGTATCGTTTTGCGTATTCGAGCGCATCCGCGAGGATGAGGCGCCCCTCTGCATCTGTGTGCAATACCTCCACCGTCTTACCGGACATCATGGTGAGTACGTCACCCGGACGAATGGCAGAGTCGGAAATGGCGTTTTCGGCAGCTGGCACAAGTCCAATGACGTGCACGGGGAGCTTGAGCGAAGCGATGGCCCCTATTGCTGCGATAACGGCAGCGCCGCCTGACATATCCATGTGCATCTCGTACATCGCCATTCCGGGCTTTACCTGGAGACCGCCGGTATCGAAGGTGATTCCCTTCCCCACGAAGACAATAGGACCTTTACGAGTATCGTCTTTCGTGTCTTTCTTAGGTTGATCAGCAATGCCGTTATATTCAGCGATAATGAATCGAGGCTTATCTTTGGCAGCCCCTCCAACGCCCAAAACACCCCCCATTTTGAGTTCTCGTATCTTCTTCTCGTCAAGTACCGTAACCGTCGCTTTCGTCCCTTCCAGGAGCATTTTTGAAGCTTCAGCGAGCTGTGACGGTGTCATGTCGCCCCCGGGGGTATTTGCGATATCACGACACAAATTCACATACTTAGCAAGTATCACGCCGCGCCGTAGGGCTGCTTCAGCGTTCTTGTCACCTTTAGCCACAATGAGAAGTTCTTTGAGCGTTTGCTTTGGTTTTTTGCTCTTGTATTTCGAGAATTCATAGAAGGCGAGGAGAGCATTGTATGCGAGTGTCTCATAAAACCACCCTGTTCCCTGTTCATTCAGTTGCGGGTATTGGACGATGTCGAATTCAAGTGCTAACTTCTCGAGTTTCAGTTTCTTTGCGCTCTGAATGGCACCCCGAACGAATGTTCTGAATGTACGCGGTGTGAGCTTCCCCTGTTTCCCTATCGCGATATCAAGGGTAGTTATCCCTTGATGTTCGATGAGACACTCAGGACCTTTCTCGATGAGTCCAATACGCACATACGCTTTCGGCAGCGACGTAAGTTTCTTATTTGTAAATGCTATCTTCATCTGATTTTTTCACATCAATTTTAATTCCAAGCTCGAGTAATTGATCAGTAGTGACTTCTGAAGGTGAGTCCATCAGCAAGTCCCTTCCTTCTCCTGTCTTAGCGAACGCTATGATCTCACGGATGTTCGGTTCATTCTGGAGCAGCATTATAAGCCTGTCAAAACCGAACGCGATTCCTCCGTGCGGTGGAGCACCCGAGGCGAGCGCCTTAAGCATATGACCGAAATTGGTTTGGATGCGCTCTGAGCTATAGCCCATGATCTCAAACACCTTCACGAGAGCGGCAGGGATATAGTTTCGGATCCCTCCTCCGCCGATTTCAAACCCATTGAGCACCATATCGTACTGTGCGGCAACGATGTTCTCGATATCCCTCTTCTCCATGAGGTTCTGCATATATTCGGGTTTGGGTGCAGAGAAAGGATTGTGGGTGAAGGTCCATTCGCCCATGTCTGTCTTCTCAAAGAATGGGAAATCGATGATCCAGCAGAACGCAAGCAGGTCGGGGTCGTTCTTGTCAGTGCGAAGGTCGGGTTTATCCGAGTTGTACTTCTCCATTGCCTCCGTGTAGGTAAGGCGCGGGAACGGTACCTGTTGGATCCTTTTTTCCGGATACAGCTCTGTTACAAGTTCGATGATCATCTGCTCGTTGATGGCCATGACGTCCTCCTGCTTCACAAAGCTCATCTCGAGGTCTATCTGCGTGAACTCGGGCTGACGGTCGCCGCGCGTATCTTCATCACGGAAGCAGCGGGCGATTTGAAAGTACCTCTCAAAACCCGCAACCATGAGGAGCTGTTTGTACTGCTGGGGGGACTGCGGAAGCGCATAGAATTTTCCCTGGTAGAGCCGTGAGGGCACGATGTAGTCTCGCGAGCCTTCGGGTGTTGACTTCGTCATGTTCGGTGTTTCTACTTCAGTGAAACCCTCGCGCGTGTAAAACTCGCGAACAAACTGTATCGCTTTATGACGGTTCCTAATGTTCTTCTGCATTCGGTCGCGGCGAAGGTCTATATAGCGGTATCGCAGACGAACCTCTTCATTGATCTCTCTGCCATCACCACCGATATCAAAAGGTGGCGTGTCCGCTTCATTGAGAACGTCGATAGAAAGTATCTCGAGTTCGATATCGCCATTCTGCTTGTCAGATTGGATAGCCTTCTCTGGTCGCTTGTTGACTTTCCCGGTCACGGCGACTACCCACTCTGAGCGAAGTCGTGAGCCAACCTCGTGAGCACTGGTCGCGTTCGGCAAGATGACACCCTGGATCTTTCCGCTTGCGTCCCGAAAATCGAGAAAGATGAGCTTGCCCTGGTCTCTTCGCACATCGATCCAGCCCTCGATCAGTACTTCTTCTCCGATATGCTCGCGGAGCGAGCCAATGTGTATGCGTTCCATGTGAATTCGCTCGTAGGAAACAAAAACGCCCCTACAAATATATTAAGTGATTAACATACTTGTAGGGGCGGTCTATACCGCGGTGCCACCCTACTTCCCCGCCGTATACAGCAGAGGCCCTTCTTGGTGGCGTATCGTGCCATGACGGAGAGCTCTACTAAGCGTAAGCCGTTCTTCCCTCGCCTCAGCGGTGTCAGCCGCTTCATCGGCATCTTGTGATACTACAACGAAGCAATTAATAGGTCAAACGCTGAAACTTGCAAAAAATAAAATCTGTGGTTAAATTGTGTTTGGTTCACTCGGAGGATACAGATGAGGAAAAAACACTTTTTCTGGTTCTTATGGCTTGCTCTTCTGATTCTGCTGTTGGGGGTTTTCTACGGCATATACCAGCCCACCAAAATCAGAGAGGAGCCTTCATTCAAAGCAATACCCTCTCTCACACAGCCAATCCAACAAGTAAATCCTGCTGTAGAACAAAAACAGCAACAAGAATTAAAAGTACTGCCAAAAGAACAAGTAACAAAGTCCACCACCGTTAAGTTCACCTGGTCGTTCGAGTGCGAGAAGAAATAATGCATTCGGACGACACCAAAAGGCCGTGCTCCACGCGGCCTTTTACTATATTCAAAGTGCTACGCCCAAACGCTCGCGCACAGTTGCCATCTTTGAAGACGCTCGCTCTCGGGCGCGGTCGCTTCCGTCTTTGAGAACGGTACGGACATCGTCATCGGAAATGGCATTTCTCTTCTCGCGCATCGATGAGAAAAACACGTCAAGGTCTTCGACGAGGGCTTCCTTGAGGTTCTTATACTTCCCTTTGTGCTCCTCATAGAGCGGTGCAAGCTCATCCTCTGACTTGAGAAGTTTGTGAATGGCGTAGACATTTTCCGGTCGGTCGCCTGTTGAATCCGTCACGATTCCCATGACCGCTTTCGAGAGTTCGTCTTTAGTTCCAAAAAGCGGAATCGTATTCTTGTAGCTCTTTGACATCTTCTGACCATCGGTTCCAGGCACGACGCCAACACCCTTGAGTATCATCTCTTGGGGTGCAGCAAAGGTCTCCCCGTATGCGAGATTAAATTTATTTGCTGCCTCGCGGGCGTATTCGATATGCTGGCGTTGGTCTTCACCGACTGGTACAACTTCCGTGTCGTAAAGGAGGATGTCAGCTGCCATGAGCATCGGGTAGTTGAAGAGGCCGGCGGTCGCCTCGATACCCTTTGCGACCTTGTCCTTGTACGCATGGGCCTGCATGAGGAACGGAACGGTGACGAGGCACTCGAAAACCCACGCGAGCTCTGCGTGCTCGGGTACATCCGATTGCTTGAAGATGATGGCCTCCTTGGGGTCGATGCCTGCTGCAAGGTAGTCCTTCACAACAGCGAGGGTATTCTCGCGGAGCGCTCCGGCGTCGCGCACGGTCGTGAGCGCGTGGAGGTCCGCTATCATGAGGTGGCTCTCGAAATCGCGGTAGATATCCGCAAAGGGCTTCAGTGCGCCGAAGTAGTTGCCGATATGGAGCGTACCCGACGGCTGGAGGCCCGTGAAGAGTCGTTTTTTACTCATGGCCTCAATACTAGCAAATGAGCCGCAGTATATAAAGCCGGTTATCGAGGAGAGGGATTACCGGGGAGGAGGGGGAATTCGATGTGGAAGGTGCTTCCCTTCCCCTCACCTTCTGATTCGGCCCATATCTTGCCGTGCATCTCCTCCACCATCTTCTTGGCGACGTAGAG
>CAZFBT010000064.1:0-4676 GCA_964517185.1 uncultured Candidatus Saccharibacteria bacterium | reverse complement strand
GAGACCATCGAGTTTGCAGAGACCGGTGTTGACCCAGATCAGACCTGGACCGCTTCTCCAGACACTGATTACCGCACGTCTGTCGTAACCATCGTCAACTAACGTTGACCTTGGCAAGACAGCAGTGACGGAGTCACTCTGTAGGGCAAGCTGAACGCGAAAGCAAGTAAGCAAGAAAGCAAGAAAAGGCCGGCGCGCAAGCGCCGGCCTTTTCCGTTTTCCGTCGCCTAATCCCCAAAGGACCGTCCTTCGTAACACAAAGGACGGTCCTTCGGGTGATAGAATGTGACGATGGGTCACAGGAGATTTCCATTAGCAACGGACGAGTTCTACCACATCTATAATCGTGGGGTAGACAAACGTCTAATTTTTCAAGATGCTTCTGACTACAGACGGTTCATGGAGCTTCTCTTTCTTTCAAATTCGGCGTATCCCGTTGACGTGAGACAAATTAGAGAGGAAATGCAATCCATCTATGACTTTGACCGAGGAGATCCGCTTGTCCACGTCGGTGCATATTGCTTGATGCCAAACCATTTCCATATTCTTGTGACCCCCGCTGTAGAGGGCGGTATACAAACCTTTATGCGCAAGGTTTCAACCGGGTATTCGATGTATTTCAATAAACGATATGAAAGAACTGGAGTTCTTTTCCAGGGTCGGTACAAATCACAACACGCAGATACTGATGTATATCTCAAGTATTTATTTTCATACATCCACCTTAACCCCCTAAAACTCATTGAACCGAACTGGAAAAAGATGGGTCTCAAAGATATTCATGGCGGGAAAAAATATCTCGATGCATATGTATATTCAAGCTATCTGGACTTTTTGCAAGAGAGAGCAAGACCCGAATCCTTGATTCTTGACATTTCTCACTATCCGGATTATTTCCCCGACAAAAACTTATTTATTGAAGAAATCGAAGATTGGCTGACATACGAAGAGGGAAGTAATTATTAATGCACAAAGGACGGTCCTTCGGAGATTCCGAAGGACCGTCCTTTGAGACGCATTGAGACGCAAGTTATTGACAAAATGGCTCGAATCGGTTCAAATATGGCCCGGGTATGTTCCCGTATGTAGCTGAAAGGAGTTCTTTGTGACGAAAGGCGACACGGAGAAGAAGAAAGAACCAAAGAGACCTGTGGGTTCGAGAGTTGTCAGACTTTCGGATGATCAACCGCCGATGGACAGTCGTGGTCACAGTGTGCTCACGCTCCTCTTTCCTCAGTATGAGGAGATCATGAAAAGAAGAAAAGAGGAATGAATTGAACTCAAACCGGAGGCCCGCACATGCGGGTCTTTTCATTTGTGCTCTAATCAACAACAATCCCAGTCCTTTCATACCCCCGTCGCGTATCTGCTATACTATTCGTGATGTTCAACAAGACCTTCTACCGCTTCCTCTTTGGGTTTCTGATGATACTCGTATCTACCTTGGCCATCATCATGATAGTCGGTGCGAGCCAGGGAGGTTAGACTTTGTATACTTATACTTATACTTCATACTCATACTCGCCATGCGCATCACCGATCAGTATCTTTGGAATTTCGTTTTCACTGTCATCTTCATTGGATTTGTCTTCATGGGGATGGTTATTCTAGAGGGGAGCGGATACAAGACATTTGATGAGCTCACACTCACTGATTTCGTACTCATGACGCTCGCATCGTTCCGACTCATTAGGCTTGTCGTTTACGACAAGATTACGGCATTCTTTCGTGAGCAGTTCTATGACGCAGAAGTCACAAAAATGAAAGTCGTACTCGTGAAGCCCGAGAGTGGTCCGCGCCGCACACTTGCAGATCTCCTCTCATGCCCCTGGTGTTTTGGTGTGTGGGCATCAGCAACGGTCGTCTTTTTCTACATGCTCACACCGTGGTCGGTCTTTCCTATCATTTTTCTCGCACTCGCAGGTGTCGCTTCGTTCTTTCAGATTCTCTCAAATCTCATTGGCTGGAAAGCGGAGCAACTAAAGATTGACGTTGAATCGAGGTAATACTTTGACGAAAGAGTGAAGTGCTCGTAAGCTCATATACGGGTAGTTCTTGTTCAACCACGTTCACTTTCAAGGGGGAAAGACGTGAAGATACTCTACGTACTTGCATCGTACACGCCTGTGTACGTGAAACCGAATCATCTCTCATGGTCGCGCATCCTCGCCATCCCATTTCTCTGGGGAGTGTATTTCGTCCATCCGGTCATTGCGTTCCTGCTCTACGCACTCGTCTGCATGACCGATTGGCTCGATGGCCATCTTGCGCGGACGCGCGGGCTTATCACGCAGAATGGCAAACGTCTCGATGAGGTCTCTGACAAGGCGCTCGCGCTCGGCATTGTCATTCTTCTCTTTGGAGACGGACTCATCACGTTCAGCGCAGCCTCACCGATGCTCTGGTGTGTTGTCATCATCACGATTCGTGAGGGAATTGTGACAACGCTTCGCGAAACCTGGCCGGAACGCGCGCGACGCATCCCATCGCTCGTGTCTGCGAAGTGGAAGACGACGCTCATGATGATGGGCTTTGGACTCCTCATGCTCGGGAATCTCGAACATGAGGTGGTGAGTTATCTCGTTGTGCTCGGTTCGCTCTTTCTGCTCACGAGTACGGTTCTCGCTGTATCGTCAGGCTGGCAGTACATACGGCTTTTTGCGAGGGAAGAGTAGGCGGTTATGGGCCGCGGGACGCGAAGCGTCCCGCGGCCTTCCTTTTTCATACACTTCTGGTATAGTTTCCCCCGTACAGGCTA
The DNA here is from genome assembly GCA_964517185.1 of uncultured Candidatus Saccharibacteria bacterium. GTDB lineage: Bacteria > Patescibacteriota > Minisyncoccia > Phycocordibacterales > UBA918 > Damh-18. Next base: position 1,918 of record CAZFBT010000064.1, on the reverse strand, counting down.
AAGACAGTTGGTCGCGCGCCGCAAAGGGCCCGCCATAATGAACCGCTTGGTTCGCCAGCCGAGGTCCAACTCTATGTGATTTAGTTGGGGTCGAAACCGCTTGTCAATCCGAGCTAAGTTCGGAATGTCTGTAAGTTAGATACTATCCCGTTAGAGCCCGCGAATGTCAGAGACATTCTGGCTCTAACGGGACGTAAAATTTTCTAACTCATTTTATTCATAAGAAAATCTAACGTGGCAATTACCAAAGCAAAGAAGCAGGATATCATCGCAAAGCTCGAGGGTATCAAGAAGGATTCCGACTCGCTTGTCTTCGTGAACTTCAAGGGAGTATCGGTCGCTGACACTTCAGTGATGCGACGTAAGCTCCGCGAGGAGGGTGTCGGTTACTTCGTGGCAAAGAAGACCCTCATGAAGCGCGTCTTCGGAGACGCATACGAGGGCGAGATGCCGGAGCTCGACGGTGAGATTGCTGTCGCATACAGTGCGGACGCTATCAAGCCAGCCCAGCAGATCAAGGACTTCGCGAAGAAGTACAAGGATGCGGTTGCTATCGCGGGCGGCGTTTTCCAGGGTGTCTTCAAGACCAAGGAGGAGATGACAATCATTGCGTCCATTCCGCCTTTGGATACGCTTCGCGGTATGTTCGCACAGCTCGTCAACTCACCTCGTCAGCGTTTTGCGGTCGTGTTGAGTAAGGTGGCAGAAGCGAAGAACGCATAACGGAAACTCATTAATTCGAAACAATTACCATGACACAAGAACAAATCATCGAAGCAGTAGAAAAGATGACCGTCCTTGAGCTCAACGAGCTCGTGAAGGCCATCGAGGAGAAGTGGGGAGTCTCCGCAGCAGCAGTCGCTGTCGCAGGTCCCGCAGCGGCAGGTGAGGCAGCAGAAGAGCAGAGCGCCTTCACCGTCGAGCTCACTGACGGTGGCGCACAGAAGATCGCCGTCATCAAGGTCGTGAAGGAGGTTCTCGGCCTTGGCCTGAAGGAGGCAAAGGACATGGTCGACGCAGCACCGTCGGTCGTGAAGGAAGGCCTCAAGAAGGAGGATGCTGAGGCATTGAAAGCGAAATTGGAAGAAGCAGGAGCTAAGGTTACACTCAAGTAACAAACACACAATAAGACGGTTTCGAAACCGTCTTTTTGTATTGCTCCAACGCCACCCCAACCTGTCCGGTATTGTGGGGAAGTGGCACTCCGCTATTTTGTATTTAAAAGCAAACCCCGCGACGCAGGGTTCGCGGGGCGCAATGAGGGCTTTACACCTCATGCTTGCGGATTTCTGATGATGCGCTTCAAAGAGCGCCACAGAAACCCAGTCTCGTACGGATCTAGGTGGGCGAGCAGCCAGAAGATCGAGCGGTCTAGGATGCGATACGGCAGTGGGGCCATATCGCAATAGCCCGGGATGAACTTTGTCTCCACCCCTGGCCAGAGGTGCTTGTAGAGCACCTTCGTCTTCGGGATTGCTGAGGGACGGTGGTAGACCAGCAGCTCCTTGGGCTGCAACCCCAGCTTCGAGAGTTGGTGGCGGAGGAACATGATGTTCTCTCCGGTCGTTTTCGAGCCATTCTCGAGGATGATTCTCTCTCGAGGGAAGTTGCACCCCAATAGATAGTTGAGGCCATTCTCAGCCTCGGCCGGTTGCCCTTTCCGGGTTTGGCCTCCGGTTAGGGCAACGTACTCTCCATGCACGTAGCACGTGAGAGAGAAATCGATCCTCTCCTGGTACTCCGGATGAATCTCCCCGTTGGGGAGATTCATATTACCGTGCACCACGTGCACGACGACTTTTTGCTCGGCCATCTAGGCCTCCCCTGGTGGTTGGACTAATTTTTATTATAACATAAAACATAAAGGCTCTAGACTAGCTTAGCACATGCTAATCTAGAAAATGTGTTGCAGAGAAAG
>CAZFBT010000063.1:4194-4681 GCA_964517185.1 uncultured Candidatus Saccharibacteria bacterium | reverse complement strand
CGGTTCAGTTGTCCAAGTAGGCGAGGAACATTCGTAAGAGGATCATCAAAAAAACTCTTGCTCTCCTGTTTCAAATCTGAGCGTAAACGCATATTTCTTTCATTGGACAATCTCCTCTCGAATCGTGTACAGGCTCCTCTTATTCCCTTGTCGTATGAGGAGCTCACCAAGAAATCCCGATGAAAAAAGTTGAATACCGATGACCACGAGCAAGATTCCTAACAGGAGGATAGGACGATGCCCGATGAGTTCGTGCTGAATGATTCGAACATATGCGAGGTAGAGAAGGATGAGTGAACCAGCAAATGAAAGGAACGTGCCAATGATCCCGAAAAAGTGCATTGGCCTATCTATGAATTTCCGGACAAGCAGTAGTGTCACAAAATCGAAGAAGCTCTTGAAGAGCCTTCGAAAATTACCATACTTCGAGACACCGAACTGTCGCTTTCGATGATGCACCGCGATCTCGCTTATGCGGAACCCTTGC
>CAZFBT010000063.1:0-4184 GCA_964517185.1 uncultured Candidatus Saccharibacteria bacterium | reverse complement strand
CTTGCGCAGCCACAAGTGCTGGAATGTATCGATGCATGTCTCCATACAGATCAACCGCCTGTGCAACTTCCCTCCGATACAATTTAAAGCCACAGTTCATGTCGTGGATCTTTGTACCAGTGAAGAATCTGGTCAGACCATTCGCGACCCGAGAGACCATGCGCTTCGCAAAACTGTCGAGGCGACGTTCTTTCCATCCGCACACTAAGTCTGCCCGCTCCTCCTTCATTTTGTCCAAGAATTTAGGGATCTCATGAGGATCGTCCTGAAGATCACCGTCAATGGTGAAGATGAGTTCCCCTTTCGCCAAGCGAAATCCCGCCTGAAGGGCTTGGGATTTCCCATAGTTTCGAGAGAAGCTGATAATGCGCGCTGGTCGAAGCTTGGAGAGTTCTGTGTACGTGCCATCAGTCGAACCGTCATCGATATACATGATCTCAAAAGGTACACCAAGACCTTTGAGTACTTTGGTCAGTTCAGCATGGAGTAGCGCTACACTATCCTCCTCATTGAACACTGGAATAACCACCGATATCATAACCGTATCGCTAGACAACTTTAAACAATGCTAGTAACAGGTACCTCATGACAAATATGGTTATCGTTGCGATCACGCCTGCTGTCACCGTCCGTATATGCATCACATCAATGAGAATCCAAAGGAGACCGACATTGAATGCAGAAATGAAGATGCCTACACCAGTATAGGTAACAAATTTCTTGTCAAAAAAAAGCCGTCTGAACGCCGCATATCCTGCTCCAAGGGTGGAATGTTTGGCTTGGATCTCCTGATGGGCTTCCTCTTCTTTTTCTGACATACCGCAGTATATGTACTTATTTCTCCGTTCGCAAATATAACATTTGGAGAATATGGGTGGTTACTTGGTGTCTCACGCCCGAATTCCCCGCCCTTCAATACCCCCGTACCCAAAGTTTGTCTCAACTTCACAAAGGCCGGACTGTTCAAGCCAATGATGGAATGTCTCAATGTGCTGAGGTTTGTCATATGTGGGATTTAGCCAATCAAAGAGATGCAGAAGCGCCCACTGCTTGTGGAGTTCATCCGAGAACTTTCGATACTTACCGGAAGTCATGAGTTCTGGGACAAGCAATTTCTGATTGATGGACCGTCCGTACGGCAGACGGGTGATGATTCGAGAAAGCGGCCACATGAGATTGATGTAATGTTCGCAGAGCGCGTACAGTCGCTCGGGCCTCATCCGCTTCGTGAACGGACGAACCCAGTACCGCGTGTTCCATATCTGACGATACCAATTATGTCTTCGGTAGATATCCATGACGCATGAACCGCCTCGCTTCACCTTCGTCACAATAGATTCTATGGAGCGCCCGGGATCAGGAGTATGTTGAAGTACACCGATGCAGACCATCCGATCAAAGTACGCGTCACGAAATGGAAGCTGGTAAATGTCCGCCTGTACGATGAGCACCGCTGGGTTGTTGCCGTGAGAAGCATAATTCGCTTCAACAGCCACACTCGCATCGAACGAAGCGACGAAAGCCTCTTTTTTGATAAGTTGTTCAGTGAACCGTCCAGAGCCAGAGCCAACTTCTAATATCTTTTCACCAGGTGTCTTATTGGGCCACTTCGTTTCAATTCGGATTCTGTTCTCTGAGACAGGCATTCCTGTGAAACTATCATATTGAGTCTTCGCATGTTGTAGCCATTGATACCCAAATGCCTCTGTGTAGTGATCCGCAGGAAGGAATCGCGGTATCCCCCTTACTATGGGGTACTGAGTGCTACACGCACGACATACAAGTGACCCCTCCTCGACCTTTTCTCCTTGTTCATTGGAACTTATTTCCAAATCTCCCGAACACGCGGGGCAAACGAGGTGTCTTGTATGGTCGATAAACATGGTTATATGGTCCCTTAGTATGTCATGTATTTACATCCATGAAATGTTTATTTCTCTCTTCGAGCAACCATCCAGATATAATTTTCTCTATTAAGCATATGTACTGTTGCAGCAAGCATATGGGATGCTAGTCTACGAATGAGAGGTCTCCTTTCGGTACTCGATGCCCCTCTCTCACTACCTTGTCTGCAAAGTTCCTCCGATGCGCCTGCCCCTACCTGGGCTGAAAGTCCCACGTACCCAAGAAGCTGACGAATGCTGGTGTGCGGAAGATCGAAATCTCGTCTTCCAGAGTCAATGATTGAAAATCCTACATCAGTAAGCAGAGCACATAACGTCTGTTCGTTGAAGTAAAATAGATGTTCCGGATAGATGAGAGGATGTCTGTAATCTAGTTTACGAATCATGTAAGAATCGATGTCCGGAGTCTCTAGAACGAGATGTCCTCCAATAGGGAGATGATCGTGTATGAGCTTGATTGCTGCACGAGGATCCTGTAAATGCTCAACAACGTGGAAAAGGGTGATGACTGAAACGACTTCCTCGTTCAGGAGTTCTCCTAGATCCTCGATACGTCCCTGTTTGATGCGAAGACCGTGCTTCTCGGCGTAACCCTGTGCAAAGATACCGGGCTCAATTCCAAAACAATCATTATAGCCTGCATCCTTTAGCACCTTTAAGAATAATCCTTCGCCACATCCCACATCGCAGGTGCGGTGTGGGACACAGTATTGTCGCACAAGTTCGAGCCGCTGCATGCAGTTGTTGAGGCGCGACTGCAATTTTCCTTCTGACATTGAGTTCTCTTTGCGCTCGTAATGTCCTTCCCTGAGAGTGAATTCTTTGCGCCAAATGAGACCACACGAATTGCACTGCAGCATGGGTAGGCCATTCAATACCAATGGGTGATACTCAGAGCCGCAGATGATGCATGCATCGTACATATCTAAATTCTTGAGCTAGTGGTTACTTATGTTCACTTTCAAAGTGTCATATTCTCGCTTTACCATCTCCGGAGTGATGCTTTCAATTTGCCGCCTTGCTTCCTTCTCATCATAGACCCGGGCATTCATTACATAGAGTTCTGGCTTTGTTCGCTCTGCTTTCACGATCCGATGCAGGCTTCCAGTTGGCGGCTGTTCTCGCTCATCCACCGGTCCGACAATATCAATGGTTGGTATTCCGAGTGCCTCAGCGATGTACTGCGGGCCAGTATCGGCCCCAATGACTACGCTGAGCATGCTAATGCATGCCTTGAGTTCATTGATGGACAACTTTCCTACGCAATCTATCGTGTCTACATTGGATAATAGCATCCGCAGAATGATTTCGGCCCGTCCGCTGTCCTTCTGTGTTCCAAGGAGCACAAAGATCGTATTGGGTTCTTCTCGATCGATCAGATTCATGAGTGAAGCGAACTTCTCGGGCTGCCAAGATTTTATCTCATTCCCCGCTCCGGGAAGAATACCAATGCGTCTTCGTTCTATTGAATTCTCATGCTGATTGAGGAGCTGGGTCGGTCTCTCTAGTGCTGCTTCGGGATAGTACACCTCTTTTCGAGTATCATCGGTATGGATTCCGAGTGGTTCAAGTAAACGAAGATATTCGCGAGGCGCATACGACTCCATTCGATGCGGCACTGTCGTTATACATTCCCTGAGAATCTTATATGGTCGTGTCTCATACGGACTCCACCCATTTTCAATCCTCGGAACGATAATAAGCGGAACACGAGCTATGACACAAATGGCAAGGAACTCGAAACTTGGAGCTGTAATGCATACCGCGTCAAAACGCATAGCGCGGAAGCTACGTACGGTCCCCCAAAATGTGCCATCATGGACATGATACCGGTCGATGTGGGGATTGCCGTTCAGCACTTCCTGATTCATAGCATTACCAATGACCGTGAGCTTCACATGAGGATGATGCTCTTTCACTGCACGAAACATCGGGGTCGTGCATACCATATCGCCAAGTTTTGCCATCTGAATGATGGCGACAGAACCAACTTCATTCCTTGTTCTTTTTGGCAACACTGCATAAGCGAGCGCAACCGGCAATAAAAGAACGAACTTTAATCTGAGAAGAAGCCGGTTCATATGGTACTTAGACTCTGCTTCAGTTCAGCCACACCGCACACTACCGTTCCCAATCGGCCTACTACATATCCGGCGGCATGGTTAGCTATCTCAACGGCATCTTCAAGAGAAGCGCCCGCTGCTACAGCAACCGCAATGGCTGCATGCGCCGTATCGCCAGCACCCGAGACGTCGAATACCTGTTGTGCACGAGTCGCCT
>CAZFBT010000062.1:0-4735 GCA_964517185.1 uncultured Candidatus Saccharibacteria bacterium | reverse complement strand
TTAGCAGTTTGCTGTTTGCTGTTTGCTGTTTGCTGTTTGCAGATAGTCTTGCATGACTGTCACGTATTTTCAAACCCTGTTCCAACTCTTTCGATTAATCGAAAGAGTTGGGGACGACCACAAACCGCGGCGAGCTCTGCTCGCCGCGGTTTGTGGTCGTAAGGCTAATCACATGTATTCTGAGGACTTGCCTGGATTTGCTTGTTTGAGAACTCTAAATTGGATGAAATGCGAGGCGCAGGAGGAAAATGACGGGAGACGTATACTGAAATACGGCGACTGTCATTTTACCGAACTGCAACAAAGCAGTTCGCCAATTTAGATTCTCAAACCGTCGATTGCTTCGTCGAGTGACTTAGGCTCATTCGGCGTTTCATCTCCGCCCATCGCGGTGTCGGTTGAGACGTCGGATGCGGCTGAAGAGCGAGTGCCGCCTTCCGGTTCGTTTATCTTAAGATTGACGCGCGCGTCATTCTTCATGCCGACGACGCGGAGAAGCGTACGGATGGCCTTCGCGGTGTTGCCCGAGCGGCCGATGATCTTACCCATGTCCTCTGCGTGCACATCAAGCGTAAGGAGTACGCCCATCTCATCGACGGTGCGGTTGATGCGGACGCTGTCGGGATGGTCGACGAGTGCCTTAACAAGCTGCTCAAGAAACTGCTGGTCTGATTCCATAATCGTTACGAGAACTTAGTATCTGTTAAGCTTCCGTTTCTTTCTCTCTGAAACGTACTGCATAGAATGGTAGCAGGTCATAGCATTCCGTCAAATGAAACGGGCGCACGCTTCGCGTGCGCCCGTTCTGTATCCAAATCCTTAGGCCTGCGGCTCTTCCTCCTTCTTCGCCTCTGCTTCTGCCGGCGCTTCCTCTGTAGCTGGAGTTTCTGATTCAGCAGATTCGGCCGGTACAGTTTCTTCTGCTTTTGCCTTCTCTGCCGCTTCGGCCTCGGCCTTCGCCTTTGCCTCCGCTTCTGCCTTCAGCTTCTCTTCGTCGATGACGGGGGACTTCCGTGGAAGCACATTCTTCTTCTTGCCCTCGATAATTCCCTTTCCGACCAGGAAATTATGAATGGTATCCGATGGCTGGACGCCCTTTGAGAGCCAATCCTTCGCGCGCGCATCGTCAATTTCGAACTTCCCGAGCTTTGGGTAGTACGACCCAAGGAGGTCGACGCTCCTGCCACGCTTTGCGGCGTTTCGGGAATCGGTAACAATCACCCGATACGAGGGGTCATTCTTGCGGCCAATTCGCTGTAAACGCATCTTTAACATAACGCGGCAAGAGTACCAGAACGGTAGTATTAGTCAAGACGCTGTGCTACCATCAACGCCACATGTCGAAAGGAAACGCAACGCACGACAAGAACAAGACTCACTCTGGTGTCATCATGGTCCGCGGCAAAGGCACGGGGTTCGTCACCGTACCCGGCTTTGACGAAGACATCGTCATCGCACCTGAATCCCTCAACTTTGCGCTCGACGGCGATATCGTCGAGATCGAGCTCAAGAAAGCCATCCCCGGCAAGCGCCGCGAGGGAAAGGTCATCCGTGTCGTCGAATCGAAAGAGCGCGAATTCATCGGGAACGTCATCGAGAAGCGGGGCGGATACGTACTCCTCCCCGACAACCGTCGCATCCACATCCGTCCCCTCCTCCCCGACGCGACAAAGACCCACGAGGGCATGAAGGTGGTCGTTGAGATAGCTGGTTGGAAGAACCCGCTCACCGACCCTATCGGAAAGATAGTCGAGGTCCTCGGTCCTGCGGGCGACCATGAGACCGAGATGCAGGCCATCATCCGCTCGGGCGGCTTTTCGGAGAACTTCCCCGAGCACGTCGCGAAGGCCGGGAAGGAACTCTACGCACGTAAGGACGAGATATTCCGACAGGCAATAGCAGATACCCGAGGCGACGAACCGAAGCGCCGCGACTTCCGCGACCGCACGACGATGACCATCGACCCCGTTGATGCGAAGGATTTCGACGACGCGGTCTCGCTCAAGGAGCTCGGTGACGGCGCATTCGAGATAGGCATTCATATTGCGGACGTGTCTCATTACGTGCGAGAGAACGACACCATCGACAAAGAGGCACAGAAGCGCGGTACCTCGATCTACCTCGTCGACCGCGTCATCCCGATGCTCCCCGAGGTGCTCTCGAATGACCTCTGCTCCCTCCGCCCAAACGAGGACAGGCTCGCCTTCTCTGCGGTCTTCACCATGGACCGCGAGGGCACGGTCCTTAAGGAATGGTTCGGGCAGACCATCATCCACTCGGATAAACGCTTCAGCTATGAAGAGGCTCAGGAAGTCCTCAAGAAACAGGACGGGCCGCTCCTCTTGGAGCTCAATACGCTCATGGAGATATCACGCAAGCTCCGCGCAGAACGATTCAAGGACGGCGCCATCGCGTTCGAACAACCCGAGGTCAAGTTCGAGCTCGACGAGAACGGAAAACCCATACGTGTCTATGAGAAGGTGCGCACAGAGACGATGATGATGATTGAGGACTTCATGCTCCTTGCGAATCGCCGCGTCGCGGAATTCGTCTACAAGCACACGAAGTCCCAGGGCCGCGACGCGGCGTTCGTCTATCGCGTTCACGATCTCCCGAATCCCGAGAAGATAGAGGAGCTTGCACTCTTTCTCCATGCCTTGGGTTACGAATTCAAAGCACACAAAGGCATCGTAAGCGCGGAGGACATCAACACATTACTCAAAGAAGTGACCGGTACTCCCGAGGAGAACCTTATCAAGACCGCAACCATCCGCTCGATGGCGAAGGCGGTCTACACGACGAAGAACATCGGGCACTTCGGCCTCGCCTTCAAGTACTACACGCACTTCACCTCCCCCATCCGCCGCTACCCAGACCTCATGGCGCATCGGCTTCTCCGCCGCCACCTCGATGGCTCTCTCATACGCGGGAAAGAACTCGCGCGATACGAGAAGCTCTCGGTGCAATCTTCGGAGAGTGAAATGAACGCTGTGACCGCGGAGCGCAACTCCATCAAGTTCAAGCAGGTCGAGTACATGCAGGACAAGGTCGGGCAGGAATTCGATGCTCTCGTGACCGGCGTCACCGAGTGGGGCATCTACGTCGAGGACAAGGTAACCCGCTCGGAAGGCATGGTGCGGCTCTCTTCCATCAAGGGCGACTACTTTACCCACGAACCGGCAAAATATCGCGTGAAGGGCGAGAAGACCGGTAAGACATACACCTTGGGGAGCGAGGTTCGCGTCCGCCTCACCCGCGCAGACATGGATGAGCGGGTCTTAGATTTTGAGCTCCTGTCGTAGTTCTGAAACCAGTCTGACACTCAAGTATTTCAGGCCGCTTCTCAAACATAGGTTCACTCGCTCCGCATATCATATATCGCGGTTAACCGCGATATACAGTATTCTGTGAAAGTCCCACGACCGATTGATAGAATTATGAAAAACCCCGCCGTGGCGGGGTTTGAATTTGATAGCAATCTGAACTTTCAGGCCGCGACTGCGATGTTTGTACGGGTGGCACGTACCTCTCGTGCATCATTAAGGCTGATGGCTACTGCCTTAACTTCATCATGAACTTCCACAAAAGGAAGCTTGCACTTGGTGCACTCTTTCACGTGTGCTGCTACACGTCGGGTGCCGCAACCACATTGTACTTTCATATCTCCTCCTTAACTTGGGAAGCCAGAATTGGCCACCCTCTGCCTATGACTACGCACGGCGGGTAACTCTATTTCAAATCAAGAATTTGTCAAGTCACTCTCCCTGGTACTGATCGTTCTTGATGACTAATACATGCAAAACACACACCGCCGGATGGCTGTGTGTGTTTACCAACTGTTATCTAGCGATTTGGTTTGCCTCCGCCCTTAGCACCAGTAGTCTTGAAGTTCGAAACTGAAGAGCTGATAGTGCTTGAGCCGTCACTTGCTACAACCTGGTAGTAGTACCTGGTGCCAGAAGTGAGGTTAGGCAGACTGACTGAGTGCGTGGTGGATTGAGAAGTGCTCTGGACAGTGAGATTGAGATTTGACGCGCTCGTTCCATACCTCACCGTGACAGTGGACACTTTGTTCGTCGTGACCGCAATAGTTGCGTCCGTCTGGGATTTTGACACGACTGCACTACTCACGATGGTGAGTGGAGCTGAGAGTGTCTTAACTGAGACCGGAAAACTCTGTAACGAAACATTTCCTGCAGCATCGCGGGCCACCACCGTATAACTGTATGTGGTGTTCTCAGAAAGACCATAATCAGTGTACATGGTGCCTGAAACTGAGGTGAGCTTCGAACCATTTCGGAAAATGTCATACCCTGAAACTCCCACATTGTCCATTGAGGGACTCCACGAGAGCGTAACGCGATCCGACGTGAGATTCGAGGTCGTAAGATTGTCTGGTGTGGAAGGCGGCTGTGTGTCCGGGACATTATTGCCGACGGTTGATGCTGCTAATGCTACCGCCTTAGCAGCATCAACTCGCCCCCAACCATACTCCCTGTCCCATCCAGAGGAACCGAGGTCAAGTGCCGTTGTGAAGAGAATGTTGCGAGCCTGCAAAGCAGTGAGATTCGGGTTAGCGGCATACATGAGTCCGGCGACGCCCGAGACGATGGGTACCGAGAACGATGTTCCCCAGCAATTCGCGTATCCTCCTCCACGAGTGGTGCAGTAGATGGGTGAGCCTGGGGCTGCTATGTCCACATGTGCCCCATAAGTAGACCAACTATAACGCATG
>CAZFBT010000061.1:0-4770 GCA_964517185.1 uncultured Candidatus Saccharibacteria bacterium | reverse complement strand
CTACGGAGAGGATGTGAAGAAGCGTCTCAAGAAAGGCGTTGACATCGTTGCGAATGCGGTGAAGGTGACCTTAGGTCCCCGTGGACGGAACGTTATCCTCGACAAGGGATACGGCGGGCCAACTATCACAAACGACGGCGTCTCCATCGCCAAGGAGATATCCCTCAAGGACAAGTTCGAGAACATGGGTGCCGAAATCGTGAAAGAGGTTGCGAATAAGACCAACGAGCTCGCTGGCGATGGCACGACGACTGCGACCATCCTCATGCAGGCTCTGGTGAGTGAGGGACTCAAGCATACGACGATGGGCGTCAACGCGATGGCAGTCCGACACGGTATGGAGCGCGCTTCTGAGGATGTTGTAAAGGCGCTCAAAGAGATGGCCATCAAGATAACGACGACCGAGGAGATCAAGCAGGTCGCGACCATCTCAGCGGAAAATGAGGACATTGGAGCAAAGATAGCGGAGACTATCGACAAAGTCGGCAAGGATGGTGTCGTGACCGTTGAGGAATCGCAGTCCTTCGGCATCGATACGGAGCTCACCGAAGGCATGGAGTTTGATCGAGGCTACGTGTCACCGTACATGATCACGAATGCAGAGCGCATGGAGGCAGAGTACAAGAACGCACAGATGCTCATTACCGACGCGAAGATATCATCTGCGCAGCAGATACTCCCTCTCCTCGAGAAAGTCGCCCAGACGGGAAAGAAAGAGCTCGTCATCATCGCGGACGATGTTGAGGGCGAGGCACTTGCGACGTTTGTCGTCAACAAACTTCGCGGTGGCTTCTCGGTCCTCGCGGTTAAGGCACCTGGGTATGGCGACCGCAAGAAGGAGATGCTCCAGGACATCGCTGTGACGACAGGTGGGCAGGTAATCTCGGAAGAGGTCGGGCTCAAACTCGACACTGCAGAACTCTCACACCTCGGTCGTGCGGACCGCGTCGTCTCGACGAAGGACAGGACGGTCATCGTAGGCGGCGGTGGGGAGAAAAAGGCGATAGAAACTCGTGTCGAGCAGCTTCGTGCACAGCTCGCACAGACCGATTCGAAGTTCGATCGGGAGAAGCTCGAAGAGCGTATTGCGAAGCTTTCCGGTGGTGTTGCAGTCATTCGCGTTGGTGCCGCGACCGAGACTGAGATGAAGTATTTGAAGCTCAAAATAGAGGATGCGGTCAACGCAACAAAGGCGGCTATCGAAGAGGGAATTGTTCCAGGTGGCGGTACGTCGCTCGCGCGTGCAGCGAGTATCGTCGAGGGGAAGGTTGATAAGGAACTCGGCCGTGATGAACTCATTGGGTACCGTATCGTACTCAAGGCGCTTGAAGAGCCCCTGAAACAGCTCGCCGAGAATGTCGGAAAGGATGACGGCGCGGTTATCGTCGAGAAGGTGAAGGAAGCGGGTGGGAACGCCGGCTACGATGCCCAGAAGGCGCTCGTCATCGACGACATGATCAAGGCAGGCATCATCGACCCAGTGAAGGTGGAGCGCGCGGGCGTCCAGCACGCAGTCTCAGCGGCGGCCATTCTTCTCACCTCGGAGGTCGCGGTCGCTGATGCTCCAGAACCAGAAAAAGCAGCGGCACCTGATATGGGCATGGGAGGAGGCATGGGAGGGATGATGTAAGAATCTCTTGAAAAAGCGACAGAAGTCGCTTTTTCAAGAACCAGGGATTCTTGCTAGCAAATGAAGATGCCACCGCGTCTGCATGTTGATTAGGCACGCACAGCGTGCCAACTGCTAGTAGGTTCAGCTATTAGCTATTAGATCGGAGGGTTTGTAGCCGTCAGTTGTAAGTCGTGTGGCTAAGACTGACAACTGCAAACTGACAACTATTGACTGAAGTTAGAAAAACGCGGCGCCTTCGGCGCCGCGTTGTGTCGTCCCGTCATCGCATCTGACGTGCGTGATACTCCGTGACGAACATTTCAAGATTCTTTCGTGCATCATTCTCAAGGTACGTGAAGTATTCCGAGAGGTATATTTTTTGGCGCTGGAGCATGTTGCTCGCGAACACTGCTTGTTTCGCATAGAACGTACTGGACGGCATTGGATGACTCTCCTTCTGCAACAGCTCAGTGTCCCTCATGAACGCTTTGTTTGGAGCGGCAAGCGGTGCGAGGTCAATATCAATGAGGAGCGCGAGGTCATCATCCCGTCCATGCGGGAATCGGTCACTGAAGAGGCTCGGCTCGATTATGTGGTGCTTTGTTGAGCGTATCCACGCACACACTTCGTTCGCAATTCGCTGGTCAATGTTCATCCGGGTGAGCCACGCGCATGCAAGTTCTGCACTGCAGTGCTCGTTGTTCTCAGCGTTCGGTACGAAGACCACGTCGTGGAGGAGCCATGCCCACCATACAAGAACAGGATTCTTGATAACTTCGAGATAGTTCCGCAGGTGCGCAAAGCCTGTCGCGATGTGCTCTATCGTGTGGTACTTCCGCCACGGTTCATCGTACCGATCAACGATATCGTGGATGAGCTGTGGCAGTTTCCACGAAAGCGGATAGATACGCTGCGTCTCCTTGATGAGCCAGTCGTACTCTCGAAAGACAATGACAAGGTTCCTATCATGTTCGTTCGACACGCCACATCTCCTAGGGTGATTAATCTGCTAAGACAATACGCCATCTGGGGTTGAAATCAAGTACCATGGTTCTCTAGGAAACCTTTGATTTCCGCGATAGGGTGCTATACTGTGAGTGCTTAATTGTATGTAATCATCATGTCATCACTATCAATCATTGTCATATTGTTTGCGGCCGTCGCGCTCTGGGCGATCCTGGCGTATAATAAGTTCATCAAGCTCATTCAGCGCACGAAAGAGGCGTGGGCTGATATCGACGTCCAGCTGAAGCGCCGCTACGACCTCATTCCGAACCTCGTTGAGACCGTGAAGGGATATGCCGCGCACGAACGTCAGACCTTCGATGCGGTCACGAATGCGCGCGCTGAAGCAACGAAAGTACACGTCGACCCCTCGAACTTGAGTCCAGAGACCATTGCAGCAATGGCAGCCGCAGAGACCGGTCTCACCCAAGCTCTCGGGAAGCTTCTCGCTGTCGCAGAAGCCTATCCAGATCTCAAGGCGAACACGAATTTCCTTGAGCTACAGCGTGAACTCACCGACACCGAAGATAAGATTCAAGCTGCACGCCGCTTCTACAACGGTAACGTCCGTGACCTCTCGATTGCGCTCCAGTCATTCCCCTCGAATATCATCGGCAACATGTTCGGCTTCAAGGAGGAGTCGTACTTCGAGCTCGGCGAGAAGGACGCGGCTGCAAAAGAGCCGGTCAAAGTCAACTTTTGAGTTATAAGTCATCAGTTGAGAGTTTTTGGTTACTCGTTCACTGATTGTCTGGCAGTTATCAACTACTAACTTCCAACTACACCACTATGGAGAAAATTTTCTATAACAAGCTCTGTCGTGACAAGGTTCCCGATATCATCCGCGAGAAGGGGTTCGATTGTGAGGTACGCGAGGTAGGCCATGAAGAATACCGCCGTGAGATCATTCGAAAAGTATTTGAAGAGGCGAGTGGCGTTTCGAACCACACGAGTCGCGAGAGTCTCCTCAAAGAACTTGCCGACCTCCTCATCACTCTCAATGCACTCAAACATGAGTTCGAGATAACTGACGAAGAGGTGACTGAAGCTATGACGAAGAGTCTCCTCGATAAAGGAGGCTACGACAAACGGCTCTACCTTTCCTGGTCCTCGGATACCGAATATAGCTCACACGATCAGGGGCGTGGCTTTGACGATTAGTCGAACATGAAAGGAGTATTCCTTTCATTCAGCATACTACTTAGCACGCTTGTTCCTGTAGTAGCTGGCGCTGAGTATATAGATTCCTTCGAAAGTCTCATCGAAGTTGAGGCTGACAGCTCGTTTGTGGTCACCGAGACCATCACGTACGTCTTTGACGACGAGCGGCACGGCATCTTTCGTACCATCCCAAAGACACACCCCGAACCCCCATCTGCTTGGTATCGGGAACGCTTCACCGATCTCTCGCTCGAGTCAGTCGCTATGGATGGCAACGCGGTACCCTATACCGTCACCACAGAGAGGAATGCTCTCACCGTCATGATAGGCGATCCAAATTCGACCATTTCCGGCTCGCATACATACACCATTCGATACAGCGTGCGCGGCGGCATGGTATTCCAAGAAGGTGGCGGTGCAGAAGTCTACTGGAATGTGACCGGCACCGACTGGGATGTCCCCCTGCGCATAGTCACCGCGACCATCCTTTCAGAGGATGGACTCCTCATGCGCGAGCGCTCATGCTATCGAGGAAGGGTGGGAGAGGAAGGTTCGTGCGAACGGCCGCAGGGTGACCCTAAAAGTGCAACGTTCAGAACATCGAATGTATCCCCAGGTGCTGGTATGACCATCGCACAGGCGGTTGATCGGACGAAGGTGGAAATGGTTGAACTCGAGCGTTATCGGTCGGAGTTCATTTGGTTCATTGGGCTTATCATTTGGTTCGTCAGCCTCTCGTACGCGGTCTATCACTATCGGACAGCGCTCGATACTACGGGGACAGTCATCCCGCAGTATGAACCATACCCCGGAGTAAAGCCAATGTATGCAGGGCTTCTCATTGACGGACGCCTTGACCCGCGAGATATCACCGCCTGCATCGTGTATCTTGCAGAACAAGGGTATCTCAAGATACACAAGACCGAAAAGAAGGTACTTTTCTTCTTCGAGGTTGATGACTATGAGATTGAGCTCCTGAAGCCGCTTGACGA
>CAZFBT010000060.1:0-5141 GCA_964517185.1 uncultured Candidatus Saccharibacteria bacterium | reverse complement strand
GTTCCTTCGAGACGAACGGTATCGCCGCAAGGAGCGCCTCGCGTTTCCGTCTATCGGGGTCGTAGGCCATCTTCACCTCGACTGGCGCGACGTTCCCGATAGGGCTGAAGGTTATCTGCGCACCACGGTCCTCAATGGGGACCCATTCGTGGTGAATATCGTGATCGATGATGTCCATGAGCGCACGAATGTGGGCGAGTATCTCCTCCCGCTGGTGCGGTTCGAGTGGGGTGTTCCAGAGCTCGGTCTCATCGGTATGCGTGGCATGGTTTCCGTTTTGACCAAGGCGAAAGGTCTTGAGGTCGTTCGTCTGCCACTTGATTTTCGGCACCTCCTGTCCCGATACGATGATGAGGTCGACAGGAAGTGAAGAAAGGAGCTCAAACATCTCGGCGAGGATGGGTTGACGCGCAGGGGCGATTGTCTTGTCGAGGTCGAAAAAGAGGTGGCGTTTCTGAGGCCGTAGCTCAAGGCATTCGATACCGTGGTGGGTGGGTTTCGTCATGTCCGAGGGGATGGTGCTATCTTCGTACCGATAGTCTAGCAAATCGCTTTCAATTGTTCACCATCTCTGTTATCATGCGGCTGATTTTTGCGCCTCCGGCCGAAAATCTTTTTGGTTATGAACATCGCACACGCCGCCAGTGGCGGTATCGCCATCCACCTCTCCCCGCCTGTCCTCGGGCATGTCTTCGGGTTACCGCTCACGAGCACGCTCCTCACTTCCTGGCTCACGATGCTCGTCATCATTGCGCTTGTTCTTGCACTGCGGCCACGACTCGCACTCATCCCTGGGAAGGCGCAGGTCATCGCGGAAACGCTCGTCGGTGGAGCGTTCGACTATACCTCCGATGTATTGGGGAGCAGGGAACGTGCTCGTACCTTCTTTCCACTCGTCATGACCATCTTCATTTTCATACTCGCGGCGAACTGGATCGGTCTCCTGCCAGGTCTAACCGCAGTCGGCATCTATGGCGAATCACATGGTGAGGCGTTGTTCATCCCGTTCTTCTATCCGGTCAATACCGACCTCAACATGACCATTGCGCTCGCTATCATCGCTTTCGTCGCTATCGAGCTCGCCGGCGTCCTCCTCATAGGCCTCTGGAAGTATGCGGGAAAGTTCATCAATTTCAGCTCGCCACTCAACTTCCTCATCGGCATCATCGAGCTCTTCAGCGAGCTTGCACGACTCGTATCGTTCTCGTTCCGTCTTTTCGGCAACATCTTCGCGGGGAAGACGCTCCTCCTCGTGACCATGTTCTTCGTTCCGCTCATCATTCCGGTTCCCATCCTCGCCTTCGAGCTCTTTGTTGGGTTCATCCAAGCGTTCATCTTCGCCGTTCTCACGCTCTTCTTCGTGAAGCTAGCGACCGAGGCACCACACTAGTGGCGAACTGAGGGTGCACGTCCTCCCGCTCATCCTCAGTTATCCATTATTTATAACCGTGATAACACAACATTCGTATGGAAAATATTGAAGCAATGAAGTCACTCGCGATGGCCCTTGCGGTCGGTCTCGGCATGATCGGTCCGGGTATCGGCATCGGTATCCTCGTCTCAAAAGCGCTCGAGGCAATTGGGCGAAATCCAGAGGCATCGGGGAAGATTCAGACGAGTATGTTCATCGGCATCGCCTTCA
Organism: uncultured Candidatus Saccharibacteria bacterium; assembly: GCA_964517185.1. Taxonomy (GTDB): domain Bacteria; phylum Patescibacteriota; class Minisyncoccia; order Phycocordibacterales; family UBA918; genus Damh-18. The sequence goes on along the minus strand of CAZFBT010000060.1, from coordinate 3,499 downwards.
CCGAGGCCTTGGCGATCTTCGTTCTCGTCGTTGGATTCATTATCAAATTCGTCTAAGGCACAGAATCGGGTATGGAGGAAATAGTACACGCATTCGGTCTCGACCTTCGGCTCATCGCCATCCAGATGTTCAATTTCGTGATACTCGCGGGGCTCTTGTGGTACTTTCTCTACACGCCGATTCTCAAGCTCCTCGAAGAACGCGAAGCGAAACTGAGGCAGGGCGTCCTCGATGCTGAGGCCGCAGCTGAAGCGAAGCGCGGCGCTGAAGCAGAGAAGCAGTCCATCCTCGCAGGCGCACAGAGGGAGGCATCGGACATCGTCGTGCGTGCCCACCAGCATGGAGATGCCGACGGCAGAGCCATTGTTGAAGAAGCCGAACGTCGTGGTCAGCACATCATCACTGAGGCAAAAGAGAAGGGCGAGGAGCTCGTCGAAAAGGCTCGAAAGGAGAGCGAGGCTGAAATTGCTCGCCTCGCCATCCTTGCGACCGAGAAACTGCTCCGTGAGAAGCTTGATTCGAAATAGTATGCGTACCCGTGATTACACCCAGGCGGTCGTATCGCTTATCGAAGACGGACGTGAGGTTGGTACAGTGCTTCAAAATCTTTCTAAGACCCTCAAGGCGCGTGGACATGCTCGCCTGTATCCGGCGATTCTCCGTGATGTCGAACGTTTACTCACGACGCGAAGGTTACGCAACGAGGTAGTCGTCACGGTCGGCCGAGCTGATGATGCGGTGCGGTACACGACAGACATCGAACATGACCTCGCTGGTGCAGGACTCTCGACACAGTACCACATTGAAGTCGACCCGCGGATCATCGGCGGCTTCCGCGTCAGGTCGGGGAGCGTAGTCCTCGATCGCACATTTAAAGAACGTCTCATAGCACTTTATCGGTCAATTATCAAATGAGTATGAGCCCCGTTAGAAGTAACGCAAAGCCAAATGAACACTATGTCTAATGCAACATCACACAATTTGAAGGAAACTTCTAACGGGGTGAGTACCGCAATCATTGAACGCATCAAGAAGGAAATAGCAGGTCTGCCGGAGAACGCTTCGTTCGAAGAGGTCGGAACTGTCATATCGGTCGGCGACGGTATCGCTGAGATCGAGGGGATTCGTGGTGCACGCATGATGGAAATGGTGCTCTTCGATGACTCGGCGAACAAGTCGCTTACGGAATCTCTGAGCCAGACCGATGCGCTCTACGGACTCGTACTCAACCTCGAGGAGGACACGGTGAAGGTCGTGGTCCTGGGTGAGTCTGACCGTGTTGCTGAAGGGATGCAGGTGAAGCGCTCCGGAAAGCTCCTCAGCATTCCAGTCGGTCCCACCGTCATCGGGCGTGTCGTGAATCCTCTCGGCGAGCCTCTCGATGGTCGCGGTGCCATCCCCGTTGATCGTGATATGGCAATTGAGCGTGTCGCGTACGGGGTCATGGAACGCGCATCGGTCAATGAGCCTATCCATACAGGTATCAAGGCGATCGATTCGATGATCCCCATCGGCCGGGGACAGCGCGAGCTCATCATCGGCGACCGTGCCACAGGAAAGACGACAGTCGCCATCGACACCATCATCAACCAGAAGTTTGAGCCAGCTGATCGCCGTCCCATCTGCATTTACGTCGCGGTCGGTCAGAAGGAATCGAAGACCGCGCGCATCGTCGCGGAACTCACCGAGCGGGGCGCCATGGATTACACCATCGTCGTCTCAACGTCTGCCGCTGATCCATCACCGCTCCAGTTCCTCGCGCCCTTCGCCGGCGCCGCGCTCGGCGAATACTTCATGGAGCAGGGGAAGGATGCGCTCATCGTCTACGACGATCTCTCTAAGCACGCGGTCGCGTACCGCCAGATGTCACTCCTCCTCCGCCGCCCGCCCGGACGCGAGGCATACCCGGGAGATATCTTCTACCTCCACTCACGCCTCCTCGAGCGCGCGGCGAAGCTCAGCAAGGAGCTCGGTGGCGGCTCCCTCACCGCGCTCCCCATCATTGAGACGCAGGAGGGCGACGTGTCCGCATACATTCCGACGAACGTCATTTCGATAACCGACGGACAGATATTCCTCGAGACCGACCTCTTCAACAAGGGCATCCGTCCGGCGCTCAACGTCGGTATCTCGGTCTCACGCGTCGGCTCGTCAGCACAGACGAAGGCGATGAAGAAGGTCTCCGGCAAGATTCGTCTCGAACTTGCGCAGTTCCGCGAGCTCGAGGCATTCATGCAGTTCGCATCAGACCTCGATGAAGACACGAAGGTGCGCATCGAGAGCGGCCGCAAGTACACAGAGCTCTTGAAGCAGGATCAGCACGCGACCATGCCGTTCGAACGTCAGGTTATCTCCATCTACGCCGCGAACGCAGGCATCTTCGAAGGGGCGCCCGTCGAGTCAGTTCGTGCCATCGAGAACGCGTTCCAAGAGATGATGGAGCGCGACAAAGGTACGGTCATCGACCGTATCCGTGAAGAGCGAGCGATATCAGATGAGACTGATTCTGCGCTCAAGACAGCCATCGCTGAATTCCGCGAGTCGCACCCGCAGTTCTATGTGACGACGTAAACACCCATGGCGCTCAAACAGATAAAAAGCAAAATTAAGTCGACCGATCGCACGAGCAAGGTCACGAAGGCGATGGAGGCAGTCTCTGCGGTCAAGATGCGTAAGAGCCAAGAGCGTGCGCTCGACGGCCGACCGTATGCGGAGACTGCGCTCCGTATCCTTGAGCGCGTCTCGCACACGAGCGACGCTCGACGTCACCCGCTCTTCGCTGAGCGCGAGCATGGAAAGTTCTGCGTCATCGTCATCACCTCCGATAAGGGGCTTGCTGGAAGTCTCAATAGTGCCGTCATCAAGGAGGCAGCACACATCGTAGGCGTCTATCCCAAGGAGAAGGTCGAACTCGTCTGTTTCGGGAAGAAGGGATACGAGTACTTCCTGCGCCGCGGGTACCAAATCGCGCTCCACTACCTCAACGTGCGGGATGACGTCGCGCTCGATGATATGGAGGAGGTTGTCTCGTTCGTCGCGACGCGCTTCGAGAGTGGCGAGTATCGCCGTGTACGCATCGTCTACCAGAGCTTCATTTCGACGTTCGAACAGGCCGCAGTCGTCCGCCAAGTACTCCCCATCAAGGATTCCGCAGTGAAGGAGATCGTTGATGAGATAGTCCCGAAGCGCGGCCGATTCAGCGAACGTGAAGCTGAGACGGCCATACCGGCGTACACCGTCGAACCTACACTCTCGGCCGTCTACAGGGTCATCTTCCCGCTCCTCATCAAGATCATGCTCTACCACACGCTCCTTGAGTCAAAAGCCTCAGAGCACTCTTCGCGCATGGTCGCCATGAAGAACGCGACCGATAAGGCGAAGGAGGTCTCAAAGGTACTCACGCTCGCGTACAACAAGGCGCGACAGGGTGCCATCACCCGCGAGGTCTCGGAGATAACCGGGGGTATTGAAGCGATGAAAAATTAATAGTAGCAATTTT
>CAZFBT010000059.1:0-5149 GCA_964517185.1 uncultured Candidatus Saccharibacteria bacterium | reverse complement strand
GTCCTCGTCGGCGACCATGGAGAAGGGGATGAGTTTGGCATCGGCGTCGAAGAGAAGTTCACGCTTCTTGAGGTTGCACAGATGTTCGGTGGAGAAATTGAGATGCTTCCGGCGACGAAGACCACGCGTTCGGGGTCAGTCGTCGATTCTTCAAAGGTGCGCACGCTCGGCTGGGAACCGAAGTGGCATTTGCCGGATTACGTCAAAAAACTATAGAAAAAATAGAATATTGAATATGGAATATACACACAATACGAGTTAATACATGAACACTGTGGCAAAGAAGATTCTTATCTTTTCGCTCGATTACCTTCCCGGGACTATATCGGGGGCGGAGGCGGCGATACAGGAGATAACCGATCGTATCAATCCGGATGAATACGAGTTTCACATGGTGACCCTCTACTACGACAGCAACGTGCCGCGCGTAGGAAAGATAGGGAACGTGCTCATCCACCGCGTCGGCCTCTTCGGGAAGCCGAATGCGTCCCTTGAGGAACGACGGAAATTCCCCCTCCATTACAACAAGCACTGGTTCCAGTTCGCTGCCGCCTTCAAAGCGACATGGCTTCATTTTCGGTACCGCTATGACGGCGTGTGGGCGGTCATGGCACACGGAACCGGGGTGCCGACATCGCTCTTCTCGTTCCTCCATCCTCGGGTTAAATACGCGCTCACGCTTCAGGAGGGCGACCCACCGGAGTACATCGAACGCATCATGCGCCCAGTGTGGTTTTGGTTTAAACGAGCGTTTACGCAAGCGGAAGTAATCCAACCAATTTCTGAATTTTTAGGTAACTGGGCGCGGCGCATAGGGTATACCGGTGACCTTGAGCTCATCCGGAATGGTGCGAACCCCGAGTCGCTCCGCCCCACGTTCGACCCCCAGGAGGTTGAGACGCTCAAGGTGAAGCTCGGCAAGAAGCCAGACGACGTCTATCTCGTGAACACCGCACGCCTCGTCGAGCAGAAAGGGTTCGATACAACCATTCGTGCACTGCTTCTCCTTCCCGAGCACATCAAGCTCCTTATCGTCGGCGGGGGTCCTGAAGAAGAAGCGCTCAAAGCGCTCGTCACCGAACTCAAACTCGAGGACCGTGTCATCTTCACGGGGCAGGTCGAACGGGATGTCGTGACACAGTACCGTATGGCCGCTGATATCTTCGTCGGTCCCTCGCGCTCGGAAGGCCTCGGGAACGCGTTCCTTTCCGCGATGGCGTGCCGTCTTCCGGTCGTCGCGACGCAGGAGGGCGGCATCGCGGACTTCCTCTTCGATGCGAAGAGGAATCCCGAGAAGGGAACGACCGGCTGGGCGGTCGACAAAGAGAACCCCGAACAAATAGCGGCGGCGGTGAAATACATTCTCGCGCATCCTGAAGAGGTGAAGGAGGTGACTGAACGTGCACGAAAGATGGTTGAGGAGGAGTACGACTGGGGTATTGTTGTGAGAAAGATGCGCGAGCACGTGTTCGCGCGCATCACGAGGCACTAAGTTTATTATCCAAAATAAATATATATCGCGGTTAACCGCGATATACGGTGTTGACGTCGAACGGGTTGAGTCCTAAAAGCAAATATACCTTGACGGCTAGACTTTCAGTGGAGTCCGACCTGGCGCTTCTTTTCGTCTTCGCTTCGAAGGGAATCTCGCGTCGACTTGTAGCGTTCGATGATGCTTTCGGGGAGCGGCGTGTCAGCGAGCACCGAAGCGAGAACGTCACTCCAGAATACTACGCGCGCGCGATTGAGTCTCAGGAGGTCGCCGTCACTCTTCTCGAGCGTCTCCGTGTAGTACCAGATAATCTCGGCGAGGCGGTAGAGGCGCATCATGCGGAGAGATACCGATTCCTCGGGCGAACGGTTCAGCGCGATGTACTCGGTGAGCGCGCGCGAAAGCGGTGGGTTGTAGAGGGCCATGAAGTTGAGGAAGCGCGCCCATCCCTCGTACTTGTTTCCGAAGGTGAGTGATGAGTGGTCGAGGAGGTAGATGGTGTCATCTTTGATGCGGATATTGTGGGGTACGAAGTCGGTATGCGTGAGGAATCCGGAATATTGCTCGATAGTGCGTTCATGTACCGCGAGCAGCGCATGAGCGTCAGCGAGCCGTGAGATGAGGGTGCTCTCTGAGGCGAGTGTGGCACGAACGTTTTCGATGAACGAGTGCATCATGGTGAGGTACATTGCACCTGTGCGCATGCCGAAGATGCTCATGATGAGTTTCCGATGACTGAAGGTTGTCGCGTGCGCACTCTCCTGTGCTTTGAATGCGCGGAGGGCTAAGCCGAATTGCTCTTTGAGTGACCGTTCGAGGAAGGTCGGCTTATTCTCAAGGAATTCAGTGACGATGATATAGAACCCCTTCGTCTCAATGAGCGCGAGCCGGGTCGGCAGGTGGAATACTGAACCGGCGAAGTCTATCTTTGTGAGGACTTCGCGGCAGTGTTGCTCGTGGCGGAGTTCGCGGATACCATTCGGCTCGCGGGTCGCCTTGATGACGACGCGCATTCCGTCGGTATATCTCCCAAGCAGGATGAGTTTTCGGCCGCTCGCCGTTGTCACCGCCTGCATGAGGTACCGTTCGCCGCCGAGGTGCGGCTGGCTTTCATCAAGCGAATACCCATGCCTGCTGAGTATCGGCTTCAGCGCCGCGAGCTCGTCCGCGCAGTATGCGTCCCATGACTGTACTGGATTCATATATCCTTGAATTTCAATTCAAGCGCATCGACATGCCTCTGCCACGATTCCTCGTATGCATTCATCTCTGCCTGTGGGAAGGATTCAAGCGGAAACACCTCTGGTCGAGGGAGAGGTTCGGAGATGGCTGATGGACCTTCCAAAGTTGTGTTCGCGACGAAGCGCGCAAGGTGCAGGGGAATACCAAATAAGCGCGAGTGTCTTGCACGATCGAGCGCAACAGAATCACCGAGGTGGAGGAATACGCGCTTCCGCGAGAAGAGTCTGAAGAAGAAGAGGGGCAACTCGACCGAGGGACCGTTCTCTGCGTACACGAGGTCAGCAGTGAACGCTTCATGGATGAGCGCACGAGTGAACTTGAAAAGCCGCACCAGCAGCTGTTCGCGTTTCAGGACTGTGACGATGCGCACACCCTCGATTACTTCCGGTATGTGTCCGTAGGCGAGCACGGTGACCGTGTGGCGTTCCCGAAGGCGCTTCGCGAGCTCCTTCACGTACGGGGCCGCACCTGCGATGTCGGGGGGGTAGAGGGGTGTCGCAATGAGGATGTGCATCCCGTTAGAGAGTCCTGTATCAGCAACACCATTCTTGATGTTTTTCCTCATATGTAATTGAAGTTCTCTCTAACGGGACACATAGAGAAAAGTGTACACTACCGTGGCTTATTTCGCTTCTATTTTCACTTTTTTCATGATTCTCATTTTAAACAAAACTCGTGTATGATTGGTCACACGTATCACGTTAGAGAGCGTTATATATAGATATGAAACTTCAACCGCCGAGAGAGAATATGGATGCAAGACTCTCGAACGGGATGCGTGCCATAGTCCTCGATGGCCACCTGAAGAGTGCACTTGCCATTGTTCGGTCCTTAGGAAAGCGAGGCGTCAACCTCGTTGCTGGAGCCGAGCGCAGCACCGCGATAGCGCTTCATTCTCGATACACGAACGGACGCTTTACCTATCCCTCGCCGTACTCTGACCGTGATGCTTTTGTGCGCGCTGTGAAGGCTGAATCGATACGTCTGGGCGGGAAACCAGTCGTCTATACGTGTTCTGATGCAACCCATCTTGCACTCTACGAACGCAGAGAGGAACTTCGTGAGTGCGTGGTTCTTGTGTATCCTGATCAAAAGTCGGTGGAAATAGCCTTCGACAAGGCCGCCACGAATTCACTTGCGCGTGTTTCAGGCGTCCCAACTATTACGACGTACACGCCGGCGACAAAGGACGAGCTCGAGCGGGTTGCCGCGAAGCTCGCATATCCTGCTGTGGTGAAGCCACGGCGAACACTAACGATGAAGAATGGTATCGGCATCATGGGGACTGCCCAGTTCGTTCTCGACAAGGATGGATTGCTGAGGACTTATGCTCAACTCTCTGAAACGCTTGGCGAACCGCCACTCATTCAGGAGCGTGTCATTGGAGAGGAGTATGGCGTTGAGATGATAGCTCACGAAGGCACACCGCTCGCGCTCGTCGCACACCACCGCATTCGTTCGCTCTCTCCGATGGGGGGTGCCTCGGTACTCAAAGAGATTCTCCAGAAGGGAGCACTCAGAGATATGCTCATCACCTATGCTGAAGCACTCGCCCATGCGCTCAAATGGGAAGGGCCGCTCATGGTCGAATTCAAGGTCGACGGCGATTCACGGACGCCGAAGCTCATGGAGCTCAATGGACGTTTCTGGGGTTCTCTCCCGCTCGCGGTCGCTGCTGGCGTTGATATGCCGAGTATATACTATGATTTGGCGACCGGTCGCGATCTTCCGACAGAGTCCATACAAGAAACAAGTATAGTGACGACACGGTATTTCATGGGAGACCTACTGCACCTCTTTCGGGTGTTCTTTGCGCGAGATCCGATGCGACGCTTCGCGTATCCGCGCCGCATGGATGTGCTCAGGGACTTTTTTAGGACGCCGAGAGGCTCAAAGAGCGATGTGTGGTCCTGGCGCGACCCCAAACCCGCCCTCATGGAATTTGTCGATGCGCTGACGCGCATGTAGGGATATTTGTCCACAAAGCCACTGTATGAAATATTACGTTAAGACTCCGCGGTCGCGTACACTTAACGTAATTACTTTCGAATGAGTATGTTGCGGAACAAAAAACGATTGGTGTACGATCACTTGCAACGAGGGAGCAAAGTGAATGTTGAGGGGGTGATTCTCACGACACTCACGCTCGTGGGGCTAACAACAGTCGCAGTACTCGCGCCTAATGCGCTTCAGCTTCTCAAGTATCTTGATAAGAATAAGGTGCGAAAAAAGGACCCTAAGTACATCATCGACGAAACTCTTAAACGACTCATCGCGAAGGGTCTCATCATACGCTCAAAAAATGGTCAGTTACAGATAACAAAAGCAGGTCATCACCAATTATCGCTCATCGAGCAGGGGACATTTCCTCGTCCACAGTCACCATGGGATGGGAAATGGCGGATTGTATCTTTC
>CAZFBT010000058.1:0-5218 GCA_964517185.1 uncultured Candidatus Saccharibacteria bacterium | reverse complement strand
CTTCTCTCGCGTGGTGAAGAGCGTGACACTGGCCGCGCGCGTCAGTACATACTCGCGAATACCTTTGAGGCAATCATTGGTGCCATCTATCTCGACCAAGGGTACGATGCGGCGAAAGAATTTATCGCCCGTCAGCTCTTTGACAAGACCGAGACCATCGTGAAGAAACGACTCTGGCAGGACCCCAAAAGCCGATTCCAGGAGCTCGCGCAGGAGCACGCGAGCGTGACACCGAGTTACGAGACGCTCTCACAGGTCGGTCCTGACCACGACCGTGTCTTTACCGTTGGTGCGTTCCTCGGCAAAGAAAAGATAGCTGAAGGTCAAGGACGCTCAAAACAGGAGGCGGAACAATCTGCGGCTGAGAAGGCCATCGAGGCAAGAAACTGGTTATAATTTAGAATTTCCAGTTACGTCGCATGCTACGATTAACATATGATTTTTCGCCCTGTTGCAAGCAGAGGCTTCTCTCTCTTTGAGATACTCATTGTCATCGCGATCATCGGCATACTCGCCAGTATTGCGCTCATGGGTCTTCAAGCGCTTCGTATAAGTAGTCGTGACATGCAACGGAAATCAGATCTATCACAAATTCAACTAGCACTTAGAGCCCTCAAGGATGTAAACGGTGAATACCCGGATTTCAGGGGAGGTACGTATATTGGAGAAGGCTATCCCATTGATGCAGTACTTCTTCCTTTCTTTCCAGCCATACCAAAGGACCCGCTCACTGGAATTGATGAAGGATATCGGTATTATTACGATAGCGAAATTAAATGCTATGGATCAGCCAATGAGACTTATGCCATGGTATTTGCGCTTAAAACAGAAAGAGCGGAAACAGCAAATTGGGATACGGTTTGTCCGATGCCACCAGGAGGTGCCGAAGGAACGGGAAAGGGACAGGGGATTGGAGTAGGTTATGGCAATGACAAAGTTGATAGTAGTGCATACGCAGTTGTCCTCAAATAGTCACAATCCATCATCAATGTAAAGAATGGGTGTGAGGTCTCTGTGTTGAATGAGTATAGTGTAATGATTCAACTTTGGCACTTCACCTTACATATAAGATTTAAAGTGGGGAGAGGAGTATCGAGGTGAAAACTGGTTATATTGGTCTTTTGTTCGAAGATAGCATGGTAGAATTCCAGCATGTGGACGAACGCTGCACGGAGCCGAGGCTTTACATTAGTTGAAATACTAGTAGTAATCGCGATTGTCGCTACCCTTTCAACCATTGTCATTTCTAACATGAGTGGTTCAAGGAAAAAATCCAACGATACTCAGCGAAAAAGTGATATAGCAGAAATACAGCTCGCTCTTCGCCTGTACAAAGACGCAACTGGCTCATATCCTTCTGGATATGACACAGGTACGACAGTTGGGACGGGCGGATCATTTGATTCTTTGCTCTCTCCCTATTTACCTACTGTTCCTAAAGACCCCCTTAACGCAGCTGACCCGACTTTCACGTACTTCTATGATACGAAGTTCAGATGTATGACCGATAATCAGTTTCATATTGTCCTTTTTGCTGCGAAGACTCAAAGCCCGGGAGTAGCAAATTTCGGTGTACACCCTAATCCGAACGGTATTTGTAAGCCAGCTGGAGCCATGAATGATAGTAATGAAGGAAACCCCAACGTAACAACGTATGGTGTAATCCTTCAGTAGTCCATGTACCTCAAGTCTCTTTCACTCACCGGTTTCAAATCGTTCGCTAAAAAGGGCGAGCTTGATTTCACAACGCCTATCACCGCCATTGTTGGCCCGAATGGTTCGGGGAAGTCGAATGTGGCAGAAGCATTCCGCTTTGTTCTTGGAGAACAATCAATCAAATCGCTTCGTGGTAAGAAGGGTGAAGACCTCATCTGGAATGGCTCGGAGAGCATCTCGCGCTCGAACCGCGCATCGGTCGTCATCACGCTCGCGAACGAGGAACGCGGTGGGAAGCGCGTCTTCCCGCTCGATTTCGATGAGATAACCATCGAGCGCGCAGTCTTCCGGGATGGCACGAATGAGTACCTGGTGAATGGCGTGAAGACCCGCCTCAAGGACATCCAGGAACTCCTCGCGGCGGCGAATATCGGCCCGACGGGTCACCACATCATCTCGCAGGGTGAAGCGGATCGCATTCTCTCTGCGAGCCCCAAGGAACGCCGTGAGATGATCGAGGACGCACTCGGTCTCAAGATATTCCAGTTCAAGAAGGCCGAGAGCGAACGAAAGCTCAAGAAGACGCGCGAGAACATAGACCAGGTTGAGGCCTTGCGCCGGGAGGTGACACCGCACCTCAAGTTCCTCGAACGTCAAGTGAAGAAACTCGAGCGTTCCTTAGAGCTACAGGGAGAGCTCAAGGTGTACTACGCAAGCTACCTGAAACGGGAAGACCTCTACCTCGCCTTCCACCATGACCGCCTCACTCGTGAGCGCGAAGCACCAGAGCGCCGCATGCGGGAACTCGAATCGTCACTCGAGACCGCGAAGAGAAAGCTCACCGAAGGTGAGAGGGATGAGAAGCGGAGCGCGCTCGTCGCGCTCGAGAAGCGGATGTCCGAAGTGCGTCTGAGACGACAGGATGAGGAGCGTATACGTGGTCAGCTTGAGGGTCAGATACTATTTCTCAAGCGACGCATCGAAGAAGCAAAAACGAGGTCTGCGGAGAAGGAAGAACGCCCCATACCACTCAAGGAGGTTCGGCATGTCGCGGAAGAAGTCGAGAAGAAAGCAGAACACGCGCTCCAGAATGGCGAGCCGAGCGCTCTCGAACGTGCACTTCGTGATATCGTGAGCACGCTCAAGCTCCTCCTTCGGCACGCAGAAGAGAAAGATGATGCGCAATTCTCTGTTCGCGAAGAAAAGGAACTTTCGGCACTTGAGCGTAAGATGGGGGAACTAGAGCACGCAACGAAGAAGACCGCGAAGGAGGAAGTGGAACTCGATGCCGAATATCGGGAGCTCAAGGAGAGCATTGAGGCAGAAGCGTCACAGAGTCGTGAAGCGGAGCGAGAGGTTTTTGCACTCATGAACGAGCTCCGCACGACGGAACAGGAACTTGATCGCATAACACGTGAACTTGCTGCGCTCTCACGCGATCGCGACGATTTCAAACGAGAGCTCCAGGAGGCAGTCTCGCTCATCGGGAGAGACGCATCGCGATACTTTGAGCACACTGTCGTCGGTGAGGACGGAAAACCCATCTCCGAGGACGCCATTATCGCCGAGGAGCGGAGCGTCCAGACTGAGCGGCATCGAATCCTCGAGAAGATGAAGATTCGACTCGAGGAGCTCGGCATGGGTCAGAACGAGGACATCCTCAAGGAGTATAAGGATGTGAAAGAGCGTGATGACTTCTTGGTTCGCGAGGTAGCGGACCTCACTGAGTCGGTGTCGAAACTCGAACAGCTCATCGAGGAGCTCACCAGGGAGCTCAACGAACAGTTCGTGACAGGCATCGAGAAGATAGATAAAGAGTTCGCACGATTCTTCGTGCTCATGTTCGGCGGAGGGAATGCTGCCCTCACCCGTACGAAGCCGAAGCCGAAGAAGCGTGACGAGGGCGAGTCGCTCGATGAGATGCTCGAATCGGAGACCGAGGAAGAAGAGGTCGAGGAGGGCATCGACATCGACGTAAAGCTTCCGAATAAGAAAGTGCGCGGACTCGAAATGCTCTCGGGCGGTGAACGAGCTTTGACCTCCATTGCGCTCATCTTCGCAATGAGCCAGGTCAATCCACCCCTTTTTGTCATCCTCGATGAGACTGACGCTGCCCTCGATGAGGCAAATAGCCGACGCTACGGAGACATGATCACCGCCCTCGCTGAGAAGTCTCAACTCATCCTCATTACGCACAACCGCGAGACGATGGGTCGTGCCGGCGTTCTCTACGGAGTCACAATGGCTGGGGATGGCGTCAGTAAACTGCTTTCAGTGAAATTCGACGAAGCTGTAGCGGTAGCGAAGTAAATTCGACGCTCGCCCCGCAGTGAAGCGACCAGAGGGAGCTTCTACTACCGGGGAGGTGGTCGCAGTGGCAAAGTGAGCTTTTCTCCACATCGTAGGACTAGTCACCAATGCAACTGCGGTATCCTAGTAGAAAGATAAGACCTTCCCTGAAGAAGGCATTTCTCATCGAACCATATATTCACACTAAAAACTTTATCCGTGAAATTATCAAATACCAACATGAATATGTACGAAGAAGGCAGTGATGTCCCGGAGTACGAACGGCATGTCAAAGAACCGTTTGGATGGCTTGTGATCAGTGGAGCTGCCATAATGTCCGTCGCCCTCATTTTGAATAGTATCGGAGGACTTGTGTACACCATGTCTAAACAGAGTCTACTCCTCGCCTCACCTGGTGCAGCAGGCAGTGAGCGAGCACGAGCAGTGCTTCAGGAGGTGGCTCCGCCTCCATTCCGCGCTCCCGAGGAGACCGACAGCATCATTGTGAAGTACAAAAGCACTGTTCCGGCATCTGAGCGAGCCAATATCGAACGAGCAGAAGGGCTCACAAAAAAATCCGAAATCCCTCAGATTGATGTCCAGGTGTATGAGGTCTCACCAGATGATACCGGGCGGGAGGTCGCAGAGAGGATGAAGGCACTCCGGAAGAAGGACATAGAGTTCGTAGAGGTCAACATGAAGTTCTATCCTACCGCGTACGAGCCCAATGACCCGTACTACCCGAATGAATGGCATCTTCCAAAGATTGGAGCGCCTATTGCGTGGGATACCACGAAGGGCGCAGGGGTGGTAATTGCAAACATGGATTCTGGCGTTGATTGTACACATCCAGATTTGGATTGTGTTCCCGGTTACAATGTTGCGAACGACACGACTAACACATACGATGATAATGGGCATGGAACATTGACCTCCGGAACACTTGCTTCGATCGGTGACAATAGCATTGGTGGTGCTGGATCTGCGTACGGAGCCAAGGTCATGCCCATTCGTATCGCCATTGACTCATCGGGTGCTACAACTTGCGATATTCCTGCAAAAGGTATCGTCTATGCTGCTGACCAGGGGGTAAAGGTTGTCTCGAATAGCTACTATTTCATCGGTTGTACGGTGACGAATTCTGCAGCAGCATACCTTGCGAGTAAGGGCGGTGTTTATGTCCGGGCGGCAGGTAATGAGGGAATCGACCAGACCGACCTCGTCACCCAATGGGACCCGAGCGTCAATGACCCGAACATCATTGTAGTAAGCG
>CAZFBT010000057.1:0-5234 GCA_964517185.1 uncultured Candidatus Saccharibacteria bacterium | reverse complement strand
CGGTGAGGACTGCCGACATGTACTCGACGGGGAAGTTCGCCTTCATGTACGAGGTCTGATAGGCGACGCGACCGTAGCTCGCGGCGTGCGCCTTATTGAATCCGTATGCGGCGAAGGGTTCGATGAGTTTCCAGAGTTTCTCGGCGAGCTGAAGCGAGAGCTTCCCGTACTCGGTGAATCCCCTGAGGAGTTTTTCCTTTTCGGCCTCCATAACCGCGGGGATCTTCTTGCCCATCGCCTTCCGGAGCATGTCGGCTTCGAGCCACGAGTACCCGGCGAGTTCGCGCGCGATCATGAGCACGTCGTCCTGGTACGTGACGACGCCGTACGAACGGTCGAGGATGGAGCGTAGCCGTGGGTCGAGGTAGCTGATGAGTGCGGGGTTGTGCTTGCGCTCAATGTACTGGGGGATGGATTCCATCGGTCCCGGGCGGTAGAGCGCGACCATCGCGTTGATGTCGTGGATGGACGATGGGCGGAGCTGTTTGAGGAAGGCGGTCATGCCCGAGCCATTGAGCTGGAAGAGTCCCATCGTCTCGCCGCGCGCGAGCATCGCGAAGGTTTTTGCGTCGTCGAGCGGGATGTGCTCGAGATCCACCTCGATCTTCTGTACAACGCGCACGCGGCGAGCGGCCTCGGCGAGAATGGAGAGATTCTTGATGCCGAGGAAGTCGAATTTGAGGAGGCCGACGCCGTCCTCGCCCACGGAGTGCATGTCGTACTGCGTGATGAGCTTCCCGGTCTTCGGGTCGGGTTGGACGGGAACGAATTCGGTGAGGGGTCGAGGCGCTATGACGACGCCCGCGGCGTGCACCCCGACGTGCCGCGCGCGGCCCTCAATTTGCTTCGCGAGGTCGATGATGTCGCGCGTGTCGGCATCCTTCGCGTGGAGCGACTTGAGCTCGGGTTCAACTTCCATCGCGCGGTCGATGGTCATCGGGAACCCCTGACTTCCCAGGGGAATGAGCTTTGCGATGCGGTCGCCTACGGTGTACGGGTGCCCGAGTGCGCGGGCGACGTCACGTACGGCGGCGCGCGCCATCATGGTTCCGAACGTGCCTATTTGCGCGACATTCTCCGCGCCATACTTCGCACGCGCATAGTCGATCATCTCGTCGCGCCGGTTGTCGGCGTAGTCCATGTCGATGTCCGGCGCTGAGGGTCGCTCGGGGTTGAGGAAGCGTTCGAAGGGCAGGTTGTATTCGAGGGGATTCACGTTCGTGATGCCGAGGACATACGTCGTGAGGGAACCCGCGACCGAACCGCGGATGGTCGTGAGGATCTTCTTCTCACGCGCTTCGCGGAGGAGGTCGCCGACGACGAGGAAGTACTTCGCGTACCCCTTCATCTTGATGACCGAGAGTTCATAGTCGAGGCGCTCTTTGACCGTAGGGTCGTCGAGTGACAGTCCGCGCCACGAGACACCGGCGTACGCGAGCGCGGTGAGCTCGTCGTCCGGCTCTTTGCCGCTCTCGATGATATACTCGGGGAAGTACCAGGTCGCTCCGGGCGTGAGCTCGAGCGTGCATCGTTCTGCAATGCGGACCGAATTCTCGAGCGCTTCCGGCATATCCTTGAAACGACGCTCCGCATCCTCCTGCGAAATGAATGAAAAGTCGGGCGCGAGTGAGTCATCTGCTTCGCCCTCGAGCGTCCCGCCGTTCTGTATTTTGAGGAGTGCCTCACGCGCGCGGTGGTCTTCGGGGCGGAGGTAGTAGACGTCGTGCGCGGCGACGAGCGGCACTCCGCTCGTCGCCGCGAGCACGCGGATGGAGTGCTGGAGCTCCTCATGCCCCTGGATCTCCGGGTGGTCGGTGAGCTCAAGGTAGAGGTCGTCCCCGTACACGTCGCGGTACCACGAGAGCGACGCGCCGGCTTTCTCGGTGTCTCCCTCTTTGAGCGCGAGGACCGGTTCGCCACTCATGGAGGGGATGATGGTGATGAGTCCTTCCGCGAGCTCTGTGAGGAGTGCGTGGTCGACACGCGGTCGGTAGTAGAAGCCGTGGACGTATGATTCGGTGACGAGTTTGATGAGATTCTGATAGCCCGTATGGTCCTTCGCGAGGAGTACGATTCGGCCGCGCGGTTTGTCGATACCCGCGTCCTTGTCGAGGCGGGTTCGCGGCGCGAGATACGCGTCGACGCCGATGATGGGCTTCACGCCCTCCTTCACGCACACCTTGTAGAACTGGATGGCGCCGTAGAGTGCGCCGCTGTCGGTGAGCGCCACAGCAGGCATGCCGCACTCCTTCGCTTTTTGCGCAAGCTCCCTCGGTGTCGGGAGCGCGGAGAGGAGCGAGTAGTGGCTATGCACGTGGAGATGAATGAATCGAGCATCGAGTTTTCCTCCCGAGGGCATGGTGGCACCAGTATAACAAACGTACCCACGGAGATAGAAAATAGGGAATAGAGAATATAGAATAGCAACAACGTATACGAACATGACCGCACACGCACGAAACAGGCAATGGTTCATTGGGATTGATGAGGCGGGGCGAGGGCCTCTCGCGGGTCCGGTCGCGGTTGGCGCTGTTCTTGTGCCGGTCGATTTTGATTGGTCGTCTATTCCCGGAGTTGGGGATTCGAAGAAGGTCGCACCGAAAAATCGCGAAGCGATTTTTCGGTGCGCACAGGAACTTAAACAACAGGGCGTGCTCGATTTTGGTGTATCTCTCAACGGTGCCGCACTCATCGACCGAATCGGCATCTCACGCGCAGTCGCGCTCGGCATCGAGCGAGCCCTCAAGCGCCTCAATCCGCACGACCCGCAGAAGACGAGTGTCCTTCTTGACGGCCTTCTCAGGGCTCCCGCGTCGTACGCACAGCAACAGACCATCATCGGCGGTGATGGAAAAGAGCTCGTTATTGGTCTTGCGTCCATCCTTGCAAAGGTGACGCGCGATCGGTACATGGCACGCATTGCGCTTCGCCACCCTGAGTACGCATTTGAATCGCACAAGGGATACGGTACGAAAGCTCATTGCGATGCGATACGAACCTATGGTCTCTCACCCCTTCACCGACGTACGTTCTGTACCCATTTCACTCACATTCAAGTTGGACCCTTTACGTAGTTATGCACACTGGAGCAGCTCTGCGCTTGCAGGCATCTCTGTAAGGGCGTACCATAAATAAATCATCGTCATTTGAGACGGTGGTGCAAAAGGAGGAACAATGACAAAAGGGAAAGGAGCGACCACCTCGCACCTATGCAACAAGAATGCGTTTGCATGGATGCCGGGGCCGGTCACATCAGCTCCACCTGGAACATACCCGCCAGTTCCAAAAGTCTTTTCGCTTGGCCAGAGCCAAGTTTCATCTAACGAGGCGACCCCCACAATGGGGAACGTCGAGAATAGCTCCTGACCACAAAATAGGAGCAAATCATGAAGCCGAGCGGCGACCCCGCCGGCTTTTGTTTATTATGTATTGCGTTTCTGTCGATTTCTGATATAGTGCGTGCCACTATGGTCATCAGAATGCGACATACGCGGTCCCATACCGCTAACCGACGTTCACACCACGCGCTCAAAAAGCCGACCCTTTCGAAGTGTTCCCACTGCGGTGCAGAGCATCGACCACACCACATGTGCCTCGAGTGCGGCTACTACAATGGCCGACAGGTCATGGACCTTCAGGCTCAGAAGGCAAAGCGCGAGGCGCGCATGAAGGAAAAGGCAGAGCGCATCAAGGCAGAGATAGGAAGCACGAGCAATCAAGAGATTCCAGGACACGAAGAGAAGGAGAAGTTGAATATGAAGGACGACCACAAGAAGGTAATCGATGAAAGCCTTCAATCAAAGCGTCCCGACAAGCACCGAGAGTCGAAGTCATCGTAGTAAAATCCACACCGCCCTCGCACTCGGGGGCGGTCCGTGTTTAAAAGATTTGCTATACTGTACACAGCTATCCAGTTCATTTGTTCATGGCAAACCGGCACCTTTCACGTTCAATCGTTCTTCAGACCCTCTTCGAGTGGGATTTAAATAGTATAGAAAAGAATGAGGTCGACGCAGTACTCTCACGCAACGTCGAGGAGTTCGCGCCGAACAAAGCCGACATGCCCTTCATGACGAAGCTCCTCGATGGCGTCATTGGGAAGCAGAAAGAACTCGACCTCATCATCGAGAAGGCCGCACCCGAGTGGCCTATTGCGCGCATCTCGCCGGTCGACCGGAATATTCTCCGACTTGGACTCTTTGAGCTCCTCTTTGCTGATAGAAGTGAAGTGCCTGCGAAGGTTGCCATCAATGAGGCGATAGAACTCGCCAAGCAATTTGGCGGTGAGAACTCATCGCGTTTCGTGAACGGCGTCTTGGGAGCGGTCTACAAGGAAATAGGCGAGCCTGGCAAGGAAGAGACATCTAAAAACAAGAAGAAAAAGGACATCCCGTTCGACCAGATGCCCATCGAACGGCTCGCAGGCGCTGTCGTCTACTCAGAACACGATGGACTCATGTACCTTGCGCTCGTCCACGATATCTTCGGACACTGGACCCTCTCGAAGGGAGGCATTGAGGCAACCGAGGAGGTCCACGCAGGTGCGAAGCGGAAGATAAAGGAAGAAATAGGGCTCGATATCGAGGTCGAAGCAGATCTCGGCACCAATGAGTACGTTGCTTCTCATCCAGAAAAGGGAAAGGTACGGAAGCAGGTGAACTACGTGCTCGCTCGTTCCGCATTTCAGGACATCATCCTTGAGAAGAAGGGCGGACTCGATGATGCAAAATGGTTCAAGGTTGCCGACATTCTCGATCTCAATTTCTACGAAGACATACTTCCCATCGTCACCAAAGCCATCACGATGCTCGTGAGCCGCAAATAGAATTATAGAATATTCGCATATTGAATATTTTGCTCGTCGCGCGCATTCGTAGCCTCTTCCATTTGTTTATTTTCCATATCCTATATTCCGTGTTAGTCTAGCCGCACCATGACCGAACCATCAGCGATACCAGAGGCACTCGCGAAGCTCGAGCAGATTCTCGGAGTCGTTTTCAATGAGAAGGAGCATCTTCTCACGGCCATAACCCACCGCTCCTATCTCAATGAGCATCGCGAAGCAACACAAGAACACAATGAGCGGTACGAATTCCTCGGTGATGCGGTTCTCGAACTCGTCATCACAGATTTCCTCTTTCACCAGTATCCAGAGAAGCCCGAGGGAGAGCTCACCGCCATTCGCGCAGCGCTCGTTAATACCATTTCTCTCTCGGATGTTTCGACCAAACTTG
>CAZFBT010000056.1:0-5685 GCA_964517185.1 uncultured Candidatus Saccharibacteria bacterium | reverse complement strand
TCTTTCTGGCGCGCATGGATGATGGTCTGCAATGCTCCTGATGTCTATGCACATGAAATGGGACATCTTGTTGGCCATTGGCACTCGGGGACGCCAGGGGGTGGCGAGTACTCGGACACGAGCGATATCATGAGCCGAAGTTTGCTACCACTTCGCCTCTTCAGTGGCGCGAGACGAGTTCTCGCCGGATGGACCCCATCAGCGAACGTACTCAACCTCACGAATTCAGGTACGTACACGCTCGATTCCACAGCGCTCTCGAATTCCTCGAATCCGCAGACCTTGGTATTACCCAAATCAAGCACTGGTGAGAAGTACTTCATCAGCTTCCGTACCCCGATAAGTTACGATTCGACTCTCAATAGTGGATACCTCAATCGTGTCAGCGTACATAGTGGCACCACAGCGAACGCGCTCACCTATCTCCACGGAACACTCGGCGTCGGCGAAAGCTACACGGACTCTGCCAACGGGTATACGTTCACGGTCAACAGCATGAGCACCAACAGCGCTTCGGTTTCAGTCACGATGCCCACTCAGCAAGTGCCAGTGTGTACCCGCTCCAATCCTGCGGTCTCGCTTTCGCCGATAAGCCAGAG
The DNA here is from genome assembly GCA_964517185.1 of uncultured Candidatus Saccharibacteria bacterium. GTDB lineage: Bacteria > Patescibacteriota > Minisyncoccia > Phycocordibacterales > UBA918 > Damh-18. The sequence goes on along the minus strand of CAZFBT010000056.1, from coordinate 5,086 downwards.
CGCAGCTCCAGGGAATGCGATCACCTATCAAGTTACGGTGACGAATAAAAACAGCTCTGCCTGCGGTACCAGCTCGTTCTCGTTCACACCACAGGTCCCCAGTGGATGGAGTAGTAGTTACGCACCGACCTCGCTCTCGCTCGATCCAGGCGTGACCGCCTCTGTTGCGTGGACCGTGACCTCGTCAAGTGGTGCGGGCGCACAGAGCTACCCGATCTCGACCACCGCGTATGACACTGCTGCCACTTCGATACAATCGACGGTACAGGGAAGCTACATCATTGCAACGCCGGATTCGACTCCTCCGACGGTGTCGATTATGTCTCCCGCGAACAGTTCATCAGTCTCTGGCACCGTGGAATTTTCTGCTTCTGCATCGGACAACATGGGTATCGCTAAGGTCGAGTTTCGCGTAGGCACGACACTCATCGGTACTGATACCTCAGCACCGTACTCGATCAAGTGGAATACGAGGAAGTATAGCGGTTCGCAGACACTCACTGCGACGGCCTACGACACGGCTGGTAACTCAACGGTCTCGGCTCCTGTCACGGTGACCGTCACCGGTAGCAGGGGAAGGAAGTAGACGAAAGGCTTACTAATAGTCTTTTATGAAGCGCCAGTACGCACTGGCGCTTCATTGCATGAGAACTTCCAGTACGTGATGGTGCACGATGAACAATAATGCATGACTGAAACGATATACACTCTTCCACTCGCCGCTATTGCACTCGGATTCATTCATGCATTTGAGGCAGATCATGTTGCGGCTGTAACGACGCTCGTCACACGCGCTGGCAGTATCCGACACTCATCATTACTTGGTGTGCTCTGGGGTATGGGACACACGACCACGCTTTTCATTGTCGGTATTGCACTCCTTCTCTTGCGTGTCACCATACCCGAGGAGCTCTCGGCGCTCTTTGAGACCGCGGTCGCGGTCATACTCATCGCGCTCGGCGTCGATACGATTCGCAAGGTCCGCACAGGACACATCCATGCGCACACGCATACGCACGGTGGACATGAGCACACGCACCTTCACGTTCACCACACCCCGAGGATTCACGACCACGGACACACCTCGTTCGTCATCGGCCTCTTCCACGGCCTCGCAGGAAGCGGCGCATTGGCGCTCGCTGCAGTTGCTTCAACGAATACTGTTGCAGGTGGAGCGCTTTTCATCGCACTTTTCGGACTCGGTTCAGTCGTGGGCATGGCCGTCCTTTCTGCGGCGTTCGGGTATATTCTTGTACGTGCGGTGCATGTTGTTCGTCTCCACACCGCAGTAATGTATGTGTCTGGTACACTCTGCATCGCTGTTGCGTTCACACTCATTCCGGTACATGAGTTCATTAGGGGACTGCTCGGATAACTCCTCGCCCTTGTACACTCACAAATATAGACCAGCATGTATGCAATGCTACAATGGCACTGATACTCGTGGGGTAATTGAAAGTTAATTTTTTTACATGGCAGATACATCGAAACCGGTCGCGAAGATAACCGTCGATCGTGGCCTCTGCATCGGAGCAGGAAGTTGCATCAGCGCGGTACAGGGAGTCTTTGAACTCGATGAGGAGAACAAGGCAGTCATGCTCCTCAAGGGAGATGTGAAGACCTCAGATGCGACCGAGAAGGGTGCTCTCGCAAACGAAGGTGCGAGCGATGCCGACCTGTTTGCGGCTGCGCAATCATGTCCGGTCATGGCGATATTGCTGCACGACGCAGAGGGCAACCAGATCTACCCCTAGCGGGACTTTTTATTATTAGTTCTTTTGTTCCTTCATGGTCTTCGAAGCAAAGTACGTCATCATCGGCGGGGGAATAGCGGGAACGGCGGCCGCGGAAATGCTCCGCAAAGAAGATCCGAGAGCGCGCATCATCATCGTCTCGGAAGAGCCGCACACGTTATACTCGCGCGTGCTCCTCACGAAAGCAAATTTCTTTCTTGGGAAGATTCCCTTTGAGCGAATTTTCCTCAAGGACGACAAGTGGTACGAAGATCTGAAGCTTGAGCTTTGGAAGGGTCGGAAGGCCGTGCGCATCGATCCAAATGCGAAAGAGGTACACCTCGATAACTGGGAGGTACTCAAGTACGAGAAGCTCCTCCTCGCGGTGGGGAGCTCCCCGAGGCCGCTTCCGGTCCCTGGAGCGGACAAAAAGAACGTCTACTACCTCCGCACCATCGATGATACGAAGCGCATCATTGAGGCCGTGAAGCATGCGAAGCGCGGCATTGCTATCGGTGGCGGTATCATTGGATTCGAGATGGCGGAGATGATGCTCCTCGCAGGCATCGATTCGACGTTCGTCATCGCGCGACCACTCTACCGCGTTGGCGTCCTCGGCGAAGCGACCGCACGCGCCGTTGAGGCGAAGGTGGGTGGAAGCGGTGTGCGAATACTCCACGAGACGAACACGACCGAGATCGTCGGCGAGGGCGACCTTGCGACGAGCGTGCGCTTTGAGGACGGCTCGGAGATGCCGTGCGACTTCGTGGTCATCGGCATCGGCACGGTCGTGCCCGGAACCGACATGCTCCGCGAAGCAGGCATAGAGGTCAATATCGGCATCAAGGCGAACGAGTACCTTGAGACAAACATCCACGATATCTATACGGCAGGTGATTGTGCCGAGTACTACGACCCTATCATCGAAGACACGCTCATTCTCGGAAACTGGGCGAACGCACAAGCGCAGGGACAGGTTGCCGCGAACAACATGGCAGGACGGAAGAAGAAGTACAAATACGTCTCATTCTTTACGACTCACGGCTTTGGCATGGCGATGACGTATGTGGGCGACGTGCGCCAGGATGTGCGCGAGCGCAAGGTCGTCGTGCGTGGCGAACCCGGCGATCCTCTCCACGGCCGCATCATCATTGAGGGGAAGCGCGTCGTCGGGGCCATCTTCTTCAACTCATCGAAGGAGGTGAGCGCCATCTGCAAGCTCATCGAGACGAAGACCGATATAAGCCGTAAGAAGAAACAACTCGAAGACCAATCAATTGATTTAATGACATTAGTAAGCGCATAAACCTATGGCAGAAACAGAAATTAAGAAGATCAAGGTCGGATGGTTCTCCTTCTCGTGCTGTGAGGACAGCACGGTCATCTTTACGGAGATCATAAACGACCACTGGCAGGAGTGGAAGAAGATACTCGATATCCGCCATGCGCGCGTCCTCCAAGCGCACAACGTCATGGATGAGTTCGATGTCGCCTTCGTTGAGGGCGCAATCGCCTCGGAAGAACACGAGGAGAAGCTCAAGGAGATTCGCTCGAAAGCAAAGTATCTCGTAGCCATCGGCTCGTGCGCCTGCATTGGCATGCCTTCGGCACAGCGCAATCGATTCACGCCTGAACAGATGCAGGAGATACAGTTTCTCGTCGACCGCTTCAAGATGGCGCCGAAGGTCATGAAGCTCGCAGACATCGTGAAGGTCGACTATGAGGTGCCTGGATGTCCCATGAGTCCGGATGATTTTATGAAGAAGTTAGGCATCATCGTCGGCGAACTCCAAAAATCGAACGCCTAAGAATGGCACATTTCTTCCCCAAACTATTAACTATCGACTATCAACTATAAACTAACGTATGCACACTGTAGATCTCTCACTCGAAGAAATGACCAAGGTGGAGGGCGCCGCGAAGCTCGACCTTAAGGTCCGTGATGGCAAGGTCGAGTACGTGCGGTTCGGCATCGAGGAGTACAAGCGCTTCTACACGGTTGCCATGAAGGGGAAGCCCATTGCGGCACTCCCGCAACTTCTCGCGCGCATCTGCGGCACCTGCTCGAATGCACACCTTCTCTGTGCTATCGAGGCATGTGAGCACGCTCTCAATATTCAGCCCTCGAAGCAAAGCATGCTCCTCAAGAAGCTTACGATGTACGGGCTTAACATCCGCGACCACGCGCTCCATCTCTACCTCTTCGTGCTCCCCGATATGTACGGGAAGGACAACTTCCTCTCGCTCGATGAGAACATTCCCGAGGAGCACCAACATCTCCACGATGCATTCGATATAAAGGCGGCAGGGAACTACCTTGCGAATATCATCGGCGGCCGCTCGGTCCACGCGATGCATCCGACGATCGGCGGGTTCCTCCACTTCCCGACGAAGGAAGAGTGCGCAGAAGCGGTACGAAAGCTCGAGGCGGTTCGCCCCGCAGTGCTCCGTTGCATTGAGACCTTCAAGAACTGTCCGTTCCACCTCGATATCGATACGCAGTATATGGCACTCATCTCGCATGAAGGCTTCGGTTTCCTTGAGGGGACCATCAAGATGAGCGACGGCCAGGAGGTACAGGAAGAGGATTATCGCTCACATCTTGAGCACACCATCATTCCGTACTCACAGGCATCGGGCTACCAGTACAAGGGAAAGTCGTATCTCGTCGGCTCGCTCGCCCGCCTCAACATCGCGAAGGAACGCCTTCACCCAAGAACACAAGAAAGTATTCCCGAAGCGCTTGCGCTTTTCCCGTCGACCGACGTCTTCCACAACAACCTCGCACAGGCAATTGAGATACTTCACTGCCTTGACCATACGATAGAGATCCTCTCGACCGTTGAGATCGTCCCCGAACCTGTCATCAAAAAGGAACCGCGCGATGCGGTTGGCGTCGGCGTTATCGAAGCTCCGCGCGGCACGCTCTACCACAAGATAGTTGTCGGTTCTGACGGCATCGTGAAGGAGGGGGAGGTCATCGTCCCTACCGGCCAGAATCAGATAAACATCGAGAAGCACGTCGGCGCGCTCGTCGAAGACCTCCTCAAGGACGAGTCAATGACGAAGGAGAAGATGCAGTGGGAGATAGAGAAACTCATCAGAGCGTACGATCCATGCATGTCGTGTGCGAGCCACTTCCTCGAAATCAACTGGGATGAGGCGTAAGGGTGCATTCAAAATCCTATATGGAAAAATTCCGATGGATAGCTCTCGGTGCGCTCGGTATCGGAGTCGTATACACTTTACTTCTGCAGTTTGATTTGTTCGTTGTCATTTTTGATGTCATTGATGTGCCAAGAGGATCCTTGTGTCAGGAGTGGGTAGGATGTTTAGGGCTTATTATGTTGGTA
>CAZFBT010000055.1:0-6052 GCA_964517185.1 uncultured Candidatus Saccharibacteria bacterium | reverse complement strand
ATTCCATCAGGTACTCTCGAACACGTTCAGCAAAACGGTGCTGCTCAAAAAACGCAGCGTCAGAATCGCGATCACTCCTGAACCGCTTCACATCGTCCGCCTGCTTCACAAGTTCCACTGAGATGTCAGCCATACGATTCGCATCAGCACGCTCGATACCGATACCGCCCTCGTCGTACTTGCGCGTCAAGGTCTCGATGAACTTCTTCTTGTGGATCTTTCCCCTGATGAGGAGGCTGATTGCCTTCTCGAGTCGTATTATCTGGTCGAATGTATACTTCTGGGTGAGGAAATTCGTAAGGCTTTTGACGCGGAGTGTGTCAACAGAATCATAGGGAAAAAGCCTCGCGAGTTGCTCGAGCTCCGTAACGATCGTTTCTCCCTCTTTTACGGGCTTGATCTGCTTGCGCTGGGGGTTGACGACTTCGCGGACGATGAATCCGTCCTTTAAGTAGTAGACACGGTGCGCATACGAAAGGTGAGCTGCATTGTGCGAGACCATGATAATAGTGCGCTGGTCGAATGTATTGATCTCGTCGATCTTGTCCATGACTTGCTGGGTCGATATCGAGTCCAGATTTCCTGTTGGCTCATCCGCAAGGAGTATTTGTGGGTCGTTGACCATTGAGCGCGCAACGGAAACACGTTGCTGCTGACCTCCCGAAAGCATTGATGGAAGCTTGTGTGATACTTGGCCGACACCGAACCGATCAAGAAGTGACTGCGCGCGCCGCTCGCGTGTCGCCTTGTTCGCATCACAAAAAATCATCGGGAGTGCGACGTTATCGAGTACCGAGAGCGAGCCAATGAGGTTGAATGACTGAAAGATGATGCCCATGATGTACCGCTGGAAATAGACTCGCTCAGAGGGCGGGTACGAGTACACATCATCGCCACGAATGAGGAGGGTGCCATCTCCGGGAGGAAGTGACCCCTGGATGGCGTACATGAGAGTCGACTTTCCACACCCTGATGGACCGAAGAGGATGATGTACTCACCCTCGTAGATGTCGGTATTGACGTTCTGGAGCGCCTTGAACTCATTTGACTTTCCTTTGTTGTAGGTGATAGTCAGGTCCCTGCAAACGATGAGTGGTTTTGCCATACTGCTTTAGATAGAAAATATAGAATATGGAATATGGAATATGGTGATACTTCGCATCATATATACCCCTGCCATTCGTTCAATCTTCAATATTCTATATTCCATATACTATCCTCCAATATTCTTAACCCAACCGAAGGTGCTCTGGAAGTTCTCAATGATGATATCGATGATGTTCTTTTCCTGTATAGGTGTAAAGAGTACGTAATTCTCAGACTTTGTTGAATTCTTTGATTCGTCTTCGCACGTGAGCCAGAACTGATAAACAGTCGCCGGAGCGAATTCAACAATGACCTCAACATGCTCTACTGAGTACGTCACGTCGTCCGATGTGATGACAGTTGGGTCGATACCACCAGTGATGCCTTCACGGTAGTAGAGGGAGCAGTATGAGGGTTCATCGGTATCCCACTCGATGATGGTCTGGATGCGCGACTCGCCTCCAGGAAAGAGCGTTGATTCGTTGGTGACGTTTGAGATGATGGGAGGGGCAATGTCCTTCACGGTAATGAACGTAATCGGGTTAGACTTCACGCGATCACCTCCCGCATTTTCTGCAATGACGAACGCTACATATCGAGTTCCGAGCGTAAGATCTGAAAGACGCATCTGATGTGTCGTTGCCAATGTCGGACGACCTATGGAATTCTGTGCACCGGTCGTAAGGTCTTGATACTCAACAAGAGCCTTCGCAGGCACAGTCGTATCCCATGCGAGGGTCGCTGAGTTCTCTTCGACCTTCACGATACGAAGGTTGCGAATCTCAGGGAGTGAGGCCTTCGTCTTGAAGGTGTAGTCACGACTCTCTCCCTTGATGCCGTAGGTATCTTCTGACCGTACCTTGAAATGATACTCCGTGAACGATTCAAGTCCGATGAGTCGCACCTCATGCTCCGTAACATTACCTCCAGTTGAGGATTGTGAGTACAAGTATTCGGTGCCATTGAAGTTGTCACTTGGAGAAAAGAGCACTTCAGAACTCGACTCGCGGTCAGTCGACCATCGCACAATGGCGCTCGTTGTTTCAGCAATGACGGTCGGTGTACCGACGATGGTGAGGTCCTCAGTGATGCCCTGGATCGCTTTCACTGTCTCATTGAGAATTTCCTGGAGTACCTCAGGTGACTGTATTTGCTGAATCTGTTCTATGATTTCCTCAGGGGTTTGTGTCTGTTCCTCAGTCTGGGGCTTTGATTCTGTCTGGAGTGTCTCGCTAGTCTCTGTCTGGGTCTCTTTCCCCTCCCCTGCTTCTGCGCCGACTTGAGGTGTCCCCTCAGTCACAACTTTATAGTTCGCAGAAATGCCCTGATTTCCTGTGTCGTCTGATGAAACAACACGAAAGTAATAGGTGCGGCCAGGCTCTAGCCCGTCGAGTGTGATGGAGTGTTGGGTCTTGTCAGTACCGGGAATACGGACTATACCGTAGTCCTCCTGAAGGCCATAATTAACGAGCGAGTCAGCATTCTCGTCTGTCTGCCACGTGACCGTGACGGACGTTTCGCTCACTTCAGCCACTTGGACATTTGTGATATCCGGTGGCTCAGTATCTGCAGCACGTACAATGAAGGAATCGTGTGCGTACAGAAAAATTGTGAGTACTGTGAGCGTTGCCGATGAAATTGCACGGAACATACCGAGTTATAGACACAGTTTATCATCATAGAGCACTGACGAGGCCTTCTTTTGAACAGGGTCAATCAGAAATTGGATAGAACGTGACGTCTCCACGGTGAGGCCTTCCGGCGACGCCATACGGAACTGCAATGCCCCAGAAGAGTTCATCAGTCACTGATGGTGTCGTTGAGGTTGGCTTCGTGAGGTCAAGTTCGTAGTTCGTAGCAGACATAGAAAGCTGAGTGCAAACCACGCAGGCGCTATAAGTAAATGACGAGGTTGCAAACTTTTGCTCGTTGACAGGAATCACCGAGGTTTGACCGTCAGTGAGATCGGTTCCCTCTATCGAGAGGTCGACACTTGTGTTGCCTATGTTCTCAAGTGTGGTAGTTGCATTGTATGAACCGGTATCAGTGTTCACCTCGAGCGCACCATAATCAATCGAATTATCTACGGTGACCGCACGGAGAGTGGTGAGGTCGACCGGTGTGCCAGTTGCATTGTCAGTGTACCCACCCTGATCACTCGCAGAAAGTGTGACAATCCAGCTGTCACCAGCATAGGTACCAATATCGGTCGGTTCTGCGAAGTAGTAAAGGTCCACCGCACACTGAATGTTGCATGTATCTCCAGCGCAGTCTGTGAAGGAACACTGGCCTTCGGTTGAAGTCTGGTAGCAGTTGTTTTCATCAAGTGTACACCCCGCACTCACTCCAGATCTGAATATTGTCGCTGTTGCACTCTGCAGATCAGAATAGCCATTGAAATCGCTCACCGTTCCCGTTGCGTAGATAGTCGTCGTGACTCCGGGGAGCAAGCTTATATCGAGACCGGAGTTGAGCGAGAGCGCGGTGATGTTCGGCGCAAAGATGATCTGCATCTCCGCAACGCGAGTGTATGAATCAAGGTCACTCCCGTTGTCGGTCACCCTGAGACAATAATTGGAGTCACTGATATCGTTGGTGACCGTAATGGCAAACTCGACCTCCGTATACTCATTACTGTCGATTGATAGAGTTTGGGTCGTGTTCGAGGGATCTTCGATGATCTCTCCCGGCGTGAAGGCTCCTTCACCTCCCAGGATGTCTGTCGTCGGACTCTGGTTTGTAAAGTGGGTGGAAGATTCCATACAGAGTGGTGAACCAGAACACGAAGCCTGCACAGGGACTGCGCTGTACGCTGCGGCGCTCACCGACTCACAGCTCGGTGCTACTCCCTTCGATGCATACTCGAGTCGGTACGCATCGCTGATCGAAAGCCCTGTATTTTCGATGACGAACCGCGAACGAATGGTACTGCCTACGGTCACCGTCGAAGCTTTCGTGTTGAGTGCCGCTATCCACGAAGCTCCGCCTCGTACCTGCTCAGAACCAAAGGCAGTCATGGGGTCAGTCGCGAGCAGGGGCCGCGAGGAGTAGATGTCCCATCCACCGTGCTGACCCCAGTATGAGAAACCGATACCTCCGGTTGTGTACGAGGAATCGGTCGCGCTCGTCGTCGCGACGAGTGAGCCGTCCTGGTAGACAGAGACGAATATCGTGTCATTAGTATTCCAATCGACCTCGACCTCGTACCATCCAGTCACGTACGACATGCTCGTCGAGGCGAGCACGGTCCCGCTCGTATCGCGGCTCGTGACGTTCTTTGCTATCGAGACACGGTCGGTGCCGTACTGCTCAAGACAGACCGCGTAGTTGTTGTTCGCGGCGGTCGGGGTCTGCACACCGAAGAGTGCGCAAGTCTCATCGCTCGCGCCAGCACCTGATGTGTCTACATACTGAAGGAAGCGCATCGTCTCACCTTGTGAGACCGTCATGTCCGTCCGGTGGATGCCATCGGTCGTGACATCGTTCGGGTCGGTCGCCTCGAGTCCATACGCTCCCTGGTATGCGAACGAACCATCGACTGTGAACTGCGCGGTGTCGTTACTGTATTCAGTGATTCCGCCATCTTCAAAATCATCGTACGCGATGAAGGTCGACGTTCCGACGCCTCCATTCGCGGCACCGCCATTGCCGTAGTACATGTATATGTCTGTATCCGCAGACGCGGCGAGCGATGGTACTTTAACCCACACCGTAGCCGTAGCACTCGTCGTGTAGATCTCTCGAACGAAACTGAGCGGCGTGAGACCGTCAGATGACGTGAATCGGAGGTCATCGAAGTCGCTTTGCATATCTCCGTCATAGGAAATGGTCAGCTTGACGGCCGCATTGGTGTACGTGGTCGCGTCATCATTCGTGATAGAGACGCGTCTACGCTTAGTCCAGTTTGTGTCGAACCACTCGCTGTCGGGGACACCCTCGCCTCCGTCGTCATTCCTCCAGCGGTATGCGGATTGCTGAGTGATGAGACAGGTGCTGTCATCCCAACGGAGCGAACCGCAGTCACCGCCACCATCAACATCAAAGTACTCACCTGCAAGGTTGCCGCGATGAGAGGTGAACGTCCAGAAGGACGGTGTCGTTCCCACGAGATCGACGTTCACGCCCGTGATTGCACTCGTCGTCGCGAATCGCATGCCGGAAGACACCATTGAGGCATTGTAGTTGAGCGTCGTCGACGAGAGAGTGATGAGTGTGCCGCCCGAGATGGCGAGCTCGAAGTCGCCGTTTGAAATTGAAGTAACGGTGGTCGTACCCGAGAGCTCGAGTCCGTTCGCCCCGAGGTTACGGAATGCATAGTTGAGTGCGTAGAGCGTCCCTCCTGACACGCGCATCGCATAGGTGCCGCTCCCCTGGTTAGTGATGGTCGTTGTGGCTCCCACACCGCCGAGTATCTGAAGTGTACCACCCGAGAACGTCGACGTCGCACCGCTTTGGTGTCTCACGTTCACCACGCGTTCGCTTCCCGAGAGCGACGTACCGTCAAAGTCGGTCGCGTAGCTCCAGTAGTCGGCTCCAGTCGTGCGTCGGTAGTCGCCGTAGATGTAGAGTTCCCCGTTCACGTTCGCGTTGTCCATCGAGTAGAGCGAGCTCAGAGTATCGAGCATAGTCGTTGTCGCGCTCGAATTCCACATGCTCACGTCAGAATTACTGCCAATGTGCATGAGGTCATAAACGTCAGCGCCAGCGACCTTTGTGTTAATGACATACGGCACGCCGCCCATGAGGCGCACGATCGAGCCGGTCCATGTCGTCGCACCGCCACCCACGAGGTTCGTGAAGACACCTCCCACGGTGAGGGTCACCCCTGGAGATGCAGTGAACGAAGTCGCGCTCGTGAGCGAGAAGTTCCCCGTGGTCGTCGCGCTCCCGGTGAGTGTATAGCTGCCCGATGGTGCCGCAATGGAAATGTTTGCGAACGTCGAACTGCCCGGGGTGATAGATTCAC
>CAZFBT010000054.1:0-6062 GCA_964517185.1 uncultured Candidatus Saccharibacteria bacterium | reverse complement strand
CTCGTCTCGATAGGAGTCGTTCATCCAAACCTTGCCGTCCGCGTAGACGATGCGGTGGAATGGGATGTCACGCACACCACTGTCGTACGCCTTCGCAAGGATGGTGGTAATGCTCTGGGAAGAGAGCGCGCCGCCTCCAGCGGCGCGCGCAATGCGCCCGTACGTCGTCACCCTCCCTTTCGGTATCATCCGCGCGAGCGCAACGACCTTCTCACTGAAGGTCATCTGTGCTCTCCCGAATCGTTTCTTTACCATGTCGTTTCGTATCTAGACAAGCGTGTTCAGTACTCTTCGTTCCCGTTTCGGAACCGCTCGGAGATGTCGGGTATTCTTCCTTGGAACGACCGGTATGACTGGCAGATTATATATCTTTTCGGCAACGTCCCAGAGGTCTTCTCCACCAATCATCCACTTCCTCCCGAATCTATCGAGGTTGAGGGGCTTTGAGTAGCCAATAAGCATCTTCGTTCCATTCGTGAAAAGAAAATACTCGTGGAAGAATGACATCACGAGTTCACGAACAGAACGATACACAGGGTCTCGATACGTGAGCACCGCATGACCGCCCTTGCTTATCGCCCCATAGTATCCATTCTTCCTGAATATCGCGAGTGCATGGTCGATGTCCGGCTTTCTCGCTTTGAGGTTCACGAGGAGGGGTTTCTGTCCATTGAGCTTGAGACACGCGCACGCAAAAAATGCCCCTTCGAGACAGTGTGCCTTTCGCTCATGAAGTACCCGTATCGCCGACATGCATGTCTCACCATCCTCCTCATCGTTAAAGGGGATGCTATCTAGAAAATTCTGTATCTTTTCTGGCGTCGAGAGCTTATTGAATATCTTGTTTTGCTGTATGTCTTCAAGAGTCACCTACCTATAGTACCGCATCGGAGTGGTACGACGCAGAACCTTGCGAATGTTTTGTCTCATGCCACTCCTTACATCACTCGATGCCCTTGAGATGCCGCTCGAGGAATGCGAGCGTCTTCTCCCAGGCATCTATGGTTGCCTCTGGTGCGTAATTCATTCCTGACGGGTTCGCAAACGCATGTCCCACACCGGGGTAGATGTATATCTCATTCTCGACTCCGAGCTCATTGAGCGATGATTCGAAGGTACGGACCATCTCGACGGGAATCGACTGGTCTTGGTCACCGAACACTCCGAGGACAGGCCACGCAATTGGTGCAAGACGCTCGGTCGACGTCGCCATCCTACCGCCGTAGTAGACGACCGTAGCATCGAGTGTTTCACCGGAGATTGCGAGCTCGACTGACTGGCGTCCCCCGAAGCACCAGCCCCATGAGCCGACTCGTTCTGCACCCTGTGCGCGCAGGTACGCGACTGCCGCGCGCATGTTCTCTGTTCCTGTTGCCTGAACGAAATTTGCAGTGAGCGCCCGCGCGCCATCCTGATCCTCGGCGACATCACTGAGGAGGTCGACTGCGAGCACCATGTATCCTTCGCCAGCAAGTGTCTCCGCGGCGGTGCGTATCTCCGGCCGAAGACCTCGGTTCTCATGTATCATGACGACACCAGGATAGCTCCCGGTCGCCTCCGGCCGCACAAAGAATCCGGTGGCACCTTCAAAATATTCGACATCTTCAGCGACGATTGGCTCCTCAAGTTCGCCCTCGATGAGCTCTGCATTCGTCATGGTACCGCTCTCTGCATCATCTGCGGGAGTGTCTGAAAAATACATGGCGGCGGTGATGCCTATGACGAGGATGAGGACGATACCGAGTAGTGTCTTCATGAGATTCGTATCATACATGAACATAACTGTACCTGAGTATGATGAAGATGTGATGAGGAATCATGAGCTTCCCTGCAGGCAGATAAGGGACACTTTCTTTTAAAATGAAAAAGACCGCGTGCATATGCAAGCGGTCTTGAATTGTGTGCCCCGAGGGGCGAAAAAGAACTGCGTCAGATGCATTGTGACTTGGTGTTGCCGAAGCAACACACCGTACACGGGACATCGTCTGCACTGACATTAGTATACACCCGCCATCGAGATACACAAGTGCAACCACATTACCCCTGTGGATTGCGCTCGACCATTACAATGAAGCACCTGTTGCGTGCGCGGGTCCTCGTGTTCAGAACTCGCAGGACTTGGAGCATCGCTGTCAGGCTTCCGTGGTTCGTTCCGCGTAGCGCTTGAAGTTGTCGAGTATCGCTTGCCAGCCGGCGCGCTGGAGCTCGCGCGGATTCTCCGATTCTGGTTCAAAACAGACAACGACTCGAACACTATTCTCTTCTCGCGCGAAGGTGACCGCGACCTGGCGACCATCGTCCATGGTATATGCAAAACGCTCGTGAGGCACGACGTCATCATACGTGCCGGTGAAGTCGAACCCCTCGCTCCCGTCTTTCGCCTCCATGCGGTACGAGAACTTCCCGCCGACCCGCAGGTCATTCTCTGCGCGGGGGCAGTGCCAGTCCTCCGATGCCGTGTTCCACTTCACGACTGTGTCCTTGTTCGTGAAGTCATCCCACACCTTTTCGAGCGGCGCGGCAACGAGAGCCTCAATGGTGATCTTGTCATGCATCGTAACAGTATAGCTGCTTGAATTGCCCTTTGCTGCGGGACTAGGATTCGAACCTAGATTACAAGGGCCAGAACCTTGCGTGCTACCTTTACACTATCCCGCAATTATTTTTGTACGCCCTGAATTGGAGGAGCGTAGCCGCTTTCTTCACTTCATTCTTCCTCGATATCTGGACTCGCTTCTCTCCTATTGAAGGGTGAAAGCCGAGTCTAGCCATAAGGCGATACACTATCTTGAGGAGTGATGGATTTGTGTTCGAGAACGACAGCTTGTGTGTATACGTGGGGCCATGGAATGACAGACTCCCTTCCGCCTCGTACAAACCGCGGAGGTATCTTACTACATTTCCTCGATTATTCGAAATCCAACGTGGAACAAAGATCTTGATGTCTTTGCGGGAACCACACGGTATGCCAAGGCGCTTGCTAATCTCTTTCTCGTAGATGCTGATTCTGGTGCAGTTTTGGTCTGTTTGTTTGTACACGTATGGCTCTTTGCCAATGATTGTCCGTACCAGCTTTCGATAGCGCCTTACGAAGCCTTGGTTGTTCGAATTCGAGAATATAAGCAGCCGCTCGGTGCGGGGAAATCTTTCAAGATGACCATCCCCAAGACTACACCAATGAGTTCTGCAAGATCCCCATTCTTCTCAAATGATAGATACTCGGATTTAATGAGCCCCCTTTCTCGAGCTTTCCTACGCCACTCTGAAAAGTTATCGATCCCTCGTGACTTCATCGTCACGGAGATCTTTCGCACAGATGCGCTCGTCTCTTTCGTCAGTCCCTTACTCCACCCTTTCGCCATCACTAGTAGTGTAGCCTATATAGTTTATTTTTCTACCATTAGATGTAGATTGGCCTTAGGACTTCGATCTCTTGAAGCAGTCAATACACTTGAGGTTTGAGGTGTCGCGTGGCTCGAAGGGGAGCGAGGTGATGGCGGTGCCACAGCTGCTACAGGTCCAGTTCCCCTCGAAGCGCGGGCGGTCGCCCTGCGGGCGTTGTGGTCTGTCCTCGCTCCGCTTCTTTGCGTGACAATCCTTGCAGAGTAGTCCATCGGTACGACGCGGTTCAAACGGAAGTTCGGTGATGGCGGTGCCACAGCTACTGCAGGTCCAGTTTCCTTGGTGCATTGATGAAAGTATTAGTATTTAGTATGAGTATGAGTATACAACAGACGAGGACTGGCGCTAGTCGAATTGAAGGATATAGAAGCCTTGCTTCATAAGTTCCTCTGATTGCTTGAATTCGTTGGGTGAGAACTTACGTTTGAAAGTGACGGTCTTTTCGATGACACGGCCGGTCGGCTTTCGCGTCGCGTGGTCAAGGCTATCCCACTCCTCAAGCACGAGCACATCTCCCTCATCTACATCGAAGTCAGCGACCCGGAATTCATACTTCTTCTTACCTGAAAGAATTAGCTCGAAATATTCAGGCAATATCTTTTTGACGATACGTCGTGACATAATAATTGATATATCTTGGTACTGTTACCTCTTTGAGATATGAGCGTAGAGTATAGTGCACCAATTACATCATAATACATATACTATGCGAACCGGCATACTAGCACTTGCGATGGTCTCCGTGCTCACCTTTCAAGCACCGAGCGCAGAGGCACTGAGCTGTCTCCCTCTCGACATGTACCTCGAGAGCGTCGTAAATGACGGAACCACACAGATATTTATTGGCACGGCGACAGCAGTCAAAGATAACACCCAGGTCGTGACGGTGAAACGAGCGCTCCAGGGATGGGTAGCCTCGGAAGTCTGGGTAGAACATCCGTGGAGCCAGGACTGGCAGTACTTCTGTAGCAACGGTCCTGCGGCTCCGGGGAAAGAAACCGTCTTTCTCACCACTGTAAACGAACAGGGCATGTATATGGTGACGCAGACGCTTGCGGCAAACTCAGACCTTGCGAAAGGGCTCATTGCTACACTTGAGAAGGTGGGTGTCGAAGGGAGCATCACCGAGGCAACACCTGCTGAACGCGCAAATGAGGTACGACAGGCGATCATCGAGCTCATCAAGCGTATCACTGGCATGCTCGCGGAACTCAAATATTGGGAGTCGAGGAGCTAGCACACATGAAAAAACACCCACAGGGTGTTTTTTCATGTGTGCGCACTCTGAATTAGATCATGGGTACACCTGGAATGAGAACGTGATGGTATCCCCTTCGAAGAGTCCCTCTTTTCTGCGCACTACGGCCTTGAGTGGCAACACGTAGGTCCCAGACTTCGCATCGGGAAATATGGAGGTCTTCCAGGTGGTCTTCCCTATCGTGACACTCACCGGGAACGAACCCCAGCTGCGAACCAGCGAACCGAACGCCTTCTTGATTGCCGCTGATTCCTTCTTTGGTACGGTCAGGAAGTGCCAGTTGCCCGTTTCCCCCGGGTAGAGCCAAACCTTACCTTTGACCTTGTACGAACTACCCCTTCTTGTTCTCATACGCTGCTTGTATGAACGCTGTGAAGAGTGGGTGCGGCGAGAGCGGACGTGCGTGGAATTCAGGATGGAACTGCGTCCCAAGGAAGAACGGGTGGACTTCTTTAGGGAGTTCAGCGATTTCCATAAGTCGTCTATCTGGCGATTTACCCGAAAAAACGAGCCCTTTCTTTTCAAGTGCTTCAATGAACTCGGGATTGACCTCGTAGCGATGGCGGTGGCGCTCACTAATTTCTCCCTTGCCGTAAGCCTTTGCGGCAACAGTTCCCTTCCCAAGCACTGCGGGATACTCGCCGAGACGCATCGTACCGCCCATGTCGCTCTTCGCGATTTTCTCCTTCTGGTCAGGCATCACATCAATGACGAGATGCTTCGACTTCGGATCAATCTCTGCAGTGTGTGCATCCTTGTACCTGAGCACGCTCCTCGCATACTCGATGACTGCGAGCTGCATGCCGTAGCAGAGCCCGAAGTATGGGATACGATGTTCACGAACATATTTGATGACCGCGAGCTTCCCTGGAATACCAGTTGCGCCAAAACCCCCAGGAATGAGAATTCCGTCGAAACTATCGAGTTTCTTGAGCTTCTTCTTGTCTTCGAACTCAGAGGCTGAGAGATACTGGATATCGGGCTTGAGGCCGAGTGCGTACGCCGAGTATTTGATGGCTTCGAGGACTGAAATGTACACATCCGAGAGGACGAAATCACCCGAATTAAAATACTTACCGACCACGCCTATCTTCACCGTATCGTTCCCGTTCTTCGAGCGCTTCACGAAACGCTTCCACAGAGAGAGGTCGGGCGCACCCTTCACCTTGATGCCGAGCACCTCGCACATGCGCGCGGAGATATCGTCCTTCTCGAAGTTGAGCGGTACATCATAGACGCTCGCCACATCCGGTGCAGAGATGACATGTTCGGGGCGCACATTGCAGAAGCGCGCTATCTTTTCCTTGCGCTTCTTGTCGAGCGCCACGGGCCCACGCGCGAGAATGAAGTCTGCGAAGACACCCGCGCTGTTGAGGATGCGAGCGGCGGTCTGCGTCGGCTT
>CAZFBT010000053.1:5463-6114 GCA_964517185.1 uncultured Candidatus Saccharibacteria bacterium | reverse complement strand
TCCCGACACCACCATTGAGTCTGTCGATGATGTTCTTGATTCGTCTGGCGCATTGACAGTCGATTGTACTGTAGATGCTGATTTTGTCAGTTTCCCGCACGTGCTCGGCGGTGGTGAGGATCTCGAGTGTGCGTACAGTGGATCTGGTAGTTCGGATGACACTGAGAATACCGCATCGGTGACCACGAGCGGTGACATTCCTGGTGCCGAAACGACTGAACCCGTGACCTTCGGCGATCCGGAGAATGAGGTGGATGAGTGTGTCTTTGTGAGTGATACGAATCCACAAGGGCCACAAAACGTCGAAGTCTGCGCAGACGACGTAGATAAGACCCTCGAGTACGCTGTTAGCTTTGGCACTGACTCGGAGAACGATGTCGTGCTTGAGTGTGGCGAGAATGAGCATCCGAATACCGCCGACTTCGTCACGAACGATACGGGAACGACGGGCTCAGACGATGAGCTCGTGACCTCGACCGTTGAATGTGCGGAGTTTGCTGGCTGCACACCGGGGTATTGGAAGAATCAAACTGAGAACTGGACACCGCCGTACGATACGAGCGATCTCTTCAGCTCAGTCTTTGAGGATGCCTTCCCTGGCAAGACGCTCCTTGAGGTTCCATGCCGTGATGGGCTCGACGTCTGTTGCCA
>CAZFBT010000053.1:0-5453 GCA_964517185.1 uncultured Candidatus Saccharibacteria bacterium | reverse complement strand
TAGGTCTTGGCGGCGGTGGACTGAATGCGCTTGGGCGTCATGTGGTGGCGGCACTCCTGAACGCTGCTCACCCAGATGTGAACTACCCAGTCAGTGTTGACGGAGTCATCAATGCATTCAACGGTGTCTTCCCGGGCACTAAGGATCAGTACAATACGCTCAAAAACCAGTTCGAGGGCTACAACGAACTTGGCTGTAGTATTGATGCGCATGGCGACCTGACCAATTAAGTGCTCTAGTTCAATTCAGGTTTAACCTGAGCCATCCGCTAAAGCCCCCGGGAGGGGCTTTAGCGTTACTCGAGTGTCGCTGGGTGTGCCTGAGCATGTGTTCATAACACCCCTTTTTGATTTCAGCACGGGATACAATAAGTAAAGTAGGTACAAAGAAGTAGGAACGGCAAACGGTCTCGTTAGCAATTTTTCATTTTAACCATCGTTTATGGAACCTGATGTCCAAAAGGAGCCAGTAAAGAAGCTCCTTACCAAAGAGTCAATATTTGGTATAACCATTGTACTCATAGTCGCACTTATCGTAGGAATGTATGTTCTCTTCTCTACGAGCATCCTCGAAGAGCAGATTGGTGTCGATGACGCAGCTGGTGCAGCTGCACTCAGCACGCAGAAGGGAGGTGGGTCTACCACAGGTAATATCTGGGACGTGCTCAAGACACGAGGACTCCAGGGTGAGCACTACACGCTCAATATCCACGGTAAAAAAGATGACTTTGCGAAGCAAGACTGTACGGTTGAGCCTGATCCGACCACAGGCGAGTACAGCAACAACATTTTCATTCCGAGTAATGGAGACTCAACCGACAACAATCAAATAATCATGACGAGCGGCAACGCCAAAGGGAAGTGGGCTTCGTCAGGAGGCACGACGTACGGTGTACGAGATTCTTGCACCGCTCCATTCGATGGGGATGCAGCCGAGATGACTATTCCTCCGAGCGAAAAAGGATACTTCGTGGTTGCGCGCGTACTTGGTAAGCCGACTGAGAATCCTGAGATTACTCTCGAGGGGAGCCTCCTCTTCGTGAATGACGAACTTGGGAATGACTTACTTGTGCTCGGTCTTGTGACTGACAGTGGTTTCCAGACTCCAACTCAGACACTCACGCGGACCAAAGGAAAGTCGATCGCCACGGATATAACCGGTCTATTCGAGTGGAGCGGTAGTGTGTGCTACTTTGACCCGACGAACTACTGCTACAACGATCTCAGTGAGTACACATGTACAGACACTCAACTCTGCTGTATTGACTACGAGAGCGATGGCATCATAGATTCATGTGTTGACCCAGTCATCAATCTAGATGGTACACTCTCATGCACCATCGGCAGCCTGATGACGCTTGGTTGTCAAGACTACCTCAATGAGTGGGTATTCAACATCGGTGATCTCGTAGGGTATCTTTGGGATGTTGACGCATCTGGAGACTTCAAGCTTGCGAACATTCGGTTCTATCCAGTCAAATAGAGAAGATTAACATGAACGCCGTGGCGCTATTCATAGCGCCACGGCGTTCATCGTTATGACAGAATTCCCCTTACAGAGCTCGACGAGGAATTAGAAGCAACTCGTGTATAGCTCAAGTAAAAGGCCACCAAAATGAATGGATGAGTTGAATCATCTCGTTCCCGCACATGCATGGGCACACATGGCCATGCGATACCACGAGGAATCTGATTGCTAACTCGCATTCATACTTATGATTGAAATTATATTTCTGAACTACGTGGTGCAACTTATCAGCTTGAAATCACTGTCGAGGCAGTGGTATTTCAAACCTCATATGAAGATGCTACGCTTAGGGAATGATGGTCTCTGTACCCAGATTTATTGGCATGGTATCCGTGCTCATTTTTGTACTCGTCGCTGCGTTCGTGCTCTCGATCGAATACTACGGCGTCTGGCACGATGAGTGGAGTGGATACAACGCGAGTCACTACATCAGTGATGGAACCTGTAATATCGCAGTCGTGCCAATAAACGGTGAGCTCACCACATTCCCATACATTGAGGAGGTGGACGGTGAAATCGTCACAAGCGGTACGAGCATGAGCGAGACGGTCGCAATGCTCGATCTCGCAGAGTTCATAGACCCGAACATTTTCGGCATACTCGTGCTCGTTGATTCATCTGGCGGCTCGCCCTCGGCTTCAAAGCTCATCGCAGATGCGCTCAAGAAGAACACGCTACCTATTGCAGCGTACATCCTCGATTATGGCGTTTCGGGTGGCTACTACGTCGCAACCGGGGCAGACCGCATTTTCGCGTCTTCTTACGCGGATGCGGGAGGCATCGGGATCACCATGTCTCACCTCAACTATGCGAAGCAGAACGAGGAATCAGGCATTGAGTACATTTCACTTGCATCGGGGAAGTTCAAGGATGCCGGGAGCTTGGACAAGCCATTCACTCCAGAGGAGCGTGCGCTCTTTGAACGTGACCTTGCGCTTTACCACAATGCGTTCGTTGAGGATGTCGCTCTCAATCGTAATCTGCCTGTAGAAAAGGTTGCTGAGCTCGCAGATGGTTCGACGCTTCCCGCGCCGCTCGCGCTCCAGGCAGGACTCATAGATGCAATTGGCGGCATTGAGGATGTACGAGTATGGTTCAGCGAAGAGCTTAATCTGAATACTGACGAGATCATTTTCTGCAAATAAGATCTCTGTGGAGTCGACACGCACAAATGACAAGTCTGTATCATCAGTAGGATGGAAAATCGTTGGCGTGATTTGTCTCGCGTCGTCACGGGTCGCACTATCAGTTTTGGGGGAGCTTCTTACCTGTATACGAATTGTTTCCGTGCTTTCGGGAAGGTCGTGCCATGTACGGTGAGGTTACCTGAGAAACACTGTGCCATGAGTGCGACCTCTTCTGCATTGTATGCTCGGAGCGGTTTCTGTGCTTCATCGTGGTCACGTGTCGTGTTCTTCTCGGTGAGTAGTACTCCGTAAGCGCTGTCATGTGCGAGCGCTTCACAGTAGGCACGCACCTCTTCTGTATACTGCGGCCCATCTTCAGAGAGGACGGCATCGAGATACCCAATGCTAAGAGCCGTGGATGAAGAAATCGGCTCGGCGTTTTCGAGGAGTTCAGTCGCCCTATCTCTGCCGACGCGGCGGGGGAGAAGATACGATGAGTACTCCGAACCGGTGAGTCCCATATCTTTGTAGTACGGGTAGAGGATGGAGCGCCTGCTCGCGACGACCTTATCGGCGGCAAGCGGTACAATCGCGCCGCCAGCGCCCGCCGAGCCAAAGAGCGACGCGACGATGAGCTTCGAACGGGTCGTGATAATGGTTCGCGCGAGCTCATTCATCGCACGGAGGTTCCGCATCGCTTCCTCGGCAGGGTCACTGGCCGCTTCGATGAGGTTGAGGTGGATGCCATTCGACCAGAAATTCTCGCCACCCATGAGCGCGAGAACCTTCGTACTACGCGTGCACGCTTTGAGGTATGCGGCGAGGAGTTTGCCGCACTGTGCGACACCCATTGCACCATTATAGAAATCGAAGTGGAGGTATCCAACGTCGTGCTCTTCCTCGTACCATATCTCCTGGAACGTACCGGTATCGCGCTCAGGGAGGCCGACGTGAGTGTCATGGGCGAGGTGGGGAAGGAACATACCGAGGACGGTGTGCGCTGGGAGCTTGATAGGCGAAAACGCTTCAAGCACTCTGTTCGTCTCCATACGCCGCACATGTGTCACCCACACGGCGCCGTCAGTTGTGCCGATGCACATGGCACCGTTTCGAAACCCGATGATACTGCCCGGAGCACCCCTCTGCTTTGTCTCGGGGTGTCCTCCGTAGAGATAGAGACCGCCGAACATGGGGTCGGGAACGCCCGGCTGGGTGTCGGAGGCGCGAAGCTTTCGGAGTACGACCGCGGTTGAATCGCGCTCCCACGCTATCACCCG
Organism: uncultured Candidatus Saccharibacteria bacterium; assembly: GCA_964517185.1. Classification (GTDB taxonomy): domain Bacteria; phylum Patescibacteriota; class Minisyncoccia; order Phycocordibacterales; family UBA918; genus Damh-18. Next base: position 1,522 of record CAZFBT010000053.1, on the reverse strand, counting down.
TGTCTCTTCGGGGAGGCGCAGGCGATAGCGGATGACATCAACGGGAAGTGATGCCTGTGGTGTTGGCGCGAAGCCTCCGCGCGAAACTTTCTCGATGACCTCGAAGATGATCTCTGTCGCGTATTTGGTCACGAGTCCGCGATAGAGCGTCGTTTTGTTGATAGGGGGTATCGCGAAGCTTCGCTGAGCCCAGATGTCGCCAGCGTCGAATCGTTCGGCAGCTTCGAGTGCAACGACGCCCCATGTGCGCTCGCCAGAGATGAGTGCCCAGTCGAGTGATGATGGCCCGCGGTCCCCGGGCGGTCCGGGGTGGATGATGATTGTTGGGTAGCGCGTAAAGACCTCCTTGGGAATACGCACTGTGAGAAAGGGGCAGATGATAAGTTCCGGAGCGTGCGCTGCTGCGCACGCGCCGACATCTTCGCTAGTCTTCACAATCTCGAGCGTGGCCTTATGGCCGCGCTCAAGAAGCTCAAGGAGTACGCGCACAGAAAGACTATTCCGCACTGATGCGAAGAGGAGTATCGTCATACGATGAATCCATTATATGTTGTCCTGCACACACCTTTCGTAGACAGGCACCTTCAGTCGTTCACCGCGTTAAGAATCTCTGCATTCTCGCCCTCGATTTTTTCGGACGTCTGAAAATCAAGGCGCTTTTGGCGTTCGGTTTTGCTCATGGCTTCCTTTTTTCTTTCTGTCCCTGCCACAAGCTCCCCATCAACCTTTGAGCGCCGTTGTTCGCTGATAGGTCCTGTGGATTTTCGCCAGTTTGACTCAATCGATTCAGGTGGGAGCATACATGTTCTGTGAGATGATTCTAGTATACACCATCTACTCGAACGAGCCTCATTTGCGGTATCCAGAAAGACGGGTTGTTCGAGATCTCAGCATATTACGTCGGCTACCGACAATGGCCGTGCGATGGAAGAGATAAAATCGCACAATATTATTTAAATTTGTCAATGTTACTTAGATGGCACATTGGCGTATTGTATTTGCATACGGAGCTTATTCTATAACTGAAAACTGTATGAAAAAGAACTTGGTTCTCAGCGCGTTGTTCATAGGACTCATTTCGATTGGATTTGTGAGCTATGCACCGGTAGTCAACGCTGCATGTAGCTATAATGGGTATCTTCACTCGGGCGGAAAGTGTGCTGTCTCGTTCAAGAAGGGTGGTGAATTCAATCAGAATTACTTCAACCATGACTATCTTTCTCGATACATTGAACAATTGCTCCTCATGTTATCGTACTACGACGAGGATTACACAGACACAAGTGATGTGAATGTTCGAACGATAGCTGCAACGAACATCGAGTCTAATCGTGCAACACTCCGTGCAACTGTCGACATGGACAATAAGGACGAAGCCCAACTCTACTTCGAGTATGGCACGAGTGCGTGGTCACTCACGAAGAAGACACCGACCCGTGACCTCGATGATTCTGATGATGGGAAGACACAGGAAGAAGGGGTGGTCGGCCTCAACGACGACACACGGTACTACTTCCGTGCA
>CAZFBT010000052.1:0-6259 GCA_964517185.1 uncultured Candidatus Saccharibacteria bacterium | reverse complement strand
CCGGAGCTGGTGCTTCTTGCCCTCGGTGAGCGTGATCAAGAAAGCGTGCTCATTCCTCGGGTCCCTCGCGGTCCGTGCAAGCTTCGTCGTGTAGCCCTCGATGGAGACGCCTTCGCACAGCCGCTTGAGGAACCCAGGAGTCGCCTTCTTATCGACCCGGACCTCGTACTCCTTCTCGACATTACGTTCGGGATCGAGGAGCCCCTTCGTGATACGACCGTCATCGGTGAGGAGAATAAGTCCCTCGGCGTCCTTTTCGAGCCGTCCAATGGGGAAGACTCCCTCGATGCCGTGGTCTGCCTTGAGTCGCCCAAGGATGTCGGTCTCGCCTTCCTCCGGTGAGTGGGTCACGACCCCTTTGGGTTTGTAGTAGAGCAGATATCGGTGCGTGTTCGGCTCATGGTCACGTATTTCGATACGGTCTTGTTCAGTGACCTTTTGACCTCTGACCGCTCGTTTCCCATTTACGTATACTTTTCCTGCATCTATGAGCACATCAGCACTGCGCCTCGTAACAATGCCCGCGTGCGCAAGATATTTATTGATGCGAATTAGTTCGCCCATTCTTTCAGTGTGACACGAAATGCGACTATTGTCAAAGTATTGCAACACGTGGCATCCCTTCACCCTTTTCAAATTTCTATGTAGACTTCCCTCAGATTTTGAACAAGAGGAGGGAACATGCCGAAGCTCAAAGACGTGATAGCGCACATTGCACACGATATCGGCTGCAGTGAAGAAGACGCTGAAGAGGTATGTACAACGCTCCTTGAGGAGTATTTCGAGGGTAGTATTTCTGCAGACGAATCACATTTCGATGTCAGAGAACTCGAGGTAAATCAGTTGAGTCCAGAGATACGCGAGTACCTCACACGACTCTGCCCCTCAGTATTCACACAATAGGCCCCCACGGGGGTCTATTCTATTTCAAAGTGATGAACTGGGTACGGTATGATTCAAGCTCTGAAGGGTTAAGGGAGAGTCGTTGCGAACTGCCGAACACAAACGGAAGGTGCGTCACCTGAGCCTTGAAGGTGCGTTCTGTTTCTTCAGGTGCCCGCGTGTAAAATACGACGAGAGTGAAAGTAGCAGTTTCTCCCCTTGGAATGACGTACATACCTTCACGTACCGAGGCTCGGCTTAAGATGACACTATTCACTGTACCTTGTGCATTTTCCTTCTCATCATCTACTACCTCGAATCTGACAGTGCCGACGGCATTTTGGACACCTCGCAGAGCTCGGATAGGAATCGAGACATCGTACTTTCCATGACCGAATGTGAACTCGATGAGGAAGAGCGCGGTCGTATCATTCGCGATAAGTGCGTGCTGTGCGGTCGTGAAGTACGCGCTCGACGGGAGCGGCAGTATGACGAGTGCGAGAAACAGAAACAGTGCAGGGGAAATGATTTTCATGAGCTTAATGATACACCGATGTAGTTACGCACACAAAAACCGCCTGTGGGCGGTTTTTGTGTGCGTAAGGAATTAATTAGAGTGCATCCATTGCATCCTCTGCGAGTTCTTCCGCCTCCTCAGCAAGGTCCTCTGCCTCGTCGTAGTCGCCATCATCGAACGCATCCTCTGCATCTTCGAGTGCCTCCTTCGCCTCGTCGAGTAGCTCCTCAGCCTCATCCTTCTCATCTCCTTCCTCAGCATCGTCGATGAGTGCTTCGGCCTCAGCGATAGCATCTTCTGCGTCGTCAATAGCTTCCTCAGCATCATTCTTTGCACTGTCGTCATCATTGAGTGCCTCCTCGAGCGCATCCTCAAGTGCACCTCTCAGTGCATCATCAAGGTCTTCAGCGGTATCGCCTTCATCTATGGCATCCGCAACCGCATCCAAGACGTCGTCTTCGTCGGTTGAGTCAACTTTGACCTCATAGTCATCGCCATCAAACTCAAAAGATACGGTAGTGGAACCGTTCTCGATCTCGATTTCAATGTCGAAATCTTCCTCTATGTCCTCGAGAGCTTCTTCCATCTCCTTTCGAATCTCATCCTCGAGGTCTTCATCAAGGTCGTCCTCGTCATCTATCTTTCCTGCGGCGACAAGCTTTTCTGCAACTGCTTCTATGATGTCATCTACATCGGTAGTATCCTCGATGACCGTATATGACTTACCTTTGAACTTGAATTCAACAGTCGTTTCACCGTCCTCTATCTCTACCTCGACGTCGAATCCGTCATCAGATGAGTCATCGTCATCACTTGAGTCATCGTTTTCGCCCCCATACTTCACCTTGAGCTTCTTACAGAGAGGTCCCATACCATTACCCCGTTTCTCACATCCGAGGACATAGCGCATCTCAACTTTCTTGATTATCCCCGGAGCACTGAGAAGCCCTGGTGGAATGGTGTTGCCGAATCCTTCCCGCAGATACTCTTCAAGGAGCTCACGAGTAGTGCTGCTTATCTCACCAGTGACTGGAAGCTCATAACGCATCTGGAACCTCATGACTGCCTGCTTCGTGAGAGGGCCAAAATATCCTGTCACTCGGCCCTCTGGATAGAGTAGGGGGTCAGTGGCAAGAAGCTCCTGGATTTTTCGCACGTCATCATCGGTTGCTCCTTCTGATAAGCCGTCCTTGAGCATCTGACGTACCTCGCCACGAACCGCAGTGAGTTGCTTTTGAAGCTCCTCGATTTGTGCCATGAGAGTCTTGATTTGAGCCAGCATCTCTTCAATGGTTGCTGCCTCAGCTCGAGCGTTCGGAATAAGGACGACCCCAAGGAACACAAATGTGATTGCCGTATTTCTTAATACCTTCATGTAATCTTATGAATCATTAAACTTGATAATTAATTAACTATAAACTAGCCCAACCAAATGTCGTGCTTTCATACAGTATAGACGAATGTGTACAAAAAGCATTACATGAGTATGTGATGAGGTGAAAATAAGCTTTGAATCTGCATCCTCAAGGAAATTAGAAACTATGAATTAATACTGTCAAGGTGCATGCGCGCGTATTGAGGAGTATACTTCAATACAAACAGCTCTTATGCAAGTTGGTGTAAGTATGGCAAATGCCATGGCTTTTTATATGGGCCGACGTGTCGCTACAGAAATAGCACACGTCGTTTGTTTAGTGGGTTTATTCATCAAAGTAGCCAATTACGTTACCCGTTCATTAATCAAGGTAGCGATATAATTTATGAAAACGATCAAGGTTCAAAGTGCTGTCGCCGGACTTGTACTTGTTTTACTTCTCGCATGTGCGTACATGCTGGGTACAATACTCGTGAGTGCTGAAGAGAGTACTGGAGTAGTTGTAGAAAATCTGTCGACTGAAAATGAAACTATTCAAGTCGAGGTTGGAACAGCAGAAGAGGTTGATACCCCCACGATAGTAGATGGTGAGGACATCGTTCAGGACCTGGGTTCTGACGTCGAACAAAATGGAGGCAGTGAACCAATCGTTGAGACAGTCATTGTTGAAGAAGAGGCCAATACGCAGACAGATGAGCCAGTTGCTGCTGAGGCGCTCGTGCAACTTCCTGAGCTTTCAACAGATAAGGATGACTACCATCCAGGCGATACGGCGACTATTTTTGGTCGTTTTTTTGCGCCTCTCAAGACATTCTTCGTAAAGATCTTTGGTAGTGACGAGAACGATAACAACTATACCGAGACGACTGAAACTGTGGAGGCGGACGAGGAAGGTTCGTTCTCGCTCTCGTATCTCCTCGATAGTCTGTACCGGCCATTTTACGAGGTTGTTGTGTCAGACGAGGCGGGGGATAATGTAGCAGAGACTTGGTTCCGAGATGCAGCTGTGGGAACATATGATCAGTGCTCAAACGATGATGGTGATGGATATTCAGGAAACCCAGGGACGTGTAATTGGACAAACGGAAATCTTAACGGTAACAATTCAAGATACCAGGAAGGTGAGGCAACCGTTCAACGTCTATGGATAGAGGGGTTTGCCCCCGGGCCTCACAGCGTCACGTTGCGGTATGGAACCAGCAAGGGAGGCAAGCATGCATATGACTATCTCACTTCTTGGGATTGGTCAGAGGATTGGATTCCCGAAACGAATCTTTGTCAGAGTATTCCAAACTGCTTTGGGGCAGCAAAAAGCTACCTGTTCATCCCCGAAGATCCAAATGTCCCCAATGACGGTAGTCTAAACGGTTTTGAGTTAGTTAATGACAACAGCAGGCGTTTTGAAATGCGTGGTGCAACGCTTACTAGTGCCACTACTCCCGTTATTGAGAGTGGCACATACGCAGGCGATAGCGAAACAATTATTACCGTAAATTTCACAGTTCCAAACTCAGGGCCGAATTGTGAGACAAAAAAGGTTCAAGGACAGGATGTGACGAGTTGCGCGGTCGCGCTATTCTTTGGTGCACATATTTCACGAACCAGTGACTGGGTTCCTGTTGATGGTCGTTCGGGTGCTACATCAATTTCTGGGTCACCATACCACGTAGCACTTGCTGCGATGGACGGTTCTTCTGTTGGTAATCGCGATAACCAAATGCAGGCGAGCGCTATTCCAGGTCAGATAATTATCATCAAGGACACCTTCCCAGATTCCGCACAGGATTTCAGCTTCACGACGACAGGAAACGGTCTCTCAAACTTCTCACTTGATGATGATGCTGACGGAACCCTATCGAACACGAAGACATTCATTCTTTCTGGAAGTGGCACATTCACCGTGACAGAAGCAGCTGCGCCCGGCTACGCACTTACCAATCTCGTCTGCGTCGACCCAACCTCAAACACAACGGTGAACCTTGATACGCGTACGGCGACAATCAACCTTGCTCAGAGCGAAGTCGTCACCTGTACGTTCACGAACACCCTTCAGAAAGGAGCACTCATTGTGCAGAAAACGACCATCCCAGGTGGTGACACAACCCAATTCTCTATAAACACCACTGGCTCAGGGGAAATCACTGGCGGTGGTGCAGGCATCATCACTGATGCAACTGACAAAGTGTACGAAGTCACTGCCGGTACGTATTCAGTTACAGAGACTGTCCCAGCAGGTTGGACAAAGACTGGAGATACGTGTCAAAACGTTGTTGTAACCGCTGGTGCAACTTCAACGTGTACTATTACGAACACCAAGAAGGGCCACATCATCGTCGATAAGGTAACGAACCCTTCAGGTGATACGCAGTCATTCAATTTCACCGCGGGTGGAGTTGGTTATTCGAACTTCTCGCTCACTGATGCTGCTCAGCCGAACAACCAGGAAGTCGTTCCAGGGAAATACTCGGTTGCAGAGACTCTTCCGGCAGGATGGGTACAGACGAGCGCTGTCTGCGACAGTGGCGAAACTATCTCTGATCTTGATGTCGAACCGGGTGAAACGGTCACCTGTACGTTCACGAACACGAAGAACGGTTCTATTACCATCGAGAAGCAGGTAGTTGGTGTAGATGCAGACTTTAGCTTCACCGGCGATCTCGCCGGTACGCTCGGTGACAACGACACAGCAACGGTAAGTGTGGCTCCTGGTACGTATACTTCAACCGAGGCAGCGAATACGGCGTACGCGCTCACCTCAATCGTCTGTGATGATGGCAACAGTACCGGCGATCTCAACACCCGTACGGCGACCTTCAATGTTGCTGCAGGTGAAAATGTGAAGTGTGTCTTCACGAACTCTGAACTTCCGACCCTGACACTCGAAAAGACCGTCATTAATGACAACGGTGGTACGAAGACCGAGGCAGACTTCCAGGGCAAGATAGATGGTGTGAACCAAGCTTGGGACACGCCGAAGACGCTCATCCCTGGTTCATACACCGCATCGGAGACTACTCAAGCTGGCTATGCCTCGAGTGCGTGGGGAGGGGACTGCAACGTGAATGGAGGCGTAACGCTCGACTACGGCGACCATAAAGTCTGTACTATCACGAACAACGACATTGCGCCAATCCTTCATCTTCGTAAGGTTGTTGTGAACGATGATGGTGGCACAAAGACGACGGCGGACTTTACGCTCAGCGCAAATGGCACTGGATCGAATGATCTTTCAGGAACGAGCCCAGTCGATTCAGGCGCTGGTCTTATCGCTGACACATGGGCGCTCTCTGAGACGAATGTTCCAGGCTACACCGCAAGCGATTGGGTCTGTGTCGGAGGCACACAGAATGGAGTGAACATCACAGTCGGCATTGGGGGTGAGGCGACCTGCACCATCACGAATGATGATCAGGTAGGAAAGCTCATCGTCCACAAGGTCACCGACCCCGCGTCAGATACGACGACTGAATTCACCATCACTGCAT
>CAZFBT010000051.1:0-6499 GCA_964517185.1 uncultured Candidatus Saccharibacteria bacterium | reverse complement strand
TGAAGCACTCAAAAAGGTTCTCGAGTAGACAGCATCATTTTGTCTTCAGGTGAACGTAGATATCCTCGAGTGCACGGACGCCGTCTCCAGCGGAGATGTTGTTCTGGTGGTACTTCACGTTCGTGCAGTCACCGGCTGCCCAAATGCCCGGGACGCTCGTCTTCTGTGTCCAAGGGTCTATCGCAATGCGCTTATACTCATCGAGCTCAAGGTCGTCTGATATGAATTCTGTGTTCGGGACAAGGCCGATCTCGATGAAGATACCTGCGATGGGGAGCGTGTGCTCGTTCCCATTGAGGTCTTTGTATTTGATGCCTGTTACGAACTTGTCACCGATGACCTCGGTCGGCGTCGCGTTCGTGAGGGCCTTCATGTTGGGGTGAGAGAGCACCTTCTCGACAGTGACGGGGTCTGCTTTAAACTCTGCGCTTCGGTGGAGGAGTGTGACGCTCTTCGCGTACGCGAGGAGCTGTGCGGCGGTCTCAAAGCCAGCGTTTCCGCCGCCCACGACGGCAACGTCCATGCCCGAGAAAAGGGGACCGTCACATGAGGCGCAGTAGGTGAGCCCTTTGTGTTCGAAGGTGGTCGCCCCCGGGACATCGAGTGTACGGCGGTTTGAACCCGTCGCGACGAGCACTGCACGCGCGTGATGCTCCTCACCATTATCGAGAACCACTTTGAAACCCTCACCCTGCTTGGCGACATCTGCTACCGTACACCCGCTCTGTATCGTGACGCAGTTTCCTGCGTATTCCTTGAGGTGATTCTCGAAGTTCTTCGCGAGGTCGGTGCCGGCGATGTGCGGCGTCCCTATCCAGTTCTGAATATCAGGTGAGACCGTGCTCTGACCGCCCCACTCTTTTGTGACGAGGAGTGTTGAGAGCTGCTTGCGTGAGGCGTAGACTCCGGCGGCGGTCCCGGCGGGACCGCCGCCAATGATGATGAGATCGTACATGAAATGAACGTTGTGATGCGAATAAGACAGGCGTCATTGTATCGCATAAGGAGACAATTACCAAAAGTCCGCTCGGAAACGGAACTTTTGGCAAAAGGGAACATCCAATTACTTAAGTTTTGACCTCCTCAGAAATGCGGGGACCGCACCCCAATCGTCGTCAGTCTCTTCATCGATGGGGTCAACAGGCTTCGGCTCCTTTGCGATGGCCGCAGCAGGTTTTGCTTCCTCGCGCGCCACGATTGGGGTAGCGGGCTCTTCTTTCGTCTGTTCATTGCTACGGATGCCGATTGAGTTAAAGATACGTCCGCGAGTGCTTTCAACCGCATCAGAGCGAACTGATTCGACCCGTTCATACGGACGGAACGTCTGTACATGGTGTCCTGTATCGGGCTCAGGGAAACCGGTCGCAATGACGGTCACGCGCACTTCATTCTTTTTGAGTTTGTCATCATAGATTGTCCCGAAGATGACCTTGGCGTGAGGATCGATGGACTCGGTGATGATGCGCGCGGCATCTTGGATCTCAAGCATGCCTAGGTCGTCACCCCCCGCAATCGCAAACAGGACGCCCTTTGCACCAGTGATGGAAACTTCAAGGAGGGGAGAATTGATGGCCATACGAGCTGCTTCCTCAGCACGCTTTTCGCCTGCAGAGACACCGACACCCATGAGTGCAGAACCTGCGTTCTCCATGACGCTTCTGATGTCTGCGAAGTCAACGTTAATGATGCCCGGCATGGTGATGAGATCAGAGATACCCTCGACCGCTTGTTTGAGCACATTGTCGCACTGCTCAAAGGCGTTCTTCACGGTCGTCTCGCGGTCGACGATAGCAAGGAGGCGGTCGTTCGGGATAGTAATGAGGGCGTCGACTTCCTTTTTGAGCTCTTCGATGCCTTGTAGCGCGAGACGCATGCGCTCCTGACCCTCGAAGAGGAATGGCTTCGTGACAACGCCAACGGTGAGCGCACCGCTCTCGCGCGCGATGCGCGCGACGATGGGAGATGCACCCGTGCCGGTTCCTCCACCCATCCCACCCGTGATGAATATCATGTCAGAACCCTTGATGGCGTTTGCGATTTCCTCTCGCGTTTCCTCTGCGGCGCGACGGCCCATATCAGGATTGCCTCCCGCACCGAGTCCGCGGGTGAGGTTCTTACCAATATGGATCTTCTTTTTCGCGTTCGAGTGGTGAAGATCCTGCGCGTCGCTATTAATAGAGATGAATTCGACCCCCTTCACTTTGGCGTTCACCATGTGGTTCACAGCATTCCCTCCCGAGCCGCCGACGCCCACGACGCGAATCCGTGCGAAAGATTCAATGTCAGTCTTTATCTGTTCCATAACGTGTACGTTTAAAATACCTCCGAGATCCTCCGATCTCTAATCCTCCAAGTATGGCTATCATACAGTGCGGTGTCTACGCTGTCACTATATTGACACAAATGAGAATCGTGTGATTACAAATTAGAGATTTAGTGACTTAGAAAGTTAGTTCTTTGAGCGTTCTCAAGATAATGATACATAGGATAGGTACTGAGTAGGTATATAATTCATCCTGAGAAAGACTATCGAGAATATTAAATTATTCCTTTTGATATTTGGACTTGTAATAGTACTGGCATCAATTGTCAATGTACTGAGTAGTGATGTTTCACTTTCTCAGGTTCGCAGCCTACTCATCATTGGTGCAATCAGTATTGTTTTAGGATGCCTTCCAATGAACTTTAGATAGCGGCGGTGTAATGGTTCATCACCCGGTCTCGGTTAGGATACTTCTGCGACATTCCGCGTCTCGTCTGCGTGATTCCGCGATTGCGAAGCAAGACTATGGCAAGAATTGCTTGAACCAATTGAACAACTTATTGCCAGCAACTCTTCCTTCACTGATACCGCTCTCTTCTTCAGCTCCTGTGAGGCCCCAGAGACAAAGACCATAGCTCACCGCCCACGAAGCGTCCTTCACTTTGCCATTCTGTCCGGGATCGAGAGTAGCAATACGAGATGGAAGGCGGAGCGACGCTTTCGCTAGATCCTGAACTGTCGCGATTCCGGAGCCGCCACCGGTGAGCACGACTCCTGCAGGAAGAAGTCCGTCACGGTGTATTTTTTTCAGATGCGCATCGATAAGTTCAAATATGTCGGTGAGTCGTGCTGAAACGATGTCATCGAGCTTTCGCTTCGAGTAGGTCGTTGGGGTCATTGCTCCACGCTTGATCTTCTCGGCCTCCTCAAGGGGTATCTTGAGCCCGAGTGCGATATCGTTCGTGATGTCTGAGGAGCCAATAGGGAAGACCTTAAGTGAGATGGGGGTATTATTCTCGTAGACAACAATGGAAACGGTCTCTGCGCCGATGTTTGCGAGAACACACCCTGCGCGCTTCTGTGCCTTTGTGAGCATGACGAGACTTCCCGCCAGAGGCGAGGCCATCGTGTCCTCGACCTCGATGCCTACGGAGTCGATGGCGGAAATAAGGTCACTCAAGTGTTGTTCGAATGCGGTGATGAAGAGCGTCTCGACCTCGAGCTTCGTGCCCCGTAGCCCGTGGGGGCGACCATGCACCTTTTCATTATCGATACTGAAGGACAAGGGAATCGCATGGAGAATACGGCGGTTTGGAATCTTCTCGAGTGCCGCCTGCTGGCTTGCTTCGACGGCCTTGTCGATGTCAGTTTGTGTGATGATAGAGTCAGCTCGAGAGGTGATCGCCTCACCTTTTGAATGTATCTCATCGAGACCGATGCCACCCATTGAGATATAGGCGCGCTTCACACGAACACCACTTGCTTTCTCGGCCTGTGCAACTGCATTTCGGACACTCCGCATGACGTCGGTCTCATTGATTATGTATCCGTTACGGAGTCCACGACTCTCAGCATACCCGGTGCCTAGTATTTGTGGGAGTGAGGTGCCCTCACTCGGTTTCGGCTCACGTGCAATGACCACCTTCACTTGATAGGTGCCAACGTCAATTCCTGTGACAAACCGTTCTGCCATGTAAAAAGCCGGGCGCGATGCCCGCGAGCCGAAGATTACGCGAGAAAACCGAATCGATGGAGATACTGTTTTTCGGCTTGTTCCATTGTAGCCCCGTGATGATGTCCTTTCAAATGGAGTAATCCGTGGATAAACAGGTATGCGAGATAGGTCCGCTCCGACATTGCGAATCGTGTTGCCTCACGGGAGAGGACTGATGGCGTGAGGTACAGTTCACCCGCTCCCTGTTCGAGGCAGAAAGAGAGGACATTCGGAACGTACGTTTTGCCGCAGGTGGTCTTATTGAGGGTCCGAGCTCGACGGGCGCCAATGAAGACGATCGATAGCTCATATTTTTTTCCAAGCACAGCATTTTTGATTGCCTCATAGGGGAGTTTCGGGTATGTCTGTGTTGTGTGTGAGATGGATACCGACATAAGCTCTAGAAAAGTATACAAGGATAGCAAAGATGTCCCGAGAACGAATATCCCCCGCGCGGTCGGCGGGGGATAGTATACGCTTTAGCGTCGTGCTCTCGTTTCCTGTACTTTTCCGAGTTTGAGGAGTTTCTCGTACTTTGCCTTCTTTTCAAGTTTCTTGAGCTTCGAGACCCGATTCACCGTGTCAGATTTTGTACGCTTGTAGTAGCGTTCTTTTCGGAGGCGGGTGATTATGCCAGAGCCTTGGACACGCTTCGTGAAGCGTCGAATGAGGTTCGCGGTACTTTCCTGATTATTCTTTTTTACCTCGACATTCGTTGCCATATGCCGCGAGAGAATACCACGGCAGTGTATCGTTTGCAAGCTGAAATTATGTGGTCGCTGGGCACTGTCGATGACTATACGAGTGCGGTGAGGCGCTTCAGATAGTCGGCGAGCGAGGCAGTTGGGATATAGGACTGGCTCTGTTCATGGAGATCGCGGAGAATGACGTTGTTTTCGACGTACTCCTTTTGGCCAAGGATGATGGCATAGCGGACACGCTTTGCTTCCGCCTGACGGAGTTGCTCGGTAAGTGAATCGCTCATGACATTTTGATAAACCGGAATGCCTGCACGCTTTAGCTCATCAAGAATGAGCAGGCTCTTGATCTTCGGCCCGAAACCGAGCTGGATCATGAAGACTGCAGGAGAGAACTTGTGACGCGGTATGGAAAGTGTAGTTGCTGGCCGCTTATCACGAAGGACGACGACCGCTCCGGCCGCAGGGAGTTTCTGCCTACTCATCTTCGCCACGAAGGTGTTATAGCGACCACCCCGGATGTAGAGGGGTGGCTCAGGGTACGCATCACCCTCATTCGTACGCACGTCAAACGCGAAGAGAGCCTCAGAGTAACAGTCAGGGTGTCCAATGAGGCGAGAGTCGATCTCGAATGGCATGCCGCTCATATCGAGGAATTCGATGATCTCACGAAAATGCTTCCGGCTCATGTCGGTGAGGTATTCCAAGGGATTCGGACTCCGCTTCGCGAGTTCATGCTCCTTTTCAATGAGGTGCATGAGAGCGGTGAGTGGATGCTCCTTCATGAGCTCACGGGCGGGAGCTGGCATGTCGTCAATGCGTTTCCGAAGGAAATTCGTGAGGTCGCGAACGTACCGTGAGACCGAATCATTGTCGCCGAGTGAGTTGATGCGAAGCGTGTGGTTCTCGTAGCCGAGGTCATTGAGGAGCGAACGGACTGTTTGAATGAGTAGCGCTTCAGCGATGCTCTTTTTCACATTGAACACTTGGAAGGTGATCGCTGCCTCACCAGAGCGGGGAACTTGTTCGATGGAGTAGAAGAGGGTCGGACCGGGGAGCGCATTAAGCTTGCCGTCAAAGTAGGCACACATGCCGGCGGTGAGCATGCCGTGAAGGGCATCGTTCCGACGATCACTGGCCGTATCGCGGTGCGGGATACGTTCACCACACTCACGGCACGCCGGGTCTTCCCGAAGGCGGTCGAGTGCTGAAAACCCATAGTGAGAGGCGGTGCGCGTTGCCGAACGGACGAAATCCTGGACTGAAATGTTCGCTGCCATACGTTGTATAAAGGTACTTAGGGTGAACTTATAAGCTCTGCATTGAGATCATATTTACCAGGAAAAACAGCGGCATCGGTCACAGGAAAAAGGCGAAGAAAGGCTCTCCCAATGATGTTATCGCGCGGCAGGACACCCCACATGCGGGAATCCGAGCTCGCGTTTCTGTTGTCTCCCATGACGAAATACTCATTCGGACCGAGAGTCTCGGTAAGTCCGCCATTCGGACTCATTTCCTGCACATATGGTTCATCGAGCACCACCCCATCAGGGTTGTCTTTGTTCGTGAGAGTTACCACGCGGCCGGATATTGATATTGTGTCACCAGGTATCCCGATGATGCGTTTTATGAAGAATTTTGAGGGGTCCTTCGGATAACGAAATACAATGACATCGCCCCGTGTGGGAGTCTCGAAATGGTAGGTGAGCTGATCAACAATGAGATATTCTCCGGTCTCGAAGGTTGTCTCCATCGATGCACCCGAAACGATGAAGGGTTGAGCGACAAACATGCGTATGGGAAGTACGATGATGAGTGCGATGA
>CAZFBT010000050.1:0-6504 GCA_964517185.1 uncultured Candidatus Saccharibacteria bacterium | reverse complement strand
CGCGAGCATCCACCGCGCGTTCGCGCGAAGCGGCGGGCGCGTCGGGGGCTCCATCGGCGAGACATCGAGCTTCCGGACGTAGCCGTTCGGCACCTGCACCGGCTTATTGATGTCTATCATGCGCGTGCGGTACGGAGGCGGCACATAGCGCCCGACGATGAGGGGCTCAATAGCAGCGCGGATGTCGGCGACCTTCTTCCTGCGGATGCGTGCAACCTCGCACCATATCTTCTCGAGTTCGTCGAAGACGATGAGAAGTGCAGGGATGCCGATGAGGAGTGCAAAGCCGAGTGGCTGGCGCGCGAAGTCGAGGATAAATCCTGCGTACGGGAGTGAGAAGAGAACCTTTCCGAGCACGTCGCCCTGAGGCACTGTTTCAGTATCACGCTCCTCGTTCGCGTCGCCCTTCGTCACGAAACGGAGCGCGCCACTCTCGCCTTCCGTTCCGACAATGCGGTGCGTTGTTGGGATGACCGAATCTCGGCTTGTGAAGGTGATGATGTCACCCTCAGCATACTGATTCGCAGGACGCATGATGATGAGTCCACCTGTCATGATCGCCGGTTCCATGGAACCAGACTTTACGATGCGGACTTCGACGCCGCCTGGAATGGGGTACACTGAACTCACGATACCAACTGCAGAGAGGAGCAGTATCACCCCCATGCATATGTTCCCGATGGTGGTGAAGACTTTCATGACCAGAGGCGCTTCCACGCGCTTTTACACTTCTCAATGACCACCGTGGTGAACTTCTGTGGCTGTATGTGCTTCCACTCAGTGATATGCCTCTTGCTCTCATCATCTCTTCCGAGGGGACAGTACACGGTGTTCTGGTATTCAAGTTCGGCTTTGAGTGTCTCATAATCGCCGCCCGGATAGACCGCATTGAACATTGCGATGACCTCGGTTGCCGAGTAGGCGTAGTTGGTACTCGATGCATTGAGGAGCGCGGCAACCACTTGTCGCCCGAGCGCATTGAGCCCACCACCGCCCTGCGAGAGAACCTGTAGGAGCGTCTTCCCGGGAAACGCATTCTCGAATACGCTCCCGAAGAGCGTCGTGGTTGCATACGGCGCGGGCCAGTTCCCGAAGTGATGCGGCTGCTTCCAGTAACCAGGACTGCACCCTTCAGCGCGGTCGTTTCCACCTCCGCATATGTAACGAGAGTTCGCCGTCGCCTGCACTGCCGTGAGCGAGACATCGACCGACATCGAGTCGGTCTGCGCTTCATTACCGAGTGCTGTTCCGTCGCATGTTACCGCGGCAGTCGTGAGGTTGACATCGAGGTCACCCGCACACCATGTGACTCCGAAGTAGTGTGTCGAATCCTTTCCGTACGGCCCACCCGTCGTTGAGTCTGCGAGCGGATAGGTCGTACTGCTCAGCACACTCATTCCATCTTGGGTTGACGTACCGAATATCGGCTTCTCACCGAGCTCGAAAACGTTGTCCCCGTCGTCATGCCACGCGAAGAACTCAAGCCCTTTCGAAAGGTCGCCTCCGGACGTGACGTCGACAAGGGACTCTGGTTCATTGATGCTGTTCTCTGCGTCAACGAGGTTCAAGAAATTGAGACATACCCATGCGGGGTTCTTCTTAATGTGGATGCTGATGGTGTTCTCGCCGTTGTCTCCTGGCTTCACGTCGTCAAAGTTCCAGAACTTATCGACGCCGGGTACGAGATCCTTGAGACTCCATGAGAGCTGGGGCTGTGAGACGCCATTGTAGCTCGCCTCACTGTCTATCTTGAGCTCAAGCCCTGCCTGCCCGGAACCGGTGGCAAACGTGGTACCCGTCTCGGCTCCGCGAACGAGGTATGCAGATACAAGAAGTAGGAGCACTCCGATGATGAGTGCGACGCGTCTTCCGAATTGTGTGAAAGCGCGTACCTCCATATTGAATGTTTACTGCTGTACCGTCCGTGTGCCGCAGGTCAGTGCACTGAATGCGTCGAGATCATATCCGTCCGCCGTTGCATCAGAGAAGCTATTGGGGTTCGAAATGTCCGTCAGTCTGATGTAGCGCGCCCACGAGAGACCTGAGAGTCCGAGATCCGTCATCGCATCACGAGTCAGCCCGCTCCCAATGGGGAACCATGTCGTGCCATCCTGGCTTGCCTCAAGCTCGATGAGTTCGTCTGGATATACCCCTCCGGTGACCTCCCACACCTGTAGGTCGTTGCCCGGCCCATCGATGATGTAATTGTTATCGAACCGCACGACGATGGAACCACCGAATCCAAGACTGTAGAAAGAGCCCGCGGGTACAGCCGGGTCGCTCGGGAGCCCGCTACTCTGCGGAGCACCGAGAGATGAGCTCGCATTCGACCGTTCGAGCAGTACTGCTGTTCCGTCTTTCCGCAAACCTTGTGCGGTAGTCACGACAGTATCAGCGTACTGCTCGGTCGGTTGGCAGGAGATGTAGTTCGTAACCGTACACGTGACATGTTGACCTTCTGCGATGGTGACCGTGTCGGCATCATTCTGCGTACCGCCAACGCAGTTCCAATTACTACCCGTGTACGGACCGAAACTGCTCTCTGAAAGGTCATAGATGCCAGGGTCGACCGATGCATTTGTCACATCCGCGCTCCCCGTCAGACCTGAGATATTTGTCGGACCGCTCGCTGAGAGTGTCCACGAGGACGCTGCATCATTCCCGAGTACTTCCTTCACGAGCGTGAGGGTCGTCCCCGGACTCTGTGGGACTTCACATTGGAACGTCGAATTATGTCGGGCTTGGACCGCCTCGAAGGAAATATCAGCAGTGAGTGAATCGGTCTGGCTCTCGTTGCCAAGAGCGATACCGTCACACGTGAAGCCGCCGTCCTCCGGCTCGCCAGCAACCGAAGTGCCGCCATTGTTGTCCGAGGGCGCATCATACGTATCCGACTCAAGCGGTGCAGGTGTGATATTTCCGAAGCACCATGCCTTGCCGATGTAGTAAGTCGTGTCGCCGTCGATAGGGCCGACTCCGCCCCAGATATTCTCATCACTGTCCGCGAGTGCGAGCGGGTACGGCACATTGAGTTCGAGCGCACCAATGGCGCCCTGCGATATCACATTCTCACCTACCTCGAGCACGTTGTCGCCGTCATCCGCCCACCAGATGAACTCGACGAGGTCGGCGAGCTCGCCCTGGTCAGGGCCGGGGTCGTCGCAGGTATCATCCTCACCGCTCTCGGGCTCGGTACAGCCGTTCTCGTTATTGCTCGTGAGTGTGACGTTCGCACAGAGGTACGCGTCGTTCGTGTCGACATGAATGGAGATGGTGTCCTCACCGTAGTCGTCGGGCTTGAGGTCGAGGAAGTCAAAGAACTTCTGCGTCGTGAGGTTCGTCGGCCCCCATGAGGTGTCTTCATTGAACTCGCCGTTGTAGTAGCTCTCATTGTCGATGAGGAGGTCGATGGCTCCCGCCGCAAGGACGTTCGCCGTCGACGTCTCGGTGTCTGAGAAGAATGCCTTTGTCACCCCGAATGTAACCGCGCCTCCGACGAGGATGATGAGTGTGAACGATAGGATGATGCGTTTCATACGTTGTAGTTACGAAAGGCTAAATACTAGTACCAGTAAGTGTCACTCCGTCAATGCGGAAGCTTTCTGAACCTTGATTCGTACCCGCGAAGAATCTGATGAAGAAAATAGTATTATCAAGGGTATCCGGAAGGTTAATGGTATTGTACTGCCACGTTGTTGTGGTGAGCGGGTGTACCCCCGGACTTGAGAGTCCGGTTGGCTCTGCACAGGTTCCTCCAGTGAAATATGATGCGAGACCTTCGTCTCCTACATCAGCGTCTGAATCACCACGCCAGTAGTAACTTATCGAGAGATTTTCGAGACCCGTTGCGTTTATCGAGCGACAGATATATCCGTTGTTTCCAATGAGTGCAAAGCGTCCTCCGTCGGGGCTTGCGGTGTTATCTCCTGTACCGATAGCCGCAGCAACCGTACCGTTCGGACATGCGTCTCCTGGATCTTCATCCCATCCGGGAATATTCTGAAGGCAATCACCGGTCCCGAAATTATCGGTCACAATCGTGGTCGTTGCGCCGCCCCCGGGACCGCCGCCTCCTGCATTATTCGTGATGGTGCAGGTCACGTTGCCACCCGGGGGTACGTTAAGGTCATTGCAGTCCGCATTCCCGTTTTGGCTATTCGTGTACGTCGTCGTGTAGCCAGGTTCAGCAACCTCGACGACATCGTGAAGACCAGCAGAGACGACGGCCTCATTCGTGCCGTCATTCTCAAACGGGGTCGCCGTGCCGCCATCGACTGTGAACGAGAAATCCTCCGGTGCGCCACCGTTCCCTAAAATGATCTTCGTGATGATAAGTGTTCCAGTCTCAGGCTCCGTAGGCGGCGTGCAGAGGAAACTGGGATTGTGGCGCGCCTGGACCGCAGAGAACGAAATGTCGAGTGTCGCGCTGTCGGTCTGCGTGAGGTTATTGAGGAGCGTGCCGTCGCAGGTGAATCCGGTTCCGCGAACCTGCGGCCCTGTATCAGCATCATCAGGGAGCGGCGCTGGCACGAGGGTGCCAAGGCACCATGCCTTTGCGATGTATGAGACAACTCCGCCCTTCATCGGCCCCGGCGTTCCCCATGCATTATTCGCGGAGTCTGCGAGTGCGACGCTGAACTTCCCATTCTGCGGCGCGAGTGCAAGGAGCGTCTTCACACCACCTGAGATAGACGGTTCTCCGTTTTCGTACACATTGTCGCCGTCGTCCGCCCACCAGAACATTTGGATGTTCTGTGCGAGTTCGCCGTCCCAGTCATTACCACCATCTTCGAGAACGTCGCCATCGCCGAGCTCCGGCTCGTTTGAGGAAACATCGTCATTCACCGTGAGCGTCACGTCCATACACGCCCACGCATCATTCTCCGCATGTATCGAGATGGTATCCTCTCCCTCGTCGTCGGGCTTCAAGTCGGTAAAGTTGAAGAAGAGGTGCCCGTTGTCGAGGTCGTCGAGCTTCCAGCTTGTCGTACACGGCGTGCCAGGTACGGGGTACGTCGCGGTGCCCTGCCACTCCCAGACATCGGGTTCGACTTCGGCGCAGACGTTGCCGTTGTAGTAGCTTTCGTTATCGACCTTGAGGTCGAGTGCGCCAGCGGCGAGAACGTTTGCGGTCGAGGTCTCGCTGTCGCTGAAGAACGCGGCGGTGCCGCCGAGGAGGGCGCCTATCGTACCGACGATGAGTGCAAGCGAGAGAATAATGCGTTTCATGGTTTTCGTTTAGGTTTTTAACGATGTGATATCGCTGCCTGCCCCGTTAGAGGTAGGAAGTCGTGAGACTTCCGCGACCTCTAATGGGGCCTCCCCCGCGCGATGTCGGAATTGAGATTCCGACATCGCGCGGGCGTTCCCCTACAGCCTACCGCGCACCGTTACCTGGAAACGATGCCCGGCGTGGCTATATGCGAACTGGTATGTTCATTGTGCCTTGCAATAGCGGCAAGGTGTTCGACCCACTAAACCCAACAACGTAAGGTTTAGAATGGGTAGTGAGGACTAGGAATTTACTTCCTAAATAACGTCTGACTCAACAACGTTAGTGATAGTACAAGTAACGTTTTGACCTGGATTTACTGTCATTGTTCCTTCGCCAGTATTACCAATCTCGGAACATGCACCACTAAACTGAGCATCGAAGATAATTCCAGCTGGATCATTCGAATATACCTCAGTAACCGTGTATGTTCCTGCAGGAAGATTAGGTACTGCAACCTGGTCGGTGACAACTATGGGCGGATTTACGCCATCATCAATGGTAAGCTGAAAGTCATTCACATCAACACCAACAACTGTGTCCTGAGTGAAGGTAACAATTTTGTCTACCGTGATTGTTACAGTCTCTGGCTCCGGCTCTCGAGGAACACAGAGGAAGTTCTCCTGATGACGTGCCTGCTCCGCGCGGAAGACAATATCGAGCGTCATGCCGTCGGTCTGTGTCATGTTACCTTCCTCCGCACCGTCACAGAGAACTGGTCGTTCATCGGGGCCACTGCCCTGATTTCCACCATCCTGCGGGTACGGGGTCATGGTCGCATCACCGAAGCACCATGCCTTGCCGATGAAGTAGACATTCTCTGGGTCGGTTGGGTCGTCATCAAGGCCGGTCCAGATATTAGTCTCTGAATCTGCGAACGCTACAACATGCGTGGTTGGCTCAGTCGGGCTACCGAACGTGCCACCTGAACCCGGAAGCAATATTTCACCTTCCTCGAAGACGTTGTCTCCGTCATCACCCCACCAGTACCAGTGAAGCGCTCCGGCGAGCTCGCCATCCCAGATATTTGCTTCGTTGTCTTGGACATCACTCGCATCGAGCTCCGGGTCGACGGTGCTGTTATCGTCGTTTGAGGTAATCGTCACATCTGCACAGAGCCATGCCTCATTGTCGCGGACATGGAGTGAGATGGTGTCCTCTCCCCAGTCGCCCGGCTTGAGGTCGGTGAAGTCGAAGAATTTGTGTACTTCTTCTACCCCGTTCTCGCCCCT
>CAZFBT010000049.1:0-6831 GCA_964517185.1 uncultured Candidatus Saccharibacteria bacterium | reverse complement strand
TCGCTATTTCCTAATTTTCTCCTACCAATTTTACGGAAAAGAGCTATGATGTGCGCCATGGAACCTCAATTGCGTTTCATTGTATTGAACGCGGGAACGAAGACACGATCAGACTTTGCACGTGGCGCAGCCCCTCTGCCTGTATCCTTCTATCGTTCGAAGGAGATGCTCCTCCACATCGACCGAGGGGGTGAGATTGTGTTTCTTGACAAAAATTCCCCTCTCGACTTTCGAGGTTCGCATGTTTTTATTCGCCTCCGCGCGAACGATGCCCACTTTTGTGGGATGCTCACTGAGTACTTCATTCATCACCGTATCCCTTTCAATGACCCCATCCACCATTCCTATCCGGAGAGTGCCGAAAAAATAAGCCAGATGCTCCTTCTCGCACTCGCATCGATTCCCATACCCGAGACATTCATATTCCGTGAGGAATCCTTCATAGCGAACAATGCGTATCTCCATGAAAAGCTAACATACCCAGCGGTATTCAAGACGGACGGAAGCCAAGGGCGAAATGTTCGATTCATAGAACGGTACGAGGATGTTCTCCCCCACCTTGATGCAAAACGCCCTGCAAAGCTCGCTCTCGTTCAGCCATTCATTGAAAATACATTCGACACTCGTACCATCGTGGCGTATGGCAGGGTGCTTGGTACGATAAGTCGCACCCGTACATCAGGATACCTCAACAATATTGCACAGGGAGCAGTACCAGCACGGTATGAGCTCACTGCCCAAGAGAAAGACCTTGCCATTCGTGCGACGCACGCCTGTCGCATTGATATCGGGGGCGTCGACATGGTACACACAAAAAACGGCCCTCTTATTCTTGAGGTGAACAAATCGCCTCAGGTGGCAGGGTTTGAGGCGGTCCACGACTTCCGCGTATTCACCCGCATTGCACAAATGCTCCGTGATAACGCATCTCAGAACACCTCATCGACAGCACCGTCCGTCACAACTTCTCGCACAGATTCGAGCACAGCATAGACCACCAAGTTGTGACTATAACGCTTTATAGAACGATCATAGACACCAGAACAGGTGACGAGCCTGAGCTCACTTCCCTCAACGTTCCCGTAGACACGTTCAGTTGGAAAATCAGCTTGCGAATATCGTTCGAGAGCACGAACAACGAACGTTGCGATACTACCATCATCCCGCGTTACGTTAATTTCGTCTCCTGGTAGGAGCTGTCCGAGCGAATAGAATACCGCAGGTCCAGACTTGGAATCGACGTGACCAAGAACAACTGATGTACCTGATTCTCCTGGAGTCGCTCCATGCCGATACCATCCGACAGTATCATACGAAACCGGCACCTCAACTGTCCCATCCTCATTGAGACCAAGGGGAGCTTCAAATGGAGCGCTGAGAGATAACTTTGGGATTACGAGACGAGTTGGAAGGTGCCGTATTTCTTCTGGCACATCTGGTGGCGAAGATTGGACTGGTATCTCAGGTTCACGAATAAACTCTTCTCGTTCACTGATGTTCGATGGAACATACTGCTGAAGCAGAGTGCCCGTAAAGAATGAAATGCATGCACCTAAAACAACGAACGCCACCATGCGAACGTGGCGGCGATTCGTTTCGTTTCGATTCTTTTCGTGTACAGGGTTAAGCATTTCGCGTTGCTCGTATAACCGCGATCGAAGCGATTATTCCGATGAGTGCAATAGCACTCGGGAGCTGGTCCACTGGAGAAGCTCCTCCAGCACCGGTATTCGGTGCGCCCAAAGGCATTACGATGCTTTCACCAAGAACCTCCGGCTCTGCAACGGCACCACCCTGTCCAGTAGACTCTCCTAGAACCTCACCTTCCGGGTCAGAGAGGGATACGCGTCTCCCGCCGCCTCCACGTGATGACGTGGTCTCCGGCTCAGGGTAGACACAGGACTCGTCATCCTCTGTCGCTTCTGGATCATAGTTTGACGCTTCAGGATCCATACATCCCTTTACTGGCTCTTCCGGATCCTCTGGTTCCTCGTAGGGAACACCACACTCCGGGTCTGTACCGACAATGGTCAGCTTATAGAGCAAGCCAGCTGGATTCGAGTTCGAGGTCGAGCCACCAACGGCTTCGTTCGTGACGGCGATTTTGAGTATGTTGTTATCCTCTGCAATGAGACCAGTCACGTCAAAGGTGTCAGCGACCGAGAAATTGTTAAGGCTCGAATCGCTTCCAGCCTCTGCTCCGTTGAGCTTCGCTGTGTACGAGTTATCGCTCGCGACCATAAGCATTGCACTCACCACAGGTCCTTTCCACCCAAACTTCCTCATGAACGTCTGCGTCTCTTCAGAAGTTGGGTCTTCAACCGGATCATCGCCCCAGATCCATGATGCTCCATCGATGGCCGCGGTCCACGCTGGATGGATGTACGAAAGCAACCTCGCGAATGCATGACACTTCTCACAGACAGTCGTATTGTCATCAACTCCGTTCTCGTCTGAATCAGTTCCACTCACAAGCTCAAGTGTGCAGAGTTGCGGTTCCTCTTCCTCGGGTACATTCCATGCAACGCACTGATACGTTTCACCGATCGTCACGGGACTCAATTCATAACCGATCCACTCAATATTGTCGTAATTGATGACATCGTTATTGCAGTAGAATTCTGCGCTCACATCGTCTAAATTATCGGGCGTAAGATCACGTGAGAACGGCATGAAACCGCTCTGAAGCACTTCACGAAGCCAGATGACTGAGTTGCCCTTAAGCGCCGCCTCGCTAATCGATACTGAGGCGATCCCGTTATCATCTGTTGGTCCAAAAGTCATCCATGGAGCTGGTGCTTCACCTATGAGCGTGTCGCCGGGATCGAACATGTCACTGTCATTCACCCACTGGAAGTACCATCCAGACTCCAACGAACAGCTCTCATGCGTCGCGACCCAGTCTACAGCAGTCGTCTCCGTGATATTTTGACCACCGTTCATACCCCAGTTTGGAAGGTCTGATTCGTCGGTGCACACTATCTTGTGTGTCACAACAGTGATTGAGCTCTCCTGAGGATACTCACAGGAACCATCATTCACGGTTGCCTCTGGGTCGTAATTGAGAGCACGCTCATCGGTGCAGCCAAGGATGGGTTCGGGTGAGTATTCACAAGAACCATCGTCTTCAGTTGCCTCTGGGTCGTAATTGAGAGCATGCTCATCGGTGCAGCCAAGGATGGGTTGCGGAACCCCATCACATCCTCCCTCATTGTAGATGTCTTCACCGGTGAGACCGTTTGTGAATACTGTTGACCAATTCTTCCCTGGGTACTGCTTAACGCCCTCACCAAAGTCATACGAGAACGGAGGAATGATATCACCCTTATTGTCAAGACCGCCAGAATTGTGGTCATTGTGACCATTGGGGAGATTGATGATGCTTGATGCGTCAACTGTCTGTTCATTGTAAGGATTTTGTGCACTCTTTGTTGCGTGACAGATATCTATGTTTGGGTTGCTTGGGTATTGATTTGGATTACTCTGCGCCTCGACAAATTGTGCTCCGTACATCAGCGAAGCGACAATTGAGACAAGCGCAATGCCTGCAAAGAATTTTTCTACAGCAGTGCGTGTAGATTGAGTGAAATGCATATACGAGCAGTAAGATGAATAAGCGATAACTATTCTTATGACTTGATTACGATTAACACAATAAAGAACAAGTTCTTTGGCCGCAAAAAGTAAACCCTCTCCAAGATGGGTTTGTCCGCATGCCATACCCTAGATACCGTGGACAAACCGAACAGCGCACGGTTCGTTTCCCGGTCCCACAACACAAGGAGCACAAAACTGACTGAGAGGACTATACAACAAAGTAAGAAAAATGCAAT
Source organism: uncultured Candidatus Saccharibacteria bacterium (assembly GCA_964517185.1). Lineage (GTDB taxonomy): Bacteria > Patescibacteriota > Minisyncoccia > Phycocordibacterales > UBA918 > Damh-18. The sequence continues at coordinate 2,998 of CAZFBT010000049.1, read as the reverse complement.
GCTTTCACTGTTAGTCTTATTGCAGGTATCAGTGGAGTAATTATAGCCGACAAACAGAGCGAGGGCACTTTCCTGACTTACGAATACGGTATCTTGCACTCCTCGAAGCAGTGGGCATCGCGGTTGAGGGAGTAAACCCGCTCTCTACCACGATCCTTGACATCAACAGCGTTCACAGAACGAAGAATATTGAGATGGTGGGTCACCGTTGGTTGTTTGAGACCGAGGAGATCCGTGAGTGAACCGACGGTCACGCCAGCCTTTGACTTCCCGAGGAGGCAAACGAGCTTGTAGCGGCTCTCAACACCAACAACCTTGAAGCAGTCGGGACAGAGCTCCATCTCGACAGATACTACTGCGGGGACCCATTCTGGACGGGGGTAGGTTTTTGTTTCTGAATGTTCCGCTTTCGCCTTTCCTTTTCTCTTTTCCACAGCAGTTTTTTTACGCATAGATAATGGTCTATATATAATCAGAATATAGATTTTCATCTATATTATCATTCATGTTGCCTTGCGCAACGCTCGTAGAGAACGCTATGCCCAAAACACACAACGGAGAGCTCACGCACATCGTGAAGCGCTCGGGGAGAAAGGTCCCCTTTAGTAGCGCGAAGATAAGCAGGGCCATCGAGAAGGCGCTCCACGCGACGAGCGCATACAAGCCGGGCATCCCTGAGAAGATCACGAAGGCAGTCATCGCTGACATCCGAGGTCGACTTGCCGAAGACCCATCATTCGTACCCACAGTGGAAGGTGTGCAGGACATCATCGAGACTACGCTCATGGAGGTTGGCTTCCACGAGACCGCAAAGGCATACATCCTCTACCGCGAACAGCATGCGCAGATTCGGCGCATGATCCAGACCGAGTCCATTGACCTCGTCGATCAGTACCTCTCCCTCTCCGACTGGCAGGTCAAGGAGAACAGCAACATGGCGTTTTCGCTCCAGGGCCTCAACAACTACATCGCCTCCGAGGTATCGAAGACCTACTGGCTCCAGAAGATATACCCGCAGGAAGTCCGTGACGCGCACATCCAGGGTGATTTCCATATCCATGACCTCAACCTCCTCTCGGTCTATTGCGTCGGCTGGGACCTCTACGATCTCCTCAAGCGCGGTTTTGGCGGCGTGCCGGGGAAGATACAGAGCCGACCAGCAAAGCACCTCAAGACCGCCCTCGGGCAGATGGTCAACTTCTTCTACACCTTGCAGGGCGAGGCAGCTGGGGCACAGGCATTCTCGAACGTCGATACGCTCCTCGCACCCTTCATCTGGTATGACCACCTCTCGTACGATGAGGTGAAGCAGGCACTCCAGGAATTCGTTTTCAATGTGAACGTCCCGACGCGCGTCGGCTTCCAGACACCGTTCACGAACATCACGCTTGACCTCACGGTCCCAAAGCACTATGAGAAGATGCGCGTTATCGTGGGCGGCAAGGAAATGAAGGAAACGTACGGCGAGTTCACAAAGGAGATGGGTATGTTCAACCGCGCGTTCCTCGAGGTCATGAGCGAAGGTGATGCATCGGGTCGCGTCTTCACCTTCCCCATTCCGACCTACAACATCACGAAGGATTTTGATTGGGAGAATGAGACCGTGACCGGCCTCTGGGAGGCGGCGGCGAAGTACGGCATCCCCTACTTCTCAAATTTCATCAATTCCGACATGAGCCCGGATGATGCGCGCTCGATGTGCTGTCGGCTCCGCATCGACAACCGCGAGCTCCACAAGCGCGGCGGCGGACTCTTCGGCGCAAATCCCTTGACCGGTTCTATTGGCGTCGTCACAATGAACCTCCCGCGCCTCGGAAAGATAGCGAAGAATAAGGACGATTTCTTCAAGAAGCTTGGGGCCCTCATGGATGTGGCGAAGGCAAGTCTCGAGATAAAGCGAAAGGTCCTCGAGCAGATGACGGATCGCGGCCTCTATCCATACACCCGCTACTACCTCGACAACATCAAGACTGCGTATGGCTCTTACTGGACGAATCATTTCTCAACGATCGGACTCGTCGGCACGAACGAGGCGGTCGCAAACCTTCTCGGGACCGATATCGGCACAAAGGAAGGCCGCGCGTTCGCGGAATCCATACTCGACTTCATGCGCGAACGCATCGCCGACTACCAGGAAGAGACCGGCAACAATTACAACCTCGAGGCGACTCCCGCAGAGGGCACGTCGTACCGGCTCGCGCTCTCCGACCAGAAGAAATTCGACGACATGATATTCGCGAACGGCACCGGCACCGAGGTCTCCGACCCCTACTACACGAACTCGACGCACCTCCCCGTGCAATACACCGACGACATCTTCGAGATACTCGAGCTCCAGGATTCTCTCCAGACGAAGTACACCGGCGGCACGGTCATTCACTTCTTCCTCGGCGAGCGTGTCAATGACGGGAAGACAGTGCGCGATCTCGTCCGCAAGGTGTGCGAGAACTACAAGCTCCCCTATTTCACCATCTCACCCACCTTCAGCGTCTGTTCGACCCACGGCTACCTCCATGGCGAAGTGACGACGTGCCCCTCGTGCGGTGGAAGTTGCGAGGTATACACGCGCATCGTGGGCTACCTCCGTCCTGTCGACCAGTGGAACAAGGGTAAGAAGGCTGAGTACGGGAACCGTGCGCACATCGACCCGAAGCGCATCGAGACGAAAAAAGCACCTGCAGCAGTATGAAGCTCGGGGGCCTCGAGAAGTGCTCCCTCATCGACTACCCCGGCAAGATATGCGCTATCGCGTTCACGTCGGGATGCAATTTTCGTTGTCACTTCTGCCATAACCCCGAGCTTGTCTTACAAACCGCACCTGAAGTTCCCGAAAACGAATTCTTCGACTTTCTTGAACGCCGAAAGAACGTGCTCGACGCAGTGACGGTGACGGGCGGCGAGCCGACCGTGCATCCGGATATTCTTGATTTCATAAAGCGCATCAAAGACCTCGGATTTCTTGTGAAGCTTGACTCGAATGGTACAAGTCCCGATGTGC
>CAZFBT010000048.1:0-7009 GCA_964517185.1 uncultured Candidatus Saccharibacteria bacterium | reverse complement strand
GCTGGCGCTTTCCAAAGCCACCGGTCCTGAGACCGGTGGTCGGTTACACTCTCATCGACGCTGTCCCTCGACAAACCAACTTTGTGCTATAGTGCCTACTAGATCATTTCGAGGAGAACCTCATGGTCAGTTTCTCACGATTTCCGTTTCTCACTCACGAAATAGCATTACGGTACCGTGCCCTGCTCATCCGGTCATACTGTTCTCTGGATCTCAGATGCAGGTATCTCTATCAATCATTGTTCCAGCTGATGGTTGAGAGCAATCTTCTCATGGCCTGTGTTCGGTTGCCTGCTTCACAGCGCGCGGTTCACAATAAGTGCTTCGTCAGCATGCTCGGTGAAGTCGACGAGCTTATGGCTTGGCTCAACCAACATGATGGACAGGAAGCACTCATCCGCTCTCTTCGCATGGCGAAAGCTCGCGCAGTGAACGAATACTTGAAGTCAAAACAGCGGAATGCGCCTGATTCGAATAGGGGCAAGCATAGAGAGTAATGAGGTAGTGAAGCGCCCGTAACATTTCAGTCACGGGCGTTCTTCATTCTTGGTGCTCGTTCCTACACTGCTACCGGCTCAGGATTCGGTTCATGCTTCATGCTGCGCTTTTGCCCTTTACCCTTTTTCTTGATATCGAAGCAGAGCTCACCTTTCTTCATCGTGACGGAGACTGTCCCGCCCTGAAGCATACCCTCGCCGACCATCATTGAGGCGACTGGAGTGAGTATCTTCGATTGAATAACACGCTTGAGAGGTCGCGCACCGAACTTCGGATCGTAACCCTCCTTTGCGATATAGTCGAGGACCTCGTCACTCACCGTGAGCTCAATCTCTTTCTGGAGGAGTCGTTCCTGAACAAGCTTCACCTGCATACCAACGATGTCACGAATGGTCTCCGGCGAAAGGATATCGAATATGATGATCTCGTCGAGACGGTTGAGAAACTCGGGTCGGAAGAAGTTCTTGAGGCTCTCGAGAACCTTATCCTTCGCCTGCGCGTACTGCGTCTTCTCGTCCGAGTGGCTCAAGAATCCGAACTTCGACATGCGGTCGATGTGCTCGGCACCTATGTTCGAGGTCATGATGATGACTGTGTTCTTGAAGTTCACCTTCCGTCCCTTCGCGTCAGTGAGGTGTCCCGAGTCGAGAACCTGGAGGAGGATGTTGAAGACCTCGGGGTGCGCCTTCTCGATCTCGTCGAGGAGGATGACCGAGTATGGGCGATGGCGCACGAGCTCGGTGACCGCACCTCCCTCCTCGTGGCCAACGTACCCAGGTGGCGAGCCGATGATCTTCGAGACTGAGTGCTTCTCCATGTACTCTGACATATCGATGCGAACAAGCGCGTTCTCATCGTTGAACATGAATTCTGCCAGTGCACGGGAAAGTTCAGTCTTACCGACACCCGTTGGACCAAGGAAGAGGAACGAACCGATGGGGCGATTCGGATCCGCGATGCCAGCCCGCGAACGCTTGATAGCGTCGCTGATGCGCTTCACTGCATCCTTCTGGCCGACGACCCGCGTCGCAAGCTCATCCTCGATACGCGCAAGTTTCTTGGCCTCCTCTTCGAGCATGCGAGAGACCGGGATTCCGGTCCACTTAGAAACGACCGAAGCTATATCCTCTTCAGTCACCTCTTCCTTGAGGAGCCGGCGAGTACGCTGGAGTTTCTTCAGTTTTGCTGACTTTTGTTCAAGATCCTTCTCGAGTTTCGGAATGCGCGCGTAGCGGATCTCCGCCGCGCGGGTGAGGTCTGCCTGCGCCTCGGCGGAATCGGCTTCGAGGCGGAGCGATTCGAGCTCCTTCTTCATTTCACGAATCTCGGTGACCGCATCCTTCTCATTGTTCCATTTGGTCTCAAGGGTCGAGGTCTTCTGTTTCAGCTCACCGATCTCGGACTCTATCTCTTTGAGACGAGACTTGATTTTTGCCTTATTCTCAGAGACTTCCTCTTCCTTCTTGAGGGCTTCACGTTCTATCTCGAGCCGGCGGACAGAGCGGTCAGATATGACGAGTTCTTCTGGCTTGTTCTCTAGAGAGATGCGAAGCGCTGACGCCGCCTCGTCAATCAGGTCGACAGCCTTGTCGGGGAGGAAGCGGTCGGTAATGTAGCGTGAGGAAAGATTGACCGCCGCAATGATTGCATCATCGGTGATGCGTACGCCGTGGTATATCTCATACTTCTCTGCTACGCCGCGAAGTATAGCAATGGCATCCTCGATGCCCGGCTCATTCACGTACACGGGTTGGAAACGGCGCGTGAGGGCAGGGTCACGCTCAATGTGCTTCTGGTACTCTTTGAGGGTCGTCGCGCCGATGACACGCATTTCGCCGCGCGCGAGTGCAGGCTTTAGCATATTCGATGCATCCATGGAGCCCTCTGCCTGTCCAGCACCGACAATGGTGTGGAGCTCATCAATGAAGAGGATGACCGCACCGTGCGCCTGTTCCACCTCTTTCATGACCGACTTGAGGCGTTCTTCGAACTCGCCACGGAACTTCGTTCCCGCGACCATGAGCCCGAGGTCGAGGGAGAGTATTTCCTTCTCCTTCACTGATTCAGGCACATTTCCCTGCACAATTGCAATGGCGAGTCCTTCCGCAATTGCGGTCTTACCGACACCTGCTTCGCCGATGAGGACCGGGTTGTTCTTCGTACGACGCGAGAGAATCTGAATGACGCGCTGTATCTCTGCGTCGCGCCCGATGACCGGATCGAGCTTGTTCTCCTGTGCGAGCTTCGTGAGGTTACGTGCATACTTCGAGAGTGCACGAAATTTCTTCGGTGTCTGTACGTCCTCCACATTGTGTTCGCGAACTTCTTTGAGTGCATTCTCAACCTGTCGCTTCTCGACACCCATGCGCTGGAGAACCTCAATGGCCGGACCAGGATGCTCGAGGAGCGCAAGAAAGAGGTGTTCGACGCCGACGTATGAATCGTTAAGCTGTTGCGCGATTCGACCAGAGTGCTCAAGTGCCTGAGCGAGGTCCGGTGTAAGGTAGAGTTGGTAGGATTGTGACATTGTCTGTCCGACGCCTGGCACTTCGAGCGCTTCAATGAGAAGGTCGGTGAGTGCAATGATGTCGATGTCAAGACGATCGAGAAGTGAGATGACGGTGTTCTCGTCCTGCATGACAAGAGCCGCAAGAAGATGCGTGGGGCTCACGTGGTTTTGACCACGCTCAATGGCAAGTTCGTGTGCCTTACGAATGGCCTCCTTTGCGCGTGATGTGAAATTGTGGAAATTAGGCATACTTTGATGTTTATTATACGCACACGCACACTACAAAAGGCCAAGTTCTCAAGTGTAAGTGCGGTAATCATTTAATAATACAACGACTTTCCTCCTTGTCAATTATGACGCTCTTGGGAGTTGCTCGCAGGAGGTAGCGACTTGTTCATGAAAGCAACATGCGCTGCGAGCGTTCTAACCAGTTGTTTGATGTCATCTTTGGTCGTCTCCTCTCCGAGCGTAAGACGAAGCGTTGAACGGGCACGCACCTCATCACCCGTCATCGCACGAACAACTGTCGAACCGCTAGCATCCTGTGACCCGCATGCGCTCTTCGTGGATGCGGCAATGCCGTGTGCATCAAGCCAAATGACCGCATACTCAGAATCGAGGCCGGGGAGCGATATGTTCACATTGTTCGCGACGCGGTGCTCACGGCTCCCATTAACGATTACATTGGGGAGCACTCGCTCAAGTTCAAAGAATAGCTGATCGCGAAGCACAGCTGTTGCTGCGCTCCTCGAACGCCACTTTTCTTGCGCTCGCATGAACGCTTCAGCACATCCAATGATGAGCGGCACATTTTCCGTTCCACTTCGGAGCCCGCTTTCCTGACCACCCCCATGGTGTATCGCCGAAAGCTTCGTCGAGTGCCGCTTCGCAAGAATGCCCACACCCTTTGGGCCATAGCACTTCCCCGCATCGAGCGTAAGGAGGTCGACACCGAGCGTTTCAAGGTTGACCGGAAGCCAGAGCGGTGCCTGACTCGCGTCCGTGTGGAATATAACTCGCGTTCCATGTTCCTTCTCAAACGCCCTGATGACACGCGAGAGTTCACGAATGTCCTGCACTGTACCGACCTCAGAATTCACATACGCAACCGTGGCGAGCACGGTCTTTTCAGACAAGCTTTGGGTGAACGCGTCTCTCTGCACGCGTCCATCGCCATCAACGGCGACCTCGCGAACGGTGACCCCGCGCTCAGTGAGAGCATGGAGGGTTTCGAGAACAGATGGGTGCTCGATAGCAGTCGAGACGATCTCCATTGAATCATAGGCTCGTCCCCCCACATGGAGTGCTTCGATGTGCCCTACAATCGCAAGATTGTTGGATTCAGTACCACCCGACGTAAAGAGCACTCCACTCGCACGCACGGAGAGTGACCGCGCAAGACGCGTACGCGCATCATCGACAGCACTACGTGCAAGAACACCCTCCTGGTAGATTGAGTTCGGGTTCGCCCAGACATCACACCAGTATGGTTCCATTACATCCAACACCTCACGTCGCACGGGAGTCGCCGATGCGTAGTCGAAATGGATGCGACGTGAATTCTGCAGCATGCGTCCTAATATGCGAAAAAGCTTCATGCGGAGATGATGGCACAGGATGAAAAAACTGCAAACATCTGCTATACTCGGACATCTTCAGTATGCGCCTGTATCGAGGGCGTTTTTCATTCAGAACGCCATGCCAAAGCAGAAATCCACACAACCGCATATCGCGAGCCGCCATCCCATCGTGGTCATCATGGGTCACATTGATCATGGCAAATCGACGCTCCTCGATTACGTCCGGAAGACAAACATCGTAGAGCATGAAGCAGGCGGTATCACCCAACACCTTTCTGCATACGTCGTTGAGCACACGACCAAGGATGGCAAGAGCAACAAGATAACATTCCTTGATACCCCCGGACACGAGGCATTCCAAAAGATGCGTTTCCGCGGTGCAGACGTCGCGGATATCGCCATCCTCATCGTCTCTGCAGAGGACGGCGTCATGCCGCAGACCATGGAAGCCCTTGAGTGCATCACAAAGGCGGGCATTCCCTACCTCATCGCCATCAATAAGATAGACAAGCCAAACGCAAATCTCGTCCGTACGCAGTCATCGCTCATTGAGCATGGCATCTACATCGAGGGCATGGGTGGTGACATCCCGTGGGTCGCCATCTCCGCAAAGCATGGCCAGGGTGTCGATGAGCTCCTCGACGTCCTCCTTCTCGTCGCCGAACTCGCCGAGCTCACAGCCGATACCAATGCGCTTGCGACTGGCAACATCATTGAAGGCAAGCTCGACGGGAAGCGCGGCAACACCGCGACACTCATCGTGGAGAGCGGCACGCTCCGCACGGGCTCGTTCGTCGTTGCAGGTTCCTGCTACGCTCCAGTCCGTATCATGGAGGACTGGTCAGGAAAGACTGTGAAGGAAGCTGGTCCATCGGAACCCGTCGGCATCGTCGGCTGGAGTGACGTCCCCGAGGTCGGCGCAAAGTTCACCACCGTTGAGACGAAGAAGGAAGCTGAGCGCCTCATCGCGAGCCACACAACCAACACAAAAGAGGTGACTGTAGAAGAATCAGAACTCCCCGTCATCCCGCTCCTCATCAAGGCGGACGTCCTCGGCACCATAGACGCCATTGAGCACGAGATACGCAAATTTAAGTCCGACCGCGTGTGCGTCCGCATCATCGGCTCGGGTGTCGGAAAAATCTCACAGAATGATGTCCAGAATGTGAGCGCAACGAAGAATGCTATAATCGTTGGCTTCAACGTCGGTGTCGACCGTGCCGCAGTCGACCTTGCTGAGCGTCTCGGCGTCGAGATACAGACCTTCGATATCATCTACAAGCTCTCTGAATGGCTCGAGAGCGCGCTCAAAGAGCGTACCCCGAAATTGGAGGAGGAAAAAGTGAGTGGTACCGTAAAGATCCTCAAGCACTTCAGCACCCAGAAGCAGGCGCACGTACTTGGCGGCCGTATAGAAGGCGGCGTTGTGAACGTCGGCCAGAAGGTGCGCATCCTCCGCCGCGAACTTGAGATCGGCCGCGGTGTCATCAAGAACCTCCAACAGCAAAAGTCAAACGTGAAGAGCATTTCCGACGGCGAATTCGGCATGCAGATAGACTCGAAGGCCGACATCGCCCCGGGCGATCGTTTGGAAGCGTACGATATCGTCATATCATGAGCGACCGCCAATTCGACCGACATGACCGCGTTCGCTCGCACCTCCGCGAGAAGGTCGCCGAGTTCATTCGCAACGAAGCGAACGACGACCCCCTCATCACCGTGACAAAGCTCACCATTTCTCCCGACTACAAATACGTCACCGTCTTTGTGACGACCATTCCCGAAGGCGATGCACATGAGTCACGCGCGCTCGCCTTCCTCAAACGAAAGGGATCAGACCTGCGCACCTTCGTCAAGACGCACAGCGCAATGAAAGCACTCCCCTTCTTCAGCTTCGAGATAGACTACGGCGAGCGCCACCGCCAGCACATCGATGAGGTCGCTCGACGCATCGAAAAGGGCGAATGAGGCTATACCTTGGTTTTGGCTGTCTCCTTTGGTACTATCAATGCTTGGCCAGGTGGCGAAGAGGGTGAAGGATGCTGGGAGCATCGTTCACCTGAGGTCTTAGACCGAAGCGTTACCTTGCCTGAGGACAAACGTGGCCAGGTGGCGAAGAGGTAACGCTTCGGTCTGCAAAACCGACATGCACGGGTTCGATTCCCGTCCTGGCCTCAAAAACTCCTTATTAAGGAGTTTTAGCCTGCACGAGAATCGAACGGTTCGCGATGTGAGTTTCTACACATAATGAAGCGAACCAGCGAACCGCGGGCAGGTAAAAATTATGAGCGTCAGCGAATTACTTTTGGACGCCGATTCCCGTCGTTGCCTCACAATTATGCGCGGGTGGTGAAATGGTAGACACGCCTGCCTTAGGAGCAGGTGCCGCAAGGCATGGAGGTTCAAGTCCTCTCCCGCGCAC
>CAZFBT010000047.1:466-7014 GCA_964517185.1 uncultured Candidatus Saccharibacteria bacterium | reverse complement strand
GAACGAGAACCCTCCCGCGATGAGCGCGCCCTCTGCCGCATCGGCCGCTTTCTTCTTGAGACGAGCGCGGTCAATGCGCTTCTCGGTCTTCGTGAGCATCTTCTCAAGACGCTCCCGAATGTTGTACGTTCGCTCATTCTGGTCCGCACCGAGCTCCATTGCGCGTATCTTCGCCTGCGAGAGCTCGTTGAGCAGTCGGTATTTCGTATCGAGTTCGTTCTTTGAACCAAAGTCAACCTGACCGAGACGGAGTTTATCTTCCGTGTACCGAATGCGCTCGGAGAGTGACACGAGGAGGCGACTGCGCTCCGCCTCGTGCTGTGCCTGCGCTTCGTTATTCGCTTTCTCACGTTCAGCAGCATCGGGTATCTCCTCTTTGGTGAACCACACAAGTTTGCCCTCGACCTCCTTGCTCTCAATGAGTGCATCGATTTGCTTCACACGCTCCATGAGCATGTGGAGCTTTGCGGTGGTGCCGCGTTCACCTTCCGCGCTTATCATATTGAGCGCGGTCCCACTAGTATCACGCTTCCCTTTCCGTGCCTCGCGATCTCTCACGCATATCTCTGCCTCTGCCTTCTTCCAAGAACGGATGCCGCCGATGCCAGCAGACGCGAGCGGCGCAGCGAGGAGCCCGAACATCCCTGCGACCGCGGTGCGCGCAACGTAGCCGCCGACCGCATACGCTGAGCGCTCGGTTGCAAGCTCCTGCATGACGGTCTTCAGGAACGACTTATCATCGATGTCACCGAGCGCGCGGACCGCGTCTTTGTTGGTCCTGATGAACTGGTTCATCATGACGCGCTGGTCCACATCGGCCATGTATCTCATGATCTCGGAGTCGGTCTTCCCCACCTCTTTCATCTCGCGCATGAGTTCCGCCTTCATGCTCTCGTAGGCACTCGGCTCTCGCTTCTCATTCGCGAGCTCACGCCGCGAACGCACGAGATGGTCTTCATAGGTCTTATTGCTCTCTTCGAACGCAACCGCATTGAGGATCGCAAGCTTCTCTTTCTCACGCTCATTCATACCCTCCAATTCTCGAGCGTAGTGCACGATGAGCTCACCCTCTCTTGTGTGCTCGGCCTCGGGACCGTTCCTCCTCATGTGCACCATGAGCTGGCCTAAGGTCTCTCCATGCACAGCAAGACCGCTCGAGCGCACGTCATTAGCGAGCTTCCGCTCGATACGCCGCACTTTCTGATTCTTCACGAACGACTCTCGAAAACTTACCCAAATGTTCCCGAGTAATTTGCTTCCCACGATGCTTGCGTTCGCACGCTCCACTACAATGTCATTCTCGTAGGACCCTCTCGCGTTCGCAACAATACGACCAAGAGTAAGGTCTGCGAGATTTTGAAGCACCAACTCTTTCTGTCCCGAAGAAAACTCCTTGAAGTGGAACGTCTCGATGTTTCCGCCCTCTCCCTCCATTTGGACATCAAAATGCTCGAGTTGCTCCTTTGTGATGCCGAACTTCTCCTTGAATGCGTCGTATATCTTTTCTTCTGGATTAATTTCGTTCTCTTGAGTCTCTGGTGTCACTTTCTCTTGAGCCACTTCATTTGAAGCCGCGGGAATCGATTCTTCTTCCGCAGATGGAGAAGGTTCTTCTTCGCCTTGCATTTCACTCGGATGCTCGGGAGTTTCCGCATGCTCATCTCCAACTGATGTCTTGAGTTCTGGGACATCCTCATGGTGAACCGGGGAACTGCTACGCACAAACGCCTCATTGAGTTCCATTTTCGTTATCTTGTTTGCTCTCTCACGGATACCGAATTCCGTTGGAAGTCCTGCGAGTCCTATAAATCCTCCTTCCGTATCTTGTGCTTCATCGTTCCCGCGCAATACGGAGTCGATACGTTCCATGATGACTTCAGATGTCATTTTCTCTCCCGCATATTCGATCGTGCCAATCTCCTCGAGTGCCTCTTTGAACGTTTCAAATGTGAGAGCACAAGCAATTTTCCGTTCAGGAGATATACGTCTGCCACGAGCATACGACGCCTCGTTCAAGAGAAGAATCTTCTCTGCGAGCAACCTGTCTTCAGCAAAGAAGGCCTCCACGAGTGAAGGTTCGATGACATCTCTATCGGCAGTGAGGCCATGGATACCAGAGAGTATCGTCTGGTTCTTGTATACAGGGCTCAGGGGTTCTTTGGTTTCGCAGAGCGCAGCGAGTTCTTCGAAAGAACTTATTCCCCGGTAACGTTCATAGCGGGCCGCGTACGAGATTTGTTCTGCCTTGGGTTCCGAATCAGATGTGCGCGTTTCTACCTTTTGAGCTGTTTGTGATTCCTCACCACGAGGATGCGGTTCGCTTGAATCGCTTTCGAAGCTAGCGGTTTGGCCATTGTGTTCTGCCTCCATCGAAGAACCGCCTTCAGGGACTCGTTCTGTGTTATTCAGTGGCCTGGATGATTCTATTTCCCTTCCGCCTTCAGGTGACATATGTTTCCTCTATCGAATAACGATGTATCAATTGTATGCGAGGGCCATGTCTCTCACAAGACTCGTACCCAGGAGAACCTTGCAGACAGGCAGGAAAGGCATAGAATTGTCACAAGTTCGCCGTTACCCGCATAAGTATATTCATATGGAACCACAACAGAACGCACCGCAAGAGGCTGGAACAAACCCCCCACAGGGAAGTCCCGCACCAGCACCCGCTGCGCAGGATAACTCAACCTTAATGGGTATTCTCGCGTACATCGGGATACTCGTACTCATCCCACTCCTTGCCGCAAAAGGCAATGCTTTCGTGCAGTACCACGTGAAGCAGGGCCTCGTGCTCCTCATTCTCGAAGTCGCCGTCTACATCATTGGCATGATGGTGTATGGTCTCTGGATGATTATCCCTCTTGTCAATCTCGGGCTCATCGTACTCTCGATATTCGGCATCGTGAATGTCATCAATAAGAAGCAAACCGAGGTACCCCTGGTCGGCCAGTTCGCGCAGTACCTCAAGTTCTAACTACCCGAAATTGAAAATCCTGCACCAGCAGAGGCTGGTGCAGGATTTTCTTTCGCTGAACTACACTGCGCTCCCAATGTGTTGTTTCACCTTCGAGGTGATGTCTGCAAGCGTTATATTCGATTTAACGAGATACTCAAGGCCGCCCAATTCAATCGCCTCTGCCACCTTGTCCATATCATCAAGTGCAGTCAGTATGACAACACGCGCATCTTTACCCCATGTATCTTCACGAAGACGCTTCAGAAGTTCAATGCCACTCATCTTCGGCATGATGATATCGAGCAGAATGAGATCTGGCTTCTCTCGGAGTGCGCACTTGAGGCCTTCCTCACCATCGGTCGCGGCAATAGCTCGATACCCCTCATACGTGAGAGAAGTAACGATTGCCTCACGAAGGTCACGCTCATCTTCGATGGTGAGCACTTTCTTCACATGCTTTGATTCGGATTCCATAGGACGTAGTTATGGATAAGCGTACCTATACTGATACAGCATACGGACAAAATGTCACCGTGGCAACACGATTGTGAACGTTGTCCCGACATTCTCTTTCGAGACGAACGTGACCGTTCCGCCGAGGACCTTGGTCGCCTCGCGCACGATATAGAGGCCGAGGCCGGTCCCGTCGATGATGGAATCGCGCACATTTGAGGCTCGGAATATCTTTGAGAATATCTGGTCATGTTCGTCATCAGGGATACCGAGACCCGTGTCAGAAACAGAGATAACGACATGCTCTCCGTCGCGTGTAAATGAGAGACGGACTGCCCCTCCGTCAGGCGTGTACTTGAGTGCGTTCGACACGAGATTCTCGATGATCATCGTGAGGAGATGCGGATCGGTCTCAATGGAAAATGGCTTCTCACTCCACTCGATATCAATGGTAAGGTGGTGCTCATCTGCTCGTTTACGATGCCCCTCAAGGAGTTCCTCAATGAAGTCAGTGAGCTCGAGTCGTGTGACACTCGCAGTGAGAGTGCCCAGTTCGAGTTTTGAGACATTCAGGAAGTCGTCGATGAGAAGCTCCATGCGAGTAAGTCCGCGTGCGATCTTCAGAAGATACTCCTCTTGGAGCGGAGTGAACGAACTCGGCGCTGCGGTGTGAAGGAGTTCGACGTTCCACTTCATGGCTGATATCGGTGTGCGGAGCTGGTGCGAAGCGAGGGAGACGAACTCGGTCTTCGCGCGGTCTATTTCTTTCTGTTTCGTGATATCGACCAAAGTGAGGAGTCCCTTACGCTTACGTTCACTGTCACGAAAGGAGAATAGCGAGAGCATCACCCACCGTCGCGTTCCGTCGAGCCGTACTATCTGCACCTCCTCTTCATTCACGAAGATGCCCTGCTTGAATTTCTCCGAGATGAGTCCGACGCGGTTCGCGTCATCCGACTCAAGAAGATTGAATACCTCAGCGCCGCTGAGCTCGCCATCACTCACGTGGAAGAGTCTGACTGCAGCGAGATTCGTGGACTCAATGATCCCGTCACTGTCAATGAGTATATAGGGCACGGGACTCGAACGATATAACTCCGAAAAGAGCTCGTGTGAATAGAGGAGAATGTCTTGTGCGATATTTTCGGCGAGGTGTTCTGCAGAATCATGTATACGAATGGATTGGTAGGTGACGACTGTGATCAGCGCTATTATGAAGATGATACTTCCGATGACGAATACGTCACTCTGCAGGTACTCTGTTCCGTTGAGGATGAGGTGGGCGACAAAAAGAGCAGTGAGAGAAAAGCCAGCGATTGCTGCAGAAATGAACGGGTTTCGAGAGAAAGAACCTTTGCCCATACGTGTAATGATACCAGACAATTGGCGCGGCTCCGCATAGCCGGAGTTCAAGATACCGTTCGTTACAGGAACTTCCGTATCAACAGTGAATGACATCTTCATTCCCGAGACTCATCGCGAGCTAGGTTCCTTTGTAGCCACCAAGTCTATCTGAACTCTCAGTGTGACCTTGAGAGGTAGTCAGAATACAGTAGGACAATCTCGTTTCTGATTTCGATTGGCGACAGGCGAGAGGGTGGTACTACACGTCTTGGCCCGCTCCAGTCAGTCTAGAAACTCTCTCTAGAGTCCATACTCTTTGAACACTCCATAGAGCCTGTCTGCGATGATGGCGTACCCCGCATCATTCGGGTGAATTGCGTCGTACATGAGTTCGGGCTTGAGGAAAATGCCATCAAGAATATCTGGGACATAGATGGTTCCGTACTCATTCGCAAGCTCTTTGTACATACCCTCGCGACCGTCGCGGATAAGACCACCTCGTACGCCAAGAAGCACGACGACTGCTCCCTTTGATTGGAAGCGCGTGATGAGCGTCGCAAGATTCGAGCGCGTCGTCTCGACATCAATCCTCCGGAGTGAATCATTGCCCCCCAAGAGGAGGAGTACAATGCCCGGATTCTGCTTCTCCGCATCACCGATGCGCGCGACACCGTCCGCGGTCGTATTTCCGGGAACGCCGAGGTTTATGATAGGTCGCCCGAGCTTTCGCGTGAGCTCTGAAATGAAGTCGTTCCCAGGCGTCGCGCCCTGCCCGGCAACGAGCGAGTCGCCGAAAGCAACGATGATCTGGTTCTTGGGCGGATAGTTCGTGATGGCCCGCTTCGTGTGATTCATAAAATACCAGATACCTGTGAGCATGAGGACGGCAAGGAGCGTGTAGAACAGGTATGTCTTCATACGATGGTAAGTGTACCAGAGGTCGGTGATGAACCGTTGAACATGCAAAGAAAAAGCCGGCGCAGATGCGTCGGCTGTCATCGGCCGGAGGAGGCGTTCCGCAACTTCTGATTGCTAGTGCTGGTTGCTCGAGTCATTGAGCTCTTGCATACCTGGCTTTACGCGCAGGTCATGCTTCCAGTCTATTCGTGCCGCCCGTGCGGCCCCGTCAGGTGCGAAAACCTCCTCCGGCCTCCAGGACCTTGCCGATTACCATCGGCCGATCCATCTTTTTTCATTTTAGCATATTTAAGCTTTCTGTCAATGGCCTCTCTGGAGCTGTCTGTGGCGTTTCAGAGAGTGCTAGATGTTCTCTGTAACTCGGACTATCTCACCCATCTCATCGGTTCGGACCACATAGAGTGCGATGGGGCTTCCCTCCACGCTCACCTTCCCTTCGCGTTCCATGAGCGCCTCATTGAGTTCCTCATCGAGATGGAGGCCGAGCGGTGAAAGGAGGTGGGCGAGACTTCCACGCACCATCGCGTTACGCTCCGATACCGTTCCCGTGAGCACGATAGCGTCAACACCACCGAGGGTCACGGCCATGCCGGCGGCGGCCTTCGCGATGCCAGCGACATACTTCGTGAATGCGGCGGCAGCGATGCGGTCTCCTCGCTCTCGCTTCTCGATGAGTACACGGAGGTCGCTTGCGCCAACGAGTCCCTTGAGACCCGACTCCTCGCTCACGTACCGCTCCATCTCCTCAGCGTCCAGATCCTTCTTCTTCATAAGGTAGAGGAGCCCGGCAGGGTCGAGATCACCGGCGCGTGTGTTCATCATGAGACCACTTGCGGGTCCGAAGCCCATGGTCGTATCAGCCCCCGTTCCCTCGCGT
>CAZFBT010000047.1:0-456 GCA_964517185.1 uncultured Candidatus Saccharibacteria bacterium | reverse complement strand
CTCGCGTACCGCAGTCACCGAGACACCGCTCCCGATGTGGCAGACGATAAGCCGCTCGGGAAGGGTGCTGATGAATCCCGTGAGCTTGCGCACGACCGATGCGACCGAGAGGCCATGGTACCCGAAGCGGCGTGCCTCGAACGCGTCAGCGTCAGCGCGCGGGATGCCGTAGAGGTGTGCGTATTCCTCCATGGTGCGGTGGAATGCGCTGTCAGACGCGCCGACGATACACGCATGCGGAAAGAGGCGGAGCGCCGCATCGAGTTCCTCGAGCTCATGGGGTATGTGGAGCGGAGCAGCGTCGCGCATTGCAGAAAGCCGCTCACGGTAGCCCCCATCGATGACGCGGTGTTCCTGAAAATACGCACCGGGTGAGACGATGCGAATGCCGATCCGCGTGATATCCTCCGCGCGAGTGAGCACGCCTTCCGAGATCGCGACCTTCACCAGTTCGTC
>CAZFBT010000046.1:6759-7206 GCA_964517185.1 uncultured Candidatus Saccharibacteria bacterium | reverse complement strand
CAAACAGTCGGCACCCACGGCCCCTTTTATTTTACGCTGTTGGTTTTTATTTCGCCGGGCGGCCCCTTGGGGGGGCGCGCGCGGATCCGGTTTAATGCTATGCCTCGACCAACTGATATTACTTGCATCTACCACAAAGACTGCATTGATGGCACCGCTGCCGCGGCGGTCGTACTCCGTAAATACTCGAATGCGAAATGTTTCCCGCTCGCTTACCGCTATATCCCCGCAGACATTGAACCAATACTTGAAGCTACACCAAAAGATGCGCTTGTGTATATAGTTGATGGGACGTTTGGCGTGTCCGAATTCCTAGCGCGGGGGAATGCGGTCACCGTGTTCGATCACCACGTCGGTGAACAGCGAAAGATGGAGGTAATCGTGGCACAGGAACCGCTTTTCACATACCTTTTCGATGATGACAAGTCTGGTGCAACGCTCGTCTGG
>CAZFBT010000046.1:0-6749 GCA_964517185.1 uncultured Candidatus Saccharibacteria bacterium | reverse complement strand
TTTTCCAGAATGAACCGGTTCCTGAGATGCTCGCTTATATCGAAGATTCCGACCTCTGGCGCCAACAGTTTGGCCATGAGACAAGGGATGTGACACTCTACCTCTCAATGTTCCGTAACGAACCCGCGACGATGCTCGGACTCATTGAAGCGGGACCGAATGGCATTCGAGAGCGTGGGGGCATCATTTCGGAGTTCACCGACAAATGCATTGAGCGGTTCGTGGCGTTGCCGCCCATACGCATACGTATCGGCACCTGGGAAGTGGCTGCGTTCAACATCACTGAATTTCAATCCGCGTGTGGAAACATCCTCACAACAAAGTACGACGAGGCAGTTGGTCTCTACACCATCAAAGGGAACCGTGTACGCTGGAGTTTCCGTTCGCTCCAGCATCACCAACCATCCTCCCTCCAAATCGCGGAAGTCCTCGGGGGTGGCGGACACCAGAACTCTGCGGGTGCTGAGATGCCTCTTTCTGATTTCGTGAGACTTATCTCAAACGCTGAGTATATGAGTGGAAGATCAGAGGTGTCTGAATATCACCATATCGTATAATTACTTATGTCATGGAGCAATACACCTGGTACGCATCACTCACAAAACCCGCGTGGGCCCCACCCTCGTGGCTCTTTGGTCCGGTCTGGACGATCCTCTACACAATTATCGCAATTACGTATGGGTACGTCTTCTATCTTGTCGCGATCGGAAAGCTCCCCAGAATGGTCGCGCTCCCATTCATATTCAACCTCATCTTCAACTTCGCATTCACCCCGCTCCAATTTGACCTGAGGAGTAACGTTCTCGCAACCATCGACATTGTACTCGTTCTCGGGACCCTCATTTGGGCGCTCGTCCTCATCTTCCCACACATACGATGGGTTGCACTCGCCAACATCCCGTACCTCCTCTGGGTTTCATTCGCGACCGCGCTCCAATTCACCATTACGTACCTTAATCTCAAGTAAACACCTATGGCCACACTCACCGCTGGACAAGTCGCACCAAATTTTTCACTCTCCGACCAGAATGGGGAGGTGCACTCGCTGAGCGCATATCGGGGAAAGTGGGTTCTCCTCTATTTCTATCCGAAAGACAACACGCCAGGCTGTACGAAGCAAGCATGTATGCTCCGCGACGCATATCCTGATTTTGGAAAACTGAACTGCGTCGTCTTCGGCATCTCGACCGATAGCGAGAAGAGCCACAAGAAGTTCGAGGAGAAATTTCAGCTTCCCTTCACGCTTTTAGCTGACACTGAAAAAGAGGTTGTGAAAGCATTCGGCGTCTGGGCTCCAAAGAAATTCATGGGGCGGGAATTCCTCGGAACACTTCGCACCTCGTTCCTCATTGACCCCGAAGGGAAGATAGCGAAGGTCTACGAAAAGGTGAAACCTGAGCTCCATGCGAACGAGGTTCTCAGAGACCTCAAGTCGCTCGCGGCGTAGTGCGGATAACCGTACCACACATCACGTAACAAATGCGATACTAATCATGATGAGTGATGACCACCTCTATGCTGCAAAATGTCAGGCAGGTGATACTGCTGCATTCGGCGTGCTCTACGATCGCTACATAGAGAAGATCTTCCGTTTCATCTACTACAAGACCTTCTCACGGGAAATCGCGGAAGATCTCACGAGCGACGTGTTCATGCGTGCCTTAGAGAAGATTCACTCGTTCGATGATTCGCGTGGAGTGTTCTCCGCGTGGCTCTACCGGATAGCGAGAAACCGCATCATTGACCATTACCGGACCAAGAAGCAAACCGTCCCTATCGAGGACATCTTCGATCTCGGCACCGACGACCGAACCGCCGACCAGCTCGACGCGATTGCAACACTCACGCAAGTTGCCGCATACCTCAAGACGCTCAACCCACGACAGCGTGAGATCGTAACGCTCCGTATCTGGGAGGGGCTCTCATATCGTGAAATCGCCGAGATTGTCGGTGGGACAGAGGACAGCACAAAGATGGCGTTCTCGCGGAGCATTCGCGAGCTCCGTGAGAAATGCGGTCCTGAGGGTTTCGCGGCGCTCGTGGTGCTTATGGGAACGGGGAGTTACGTTTCGACGCTCCTTCGTACTATATATATATAAGCAAATATGGACGATCACCTTTCCGACATCCTGAACGACATCTATGTGATTGAACCCGATCTCAAGGAGCGGGATGGTGAGCTGCGCCATTTCGTCGCCGCACTCATCAATGCGAACCCGCTGCCTCAAGCACGCGCGGAGTTCATCTCCGCACTTCGCTCACGTCTCCTCCCTGTCTCAAGGCGCGGTCAGATAGAACGCCACTCAGTCAACTGGTGGTTCGTGCATGTCGCCCCAATCGGTGCCATTGCGCTCCTCTTACTCATGCTCGTACCTGAACTCGAACGACCAGTGGACCGTGGTGCGTTCGCGCCGTCCATTGAGGAAGAGCGTGCGCCACGCGCGCCCTCACTACCTATTGGCAGCTTCGGCGGGGGACCAACCGTGGACACCTCAATGGAGATGAAGGCTACCGAAGGCTTTCCCCGTGACCGTTTCGTGATCAGCAATCAACTCCCCGGCATTGAAGTCATCGTCGATGAAGTGACGCTCTCACGTCCCGGGTTCGTCGTCATCACCGAGTATCGCAACGGGGAAGTCGGGCTCGTCATCGGTTCGAGCGAACTCCTCAGCATTGGTACAACCGCAGGAGTCCCGGTTCCACTCGCCCGAGTAATCGCTGAAAAGGAAACGTATGCTGCGCGACTCTACATTGACGACGGCGACGGCCTCTTCGTCCCCGAGATCGATATGCCGGTCCTCGACCCCGCGCTCATGGTTCCGGTCATCGCTCCCTTTGATGTGACGACAGAACAGGACATTGACTCACTCACCGAATAGCAGTGACTTACGCAGTCCCTGTTACGTCCCGGGTGTCTGCACGTAGTACACTGTGATCAATTACCAATCACACTCTTATACTCATGGACATCTCGAAACTACTTGGGCCACAGGGCATGAAGGTGCTCAAGGTGTTCGGCATCGCTCTCCTGGTCCTCGTCGGCGTCTCGATTCTCCTTGCCTCGCTCAACTCCGCACGGAACTCTGGTCTCAGTGTGTCAGATATGGGTACGCCGATGGCACCTTCGTTCTACGGTGAGAGCGACGATGCGTACGCTCCGAGCCTCTCGGCGCGGAATGTCGCGGTGACGCGACCGACCGAAGAGTATATTCCTGGCGATGACAGCGAGGCGTACGAAGTCAAGGAGTACAACGCGCGCATCGAGACGCGAAACCTCTCAGAAGATTGTGGCGCTGTCCGCGCACTCAAAGCGCGTCAGGATGTCGTCTTCGAACGTGCGAGCGAGAACGAACGTTCCTGCTCCTTCACGTTCAAGGTGAAGCAGGGAAGCGTCGAGGAGGTGCTCTCGTCCCTCAAGGCGCTCGACCCACGCGAACTCACCGAGACCGCATATACCATCAAGCGACAGGTGACTGACTATACGAGCGAGATACAGATCCTCGAGAACCAACTCGCGTCGTATGATAAGACGCTCGTCGAGGCAGTTGCGTCGTATGAGAGCATTACCGCCCTTGCGACTGAGACGGGGAATGCCGACGCACTTGCAAAGGTCATTCAGAGCAAGCTCACGATCATTGAGCGTCTCACCCAGCTCCGCGTACAGACCGTCGGAGAGCTCGACCGCATGAACCGCTCGAAAGCCGAAGCACTCGACCGTCTCGAGTACACGTACTTCTCAGTGTACATTTATGAGAACAAGTTCATCGACGGTACCTCACTCACTGATTCATGGAAGGCGGCAGTGAAACGATTCGTTGAGGAGACGAATCGACTCCTCCAGGACATCTCGATAGGCGTCGTAAGCTTCCTTCTCCTCATCGTGAAGTTCGCGCTCTACGCAGTTATCGTAATCGTTGCAGCACGATTCGGATTGACGTTCGTGAAACGGGTGTGGATGGAAGAGAATCGGGCGGGCTTATCGGATTCCTTGTAACAACTTGTAAGAGTTTCTACCTCAATCCGTCAGCATGACCAATCACATGACAGAACCAGTATCCACATCAAGAACGCTCTCTCGCTTCAAGAAGGTGACGGGGTGGGTGCTCATCATCATCGGGTTTCTCGCGCTCGTCACCCCGCTCACGCCCGGCGGTATTCTCCTCCTCATCGGGCTCGAGCTCATTGGAATTCGTATCCTCTTCCTTGAGCGTCTCTTGAGGCGAAAGACAGCTCCTATACCGAAGGAGTGACGTGCGCGCTCACACGAACGGCCGGCGGCGCCGCCAGTATGGGGGGCCCCCGGCCCGTTAACGGGTGGCGCGGGGAGGGGGGGTGGATACCTGCTGTTGATGCTCTCTCCAGTAGCCGTTTCTCATTTCGGTAGAAGAGCATTGGAACCAGAACGAGTGTGAGAAGCATCGCGAATGTGAGACCGAACATGATCGCATACGCGAGTGGACTCCAGAAATCGGAAATGGTCGAGAGCGGAAACATACCGACTACCGTCGTGATGGTCGTGAGGAAGATAGGTCGGAGCCGTGAAACCGCAGCATCGGTCACGATTTCAATGAGTGAATCTCCAGGTTGCATGCGCGCCCGATAATTGAGCATCGAGTCCATGAGGATGATCGCGTGATTGATGATGACGCCCGCGAGCGCGATGACGCCGAGGAGCGACGTGAATGAGAGCGCGAGGCCGGTGAGCGCGAGGCCGGTAAAGACGCCGATGAGTGAGAGGGGGACCGCGAGGAGGAGATAGATCGAGTACCGTATGGAATTGAACGCGAGCACGAGTATCGCGAGCATGAGGATGAGTCCGGCAACGAGTGCGAACGCCATCTCACGGAACGAGCGGTTGATATCTTCGGTCTCGCCGCCGTAGGAGAGGCGGACGCTTGCGGGGAGCTCGAGCTCACCCTCGCGCGCACGGAATGCGGCGACGACCTCGGCCGCGGTCATATCAGCGGTCGTGTACGACGAGACAGACTCGACGCGCGTCTCGTCCTCATGCGCGATCTCGGCATTCGCCGGCATGAGCGTCTCCTCGAGCACCGAGCCGAGGAGCACCGCATTCCCGTCGCGCGACTCGACCGAGAGGTTGCGGAGCGCGTCGAGCGTGAGCGCCGGGGTACCTGCGAGGTCCGCACGTTCCGTATCGTTGACGAGTTTCACGATGATATCGATGTCATTCCCGTCTACGGTAATGGTCGTCGCGGTGGTGCCGAAGACCGCGCTCCGGAGCACGCTCGCGACCGCCCCGGCACTCACACCCAAGGCATCGGCACGCGCACGGTCGATGGCGAGCACGATCTCGGTCGCCGAGCTCTTCGTGCTCGGCGTGATGTCCCGCGTCCCCGGAATCGATCGGAGGATGCGCTCCGCATTCGTCACCGCACGCGCGAGGTCGTTGAGGTCGTCGCCAAAGAATTTGATGACGACGGGCGCACCGGATGGTGGTCCGTTCTCTTGCTCGACGACCGTGATGTCCGCGTTCGTGATGTCCGCGAGCTCCTCACGGAGAATATCGGCGACCGCGGCACTCCCGCGATCGCGCTCCTCGTGAAGCGTCACCGTTATGTTGCCGAGTTTCGCACCTGAGGAACCATCGCCGGTGAACGCCGAGGCGGAACCCGCGGTCGAGGTGAAGGCACTCACGTACGGGTTCTCATAGAGCACCTCCTCGATGGTCCGGAGAACAAGGTCGGTCTCTTGAAGCGGCGTCCCCTGCTTCGTCTCGACCTCGATGAAGACGTAGTCGACGTCCTCGCCGGGGAAGAAGACGACCTTGAGGAGGCCGACCACGGGGAGCGAGAGCGAGAGGATGAAACCGAGGGTGAGGGTGATGAGGAAGATGCGCTGGGCTCGCGCGTCGCGGAGGAAGCGCGCGAGTCGCTCCTTATACCAACGTTGCGCGCGCACCGTGTACGCATCCTGCAATTCCTCGAAGCGATTGCTGTGTGAGTGCTTCGTGAGGTAGATGGCGATCAAGGGCACCATACCGAGGGCGACAAAGATGGAGGCTATGAGCACGAAGATGATGGTGAAGGGTATGGACGCGATGAACTCGCCCGTCACACCTGAGAGGAAGAAGAGCGGCACGAAGACCGCGACGGTCGTCATGGTGCCGCCGATGAGCGGCCACGAGTACTCGCGGATAGCGGCTTTCGCCGCCTCATCTGGATCCTTGAACTTTTTGAGTCGTGTGTGGATCGCCTCGGTGACGACGATGCCCGAATCGACAAGGATGCCGATGGCGAGGATGAGCGCGAAGAGCGAGACGAAGTTGATGGTGTTCCCCGAGAGGTAGAGCCCGATGAAGGCAATGACGAAAGAGAGCGGGATGGAGAGCGCCGCCACGATGGACTCGCGCCACCCGATGGTGAGAATGAGACAGAGAATGACAAGCCCGACGGTCTCAAAACCCACCTTGATGAGCTCGGTGAGATCCTTCCGGACGAGCTCGCCCTGGTCGAACACCTCGAGAACCTCCGACCCGTCGAGGAGCCCGCCGTGCGCTTCCATGAGCACGAGCTTCTCTTCGACCGCGTCTGACATCTCGGTCACGTCGAATCCCGCCTGCTTGAATATCGAAAGGGTGAATGCGGCCTCGGCGGGAGAGCCTTGAACGGAGACACGTGAGATGGATGTCTCACGCTCGACGCCGTCGACGACGCGCGCGACGTCGCGCACGAGGACGGGCTGGCCCGCGAAGGTGCCACGGCCTTCGTGGAGGTCGGTCCGGGCCGCGT
>CAZFBT010000045.1:0-7506 GCA_964517185.1 uncultured Candidatus Saccharibacteria bacterium | reverse complement strand
GAATATTTGTGTGCCACGAGGGGCGCTGAAATCGACGCCTGGATGATAGGGACGACCTCCATAGATTGATGCATTCTGCTTGGCAAATTCTGTACCACCAAAGAGCTGAGTGATAGTTATGTTTTCAAGCGGCCAATCAAAAACGGGCGTGCCTTTTGGAGGAATGGTCGTTGGGTCGAGGATAAATTGCAGCTCTGATTCGAATTCTCGAATTTCCCGAAGAAGAGCTTCACGTGCTGCCTCACGTTCTTTGAGAAGCTTCTGGTACTCTGCCTCTTCGTTTTTTGTTGCGGAGAGAAGCTTATTCTTCTCGGTTTTGTTGTTTATAAGGACTGTGTTCTGATCAGTGTACTGTGTCTTGAGATCTATGAAATCATCACGTTTCTTGGCGTTCTCAGTGCGCTTATTCTCGAGGAGCATCTTCTGTGAGGCAAGACTCTTCACTTCATTTTCAATGAAGCTCCGGATCTGTTGGAGTTCATCTATCTCACCCCACAGTTCAGAAAGAGTATCGTACATGAGGAGCGACTCAATGAAGGTCTGACTGTCCATCTCATGCAGGCGACGCAGGGTTTCTCCAATCGCACTCTCGTTTCTTGTGATTGAGCTCTTCGTCTCCTCGATCTCAATGGCGAGTTTGGTGAGCTCAAGGTCGGTCGCGCCTATTTTATTCTGCGTATAGTTGATATCAGCCTGTACTTTCTTGCGTTCGAGTTCGAGTTGGTTGATGGCCTTTTGGAGCGTGTTCTTTTCAGAACCAACTTTTAAGAGTTCCTGTTTATACGATTCAATCTCCTTTTCAATTTCTGCGAGTTTGTCATTGCGTTCTGAAATCTGATTCTTGAGCGTGTCTACCTCGGAGAGGGCAAAGACCATACTCCCCTTGAGCGAAGGCTCAAGTACAAGTGTAGCGAGGACTACAACAGTAATGAAAGAGAGAGATGACCGCATTAAAATTCACTTCCCCAATACGTGGGTAAAGACATAACAGTGGCACGAGCCCTAGGCCCCTGCACTTAAAATTGTATCACAAGCATTTCTGACCCTTCGGTATGATTCTGCAGAGCCGATGATGGCCATCACTGTAAAGGGGTCCGGAGAGCGTTCGCGTCCAGTGAGCGCAACGCGTAGCGGCCAGAGTACCTCTCCCCTGCCCACTTCTTCAGCATAGTCAAAGATGCGTGCCCTACACTCCTCTGCGGTCGCCCGCTCAGGGAGAGTTGCAATTATTTCGGCTACCTTCTGGAGGCGCGGAAGTGCATCGCGTGCAGAGATGTCGTTTTTCCACTTGAGTGTTGATGCTTCAGGGCGTGGGATATCGAATGCAAAATCATACTCACCAGCTTCGGCCTCGTCAGTAATGTCACGCGCTACCGAGATGCGTTCACGTATCAACGGGATGAGGAGTGCGAGTCGATCCTCACTGAACTGAGGGAGAGAAAGGATACGCTCAGGAAGCCTTGCACGTGCTTCCTCGAGTACATCGGCGTCTGAATGTGTGCGAAGGTGCTCTCGGTTGAACCACCGGAGCTTTTCAAGGTCAAATATTGCTCCGGCCCTCTGGACACCGTCGAGGTTAAATATATCGACGAGCTCAGTAATCGAGAAGAATTCCTTATCAGTGCCTGGGCTCCAACCAAGGAGTGCAAGGTAATTGACAAGCGATTCTTTCAAGAATCCATCTGCACGGTACTGGGAAAGCTGGACTGCGCCATGGCGTTTTGAGAGCTTTGAGCGGTCCTTTCCGAGAAGAAGAGGAAGATGAGCGTAAATCGGACGGACTGCTCCAATCGCTTCCTGAATGAGTATCTGACGTGGTGTGTTCGAAATGTGATCTTCGCCCCGAATAACATGAGTCACCTCCATTTCGTGGTCATCGACAACTACCGAGAAGTGGTACAGTGGATCATCAAGTGAGCGAGCGATTACAAAGTCGCCAAGTTCGGTGGTATCGAATGAGATTTCTCCTCGAATGACATCCTCGAAAGCGATGGTAGTGTTCGGGTTCTTGAGCCGAACGACCTCAACCTCAACATTCTCATCTCGCTTGCTCTTCTCTTTCGATAGGTATGCAGTTCCGTTCTCTATGGCGCGTTCAAGGTATCCGCGATAGATAGGCGTGCGTTCGGATTGGCGAAAGAACGCATCCCATTCGATGCCGAGCCATGCTAGACCCTCGAGTATCTCGTCCTCAAATTCCTTGCTACTTCGTTCCTTATCTGTATCTTCGATTCTCAGTATGAATGAACCACCAAAGTGTCGTGCAAAGAGATAGTTGAAGAGGGCTGTCCTCACTGTGCCGACATGAAGGTGTCCTGTTGGACTCGGGGCCATGCGAGTAACGACCCTTTCATAGCGTTCTTGTTTCATGGTTTAGTGTTCGGCCGCAAGTTTCATTGCGAGTCGTGCGACATCCTCAGCGCCGGTTGTGATTGCAAACTTTCGAGCCCCCTCAGCAAGGGTGGTATACAGTGCTATGTCACTCAGGATACGGTCTATCTCTGGAACAAGCAAGCCATCGGTAATGTTGTGCTCTTCTAGAACCGTTGACCCGCTTACCCGGGCGTAAGCATATGCATTGCGACGTTGGTCGTGGCTCACACTCTCAGGAATTGGAATGAGTATTGCAGGCTTACCATGGACTGCAATCTCATGGATGGTACCACTTCCAGCTCGTGAGACGATGAGCGATGCCTCATGAAGCGCGTCATTCAAAAGTACAGCATCTAAAAAAGGTACAGCATGGTAACGTCCGACATATGCCTCGTCCGTTATGAGCTCATCCGCAGTGAGTGAAACAGTATCGAAATGCGCCTGCCCGGTCTGATGAATGACCTCATAGCGAGGAAGAAGTTCATCAAGCGAGTCGAGTATGAGTTCATTGATTCGTTCAGCACCGAGAGACCCACCAAGGACGAGGATGAGGGGTAGGTTTGATGTGAGGTCAAGAAAGGTCTTTGCGCTATCTCGGGGTGGAGCAAGCAATTCCTTACGGATGGGAATGCCAGTGAGCGCTGTTCTATCTTTTGGAAACTTATCACGGGCATCTTCGTAACTTATGGCGATAAAGCGGGCAAAACGTCCCGCATACGTGTTTGCACGACCCGGAACAGCATCTGACTCATGTACGATGATTGGTATGCGAAGAAATCTCGCGGCAGTTACGATAGGAACGGATGTATAACCACCCTTGCTCACTATGACATCAGGATACAACATAAAAAGCCTAAATATAGCGATGATCACTCCAACACCTGTTCTAATTATGTCAATATAGTTAAGGAGTGAGAAGTAACGTCGCCACTTCCCCGCTGGGCAGCTGATGAATGTGACTCCATGGGCATCGAGTGCCCTTTGGTCGTATGGATCAGGTCCCATGTAGTAGAGATCGGGTGAGCTTGGCTCTGCACGAAGTGCGTCAGCAATGCTCATGAGGGGATAGAAATGCCCCCCAGTTCCTCCCCCGACAAGCATAATCTTGTGGTAACTCCCCATAGGTATATCAATAGTAACATGACCTATTTAGATGTGCTTCGTTGGTATTTGGAAATGTTAAGAATGATGCCAACCGAAGCAAGGACCACAAGTAGCGCAGTACCACCATGGCTAATGAAAGGGAGAGGCAGACCAGAGAGTGGTGCGAGGCCAAGCATGCCGCCAATGTTGAGGAAAGCTTGTGCAACGATGTGGGTAGTCAGACCGACCGTAAGGAGCATGGAGAAGAGATCAGGTGCGTGGGTCGCGATGCGATATGCGCGCATAGAGAAGCCAACGTAGAGCAAGACAAGGAACACGGATCCGATAAATCCGAACTCCTCACTATAAACCGCAAAGATAGAGTCTCCGATCGGCTCAGGAAGGTACTCGAATTTTTGTATGCTCTGCCCGAATCCCCGTCCCCACAGTCCACCAGAACCGATTGCAATGAATGATTGATTTATCTGGTATCCGGCACCTTGTGGATCGTTGGCGGGATTGAAAAAAGTCAAGATGCGCTCTTTGACGTACGGTCGCATATATGCGAGGAGCGCAACAAGGAGCACAGCAGCCACGGTCATTAACAGAACGTCACGAACACGACCTCCTGCAGTGAGGAACATTGCAACCGCAGAGGCAGCAAGGATGAGGAAGGTGTCTGTATCTGGCTGGAGAAGCATCACTACACCTATGATGCTGACAATGGCAATAAATGGAAGGGTACCCTTAACGAAAGAGTCGATGTGGTGCCGCATTCCTGAAAGCCATGTTGCAATATACACAGTGAACCCTATCTTGAGAAGTTCTGCTGGTTGGACAGTCAGTGGACCAAGATCAAGCCACCGACGTGCTCCACCATACTCAACGCCAATCTTGGGTAGAAAGACCAAAAGTGTAAAAATAAATGTTACTAAGAAAATATAGAATGCATACTGGCGCCAGAAGCGGTAATGGATCATGCTTGTGACGGTAAGCACTACACCTCCACCAATGATGCCGAACAAAAGTTGACTTGTTGTGACGGAACTGAGACTTGCACCGTCTCGAGCAAGAAGACCAAGTGAAGCCGAGGAAAAAACTAGGAACCCAAATCCAACCAGAATGAGCGTGAGCGAAAAGAGTGTTCTATCCCATCCATGCATACTAAATTTTTTTAGAAAACAGCATTTGAGGAGGTAATGAAGTACTGTAAATAAGACGTGGTCATGTACTACAGAGCTATGGCGAGGAGGAATCCCACGACCGCAAAAACAAAACCGAGAATCCAGTATCGCATCGTGACTTTTTCGCCGGGCCACCCAACAGCCTCAAAGTGGTGGTGAATGGGTGCGATGAGAAAGACCTTCCGCCCCAAGAACTTCTTTGAAACGACCTGGATGACGTCTGAGAGAACCGTTACGACAAGCAGGAGTCCAATGACCGGAAAGACGAAGACCCCTTCCCCGCCGCCGAGCGAGTCAGTCATGAACGCAACGATGGTGAGTGACATTGTGAGCGCCATGATGCCGGTCTCAGTCATATAGAAGCGCGCCGGGGGAACGTTGAACCAAAGGAATGCGAGGATGCCGCCGACCACTGTCGCACAGAACGCTGCGAGATCGAATTGGTCCTGATACAGTGCGATGCCTGCGTATGCGGTGAAGATAAACATGAACGTTCCACCTGAGAGCCCATCGATGCCATCGATGACCCCTGAGGCATAGATGGAGATAGCGACAAGAACGAAGAACGGAATGAACCAAATGCCGAGCTCGAGAGGTCCCCAACCAGGTATAGCAACGCTTGAGACCTCGAGTTTTTCATAGAACCACCACGCGGCAAAAAGCGCAGTCGAACCTACGACAAAGAGGCGCTGAGAGAGTGGAAGGCCGCCTGCAAAATGTCGTCCCGTCCCTCGAACAACGAGGAAGTCGTCCGCAAGTCCAACAAAGGCTCCGATGATGAGCGCCGTGAGAGGGAGCCATGTCTGTGAGCGGCTCAAGAAATCCAATGAGCCGAGGACGTGTTCCGGGAAAAGGAACTGGAGTATTCGAATTGAAAATATAGTGAGGATGACACTTGCCCAAATTACGATGCCACCCATGCGTGGTGTATTCGTGTCTTTTTCTCTGTGGAGCGAGTCAAAGAGTGGTGTTTCGCCTCCACCGTAACCATTCCCCTTCCCCGCCTTTTCCTTCCACATTCGATGGCGGTAGAGGAAATTAGTGATG
Source organism: uncultured Candidatus Saccharibacteria bacterium (assembly GCA_964517185.1). Lineage (GTDB taxonomy): Bacteria > Patescibacteriota > Minisyncoccia > Phycocordibacterales > UBA918 > Damh-18. Next base: position 1,819 of record CAZFBT010000045.1, on the reverse strand, counting down.
AACGGCGTGATGACAATACCGATGATGAACGCGAGCGCGGTGGGCGCAAAGACTTTAATGATGGTGATCTCCATATGAATTATCGCGCAGTGAGCAGTGTCTGCTGACGTGCGCGGTCGATGAGCGTCAGCACATCATCGAATCGACCGCTTTGCGTCGAACCAAGTACGACAACGACAATAGGATGGTTGAGACCACTATCGAACGCGACAACAAGATTCCCACCTGCAAGTTCGGTATAGCCGGTTTTTGATGCGATGAGACCTGGTATCTCGCCTACGATATCATTTGTATTCTTTGCGATGTGGTACTCGCCATTCTCATTCGTGACCTTTGTGGAATCAATACTGGTGAGTGAGACCACCTCAGGGTAGCGGGTGATAATGTACTCCATAAGGAAAGCGACATCACGGGCAGAACCGTATGCACCCGCCGTTTTCGTGCTGACGTCCAGTCCGGTCACATTGTTGAAATACGTCTGCGTGAGACCCAACTCTTCGGCACGAATGTTCATTGCTTCAATGAAGACCGTTTCAGGATCTCGTCCGATACCGAGTGAGCCGCCTGCAGCTTCAGAGAGCGCAGCTGCTCCGTCATTCGATGAAGAGATGAGCATGAGATCAGTGAGGTCGCTCGCCGTGAATCGCTCGCCGTCATAGAAGCCGCTATCTCCATCTGCTTGAATCGAGCGAAGTGTGATGTCAACGGTTTCGGTGCCATCAAGGAGCTCATACGAGACAAGTGCAGTCATGAGCTTAGTGATGGAAGCCAAGGGAAGCCGTTCGTCGCCATTCTTATTGAATAGTGTGCGCTGTGCTTGTACATCCCAGACAAATGCCGCACGGCCAGTGAGTGTAACACCCTCGAAGGCATTCACTGCTATTTGTTTCTCGTCGGATTCAGAGAGCACCTCGCTTACGATGACATCTTGTGCATTGGTCGTAGGACGGATAAGTGAAGTGACTGTACCTATGTACGTTGCACCAAAAATGACGACGAGGAGTCCTAGCGCGATAGCGAGCTGTCGGCCGACAGGTATGGGCGAGTGAGAGAGCTTACTGGAATCCAGCCCAGTATCAATGCCAGCAATCACGTCGGGTTCGAACAGTTGCTGCTTGGTTGTCGTATCGGGTTCCATACACCTATGTATTTTTTGACACAATGCCTTCTGCTTCTGCACGTGACTTCTCCTCTGCCTCGAATGAGTCAAGCGCATCCATAATTGAGCTCCAGTCAGGAAGTTCTTCGCGATGCGTGATGCCGAGGTGATTGAGGAGCATTGGCGTAGCGGCGTAGAGGAACGAGCGCGAATCGGTCGGATGGTCGCGCCGCTCGATGAGGCCGTGAACAAGTAGGTTCCGGAGGATGAATGTCGAGTTAACTCCGCGGATGCGATCGATCTCGGCGCGTGAGAGCGGACCGCGGTAGAGGACGATGGCCAGGGTCTCTGCTCCAGCTTTTCCAATGTCACTCCGGAGTTCCTCGCGCTTCATACGCTCGATGTGGTCCGAGAGTTCCGGCGCCACAACGAGCTGTACCGAGGTGTCGGTCATCACGAGGCGCGTGCCGCCCGCGGCGAGCCGATCGCGGAGCGCCACAAGTGCCGTTTCGATATCGGTCTCGGTGACCTCGAGGAACGACGCGAGGGCGCTCTTCTTCATCGGCTCGGCTTTGTAGAAGAGGACGCCCTCGATGAGCACATCGAGGGATGCGTTGAACATCTTCGCGTTGTGCAATTCGTTACCCATGTTGAAAGCGGCCAGTATGAGACGTGGCCGTAACAAAACCCATGCCCGCCTGTGGTACGGGATTCATACAG
>CAZFBT010000044.1:0-7520 GCA_964517185.1 uncultured Candidatus Saccharibacteria bacterium | reverse complement strand
TTTCTCTGCAACACATTTTCTAGATTAGCATGTGCTAAGCTAGTCTAGAGCCATATTCTTTTACGCTTCTACTTCAACATCTTTCAGGGTCAGCTCACTAATTCGCTTACGCCTGTCTGCCCTGTCTGCCGTCAGGCAGGCGACAGGTAGGCTCATAAGTGGCTCCTCCCTGGCCTCGCGGTTCGCAGCATTAGTAATAGCTGCTCACTTCCTTACAGGAACAGTCCACTCATCGGCTCTTTTGTTTCGTTATCACTCACACAAGTGCTCGATGAGTCTTGCGAAGCTCCACGTATTCGCTTCTCACGCTCCGGCTCGTAAAGGAGCCGAAAGAGGCTCAAGCCTCTTCCTCTACCTCCTTTACGCCCCTCGCCTTTTTGATCTCTGCGGCGATATTCGGCGGGACAACCTCGTAGTGGTCGAACTCCATGGTCATCGACGCGCGACCCTCGGTCATCGAGCGAAGCATCGTCGTGTAGCCGAACATCTCGGAGAGCGGCACCTTCGCATGGATGACCTTTGCCATGCCGCGGTCGTCCATACCCTCGACGAGACCGCGCTTCGAACTGATGTTGCCGTTCACGTCACCCATGAACTTCTCCGGTGTCGTTACTTCTACCCTCATAATGGGCTCGAGGAGCACGGCGCCCGCCTGTTTTGCGGCTTCCTTAAAGGCGTTGATGGCCGCAAGCTTGAAGGCGATTTCAGAGGAGTCAACTTCGTGGTACGTACCGTCGAAGAGCTCGACAGAGATGTCCTCCATCTTGTAGCCGGCAACGAAGCCGCGCGCCATCGCCTCTTTCACTCCCTTCTGGACAGCGGGGATGTATTCGTTCGGGATGACACCGCCCTTGATATTGTTGATGAATTCAAAGTGGTCCTCGCGGCTCACGTTCTTCTTCACCTCCTCGCCTTCCGCGAGCTTCTCCATTGGTTTGATGCGAATCTTCACGTGGCCGTACTGACCGCGACCGCCTGACTGCTTCACGTACTTGTACTCCGCTTCTGCTGGACGCTGAATGGTCTCTCGGTACGCCACTTGTGGCTTGCCGACATTCGCTTCAACACCGAACTCGCGCTTCATGCGGTCGACTATGATCTCAAGGTGAAGCTCACCCATACCGGCGATGATGGTCTCGAGTGTTTCGTCATCGGTCGACACCTTGAAGGTCGGGTCTTCATCTGAAAGCTTCTTGAGTGCCATGCCCATCTTCTCTTGGTCGTTCTTCGTCTTCGGCTCGATGCGCATCGCGACGACCGGTTCGGGGAAGGTGATCTGCTCGAGGATGATGGGGTTTGCCTCATCGCAGAGCGTGTGGGAGGTCTTCACGTCCTTGAGGCCGACGCCTGCGGCAATCTCCCCTGCATATACTTCTTCGACTTCCGTACGCTTATCAGCCATGAGCCGCACGATACGGCCGAGGCGCTCCTTTTCGCCGGTTGTCGTGTTGAGGACGTAGCTCCCTGCCTTCACGGTGCCTGAGTACACGCGGAAGAAGGTGAGCTGGCCGACGAACGGGTCAGCCTGGAGCTTGAAGGCGAGTGCGCAGAACGGCACCTCATCAGATGCTTCACGCGTCTCCTCAGCGTCAGTCTTCGGATTGATGCCGTGGACCGGCGGAAGTTCAAGTGGTGAAGGAAGGTAGTCGACGACCGCGTCGAGGACTAGCTGTACGCCGACGTTCTTGAGTGACGAGCCGGTCATGGCAGGGAATATCTCGTTCGCGATGACCGCCTTGCGGAGCGTCTTCTTGAGGTCTTCGTACGAAGGAATGGTTCCCTCAAGGTACGCGCTCATCTGCGCATCGTCGTGCTCGACGATGCGCTCGACGAGTTCGCCGTGGTACTTCTCTGCGGTCGCCTTGAGCTCGTCGGGAATGTCATGCTCGATGACATTCATGCCCATCTCCCCCTCAAAGGTGTATGCCTTCATCTTGAGGAGGTCGACGACGCCCTTTAGGTTGTCTTCGCTCCCCCAGGGAATCTGGAAACGGACGGCCTTTGGCGAGAGGCGCTTCAATATCGAGTCGTATGAGCGCTCAAAATCCGCGCCCGTGCGGTCCATCTTGTTGATGTAGCAGATGCGCGGCACGTTCGCCTCATCCGCATAGCGCCAGTTGGTCTCTGATTGCGGCTCAACACCTGCGACACCGTCGAAGACGACGATGGCGCCGTCGAGAACGCGCATCGAGCGCTTCACCTCCGCAGTGAAATCGATGTGCCCGGGCGTATCGATGATGTTGAAGGAGTACTTGAGCTCTGGGTTCGTGCGGTCCGCGATGAGAGAAGGCGTCCAGTTGCAGGAAATTGCCGCCGCGGTGATGGTGATACCGCGCTCGCGCTCCTGCTCCATCCAATCGGTCACCGTGTCACCGTCATGAACCTCGCCGATCTTGTGCGACATGCCGGTGTAGAAGAGGACGCGCTCGGAGGTCGTTGTCTTCCCTGCATCGACGTGCGCGACGATGCCGAAATTGCGGAGCTTATGCAGTGGGAATGCGCGAGACATAGTAAAAGTTAAAAATTAAAATAAAAAGTTAATAACGTTGGTTCAACATCATCTTTTTGAGGAACACCACGAAGATGCGCCACGGAAAAGAAAAAGGCCGAAGGCCTGATGGCGGTACTATACGGTATTCAAGGTAAAACGGCAACATTTGTGAACCGTTAGCCGCTCGCGAGAACTCCTAGGTGGAACGACGACCGCGAGCACCGAAGGTGCTCGCGGTCGTCGTCATTGTTTTCTGTTGTATGGCTGCAATATTTCTCCTTACCACCCCAACGATTCCATAGCGCTCATGACACGTTTGAAGCCGCCGATGTTCGCGCCCTTCACGTAGTCGACGTGCTCGCCTACAGTACCGTAGCGGACGCACGTTTCATGGATACGCTTCATGATGATGCGAAGCTCCGCATCGACCTCCTCGGTCGTCCACTGCGTATGCCCCGCATTCTGGCTCATCTCAAGACCTGAAACGGCGACGCCGCCGGCATTCACCGCCTTCGCGGGTCCGAAGAGCACTCCCGCATTCTTGAGAATCGAAACCGCCTCAAGTGTCGTCGGCATATTCGCACCTTCTGCAACGAGGACCGCACCGTGACCCACAATCGCCTCGGCAGCTTTTGCATCGAGCTCATTTTGCGTGGCCGCGGGCATGTAGATATCTGCGCGCACGCTCGCCCACGGAGTACCCGCACTGTATGAAACGCCTTCGGGAAGGACCATCTCGCGAAGCGTGCCATGCCCGTGCTTGTGCACTTTGACCGCGTTCACGAATTCTAAGGTCAGGCCGGCTTCCGCACATACATACCCCTCGCGGTCGGAGAGCGTAAGCGGAAATGCCCCTTCTTGTATGAGCTTCTCCGCGATGTGCGTCGCGACATTGCCGGAGCCCGAAATGACCGCGCGCTTCCCGCCGAGTTCCTGTCCCGCGCGCGCGAGCATCTCCTTCACGAAATACACTGCGCCATAGCCGGTCGCTTCGGTCCGTATGAGCGAACCGCCGTAGCCGACGCCCTTCCCCGTGAGCGTGCCGTCCGAAATGTTGCGGAGTTTTTTGTACGCGCCGTAGAGGTAGCCGATCTCGCGCGCACCGACACCTATGTCGCCCGCGGGCACATCCGTGAGGGGTCCAATGTGACGCGAGAGCTCCCCCATGAACGCGACACAGAACCTGCGTATCTCGCTATCACTCTTTCCCTTCGGGTCGAAGTTGCTCCCACCCTTCCCACCGCCGAGAGGAAGTCCAGTGAGTGCATTCTTGAATATCTGCTCGAAGCCGAGGAACTTCAGGACATCGATGGAAACCGACGGGTCGAACCGGAGACCGCCCTTGTACGGGCCGAGGGCTGAACTAAATTGCACGCGATATCCGGTGTTGAGTTGCAGGTCACCCTTATCGTCCTCCCACACTACTTTGAATGAGATGATGCGCTCTGGTTCGAGGAGCCGTTCGAGCCGCGCGTATGCCGCCTCGGTAGCATTCTCTTTCTGTAGGTACGGAAGAACACTCCCGAGGAACTCTGTGACCGCTTCAAGAAAGAGTGGTTCGTGCGGGTAGCGCACGCGGGTACGAGTCAGTAAATCATGTTCCATAATTGCAGTTGTTGATGAATTCGATTGTACCACGCGGCGTCTCTCGCGCTTCCTTGACGCACCATGGAAAGCTCACTAGTATGCCCGTAGCAACAACGCTCTTTAACTCACCTCCAACAAGGAGTTCCATGCTTACCACTGCAGAAATTCCAACGACCAGACTGGGCCAGCTGCGTGACCTTCCCCTGTATGTCGGGATACTTGCGCTCATAGCCCTAAAACTTCATACGGGGCTCTCCCATCAAGGCACTGAGTTCATCCTCCGCTTAAAACTGAGGGACAATAAGCGCGTTTGCATCCGCCCGGACAGCTTTGCGCTTGCGACCTATCCCTCTTGGTACATCGAGTTTTATGACGAAAAAGAACGCTACCAATTGCGCATGGAACCTTCTCCGACGCTTTTCATCGAACAAAGCAGAACCTACGGGGGAACGTATTGGGAGAAGTGTGAACTCCTTATCTGACCCACTCGGCAATGGCCCTGTGGGTCATTGTTTTTTACATACTCGTGGGGAGTATAATGGAACGATGAGACTGATACTCTTCCTTCTCACTGCAGGTCTCCTCATATCACCGCTTGAGACAAAGGCTGAAGAACTCAATGCCGGCATCGTACAGGGCCTCTGGTATGGCACGCCTGCCGTTTTTGCTGACACGCCGACCCGCATCTACGTCGCGCTCCGTAACAATACCGACCGTGACCTCACGGGTACGGTGCGCTTCACTGTGAATGAAAAGGTTATCGGAAACGCGTACGTGAGCGCCGCATCGGGACGCATTGTCGAGGCGTGGACCAACTGGACGCCCAGCTTTGGCGAATACACGGTCACCGCAACGCTCACCGATGTGAAGCTCTCGGCGATAGGTGGCGGGAGCGAGCTCGCCGTGGTCGCGAGCACGCTCGCTGAGGACACCATCGCCGTCGACTACGACACCGACAGGGACGGTATCGGGAATGAACAGGATGATGATGATGACAATGACACCATCCCCGACATTGACGAAATCGCCAATGGGACCAACCCACTCGTCGCAACACCTATCGCGAATGAGAAAGAGGCGGGAAGCTCCACCGGCTCATCGAGCTCGGGAAGCGGTGGTTCACGGAACAATACGAGCGACACGCTCCCGAGCGCAGACCCTACGCCGACTGCAGAGGCAAGCTACACCGCCGGTCTTGAGCAATACCTTCCTGAGGGTCGGATAGGCTCCTTCATCACCGAGCTTACCAAGAAGGTAAATGAAACGAAGACGACGATCGACACCTACCGTGTAAAACGTAAACAGGAAGTCGATACGTACTTCGAGGGCGAGCGCAATGAGGGCATCGAGACCGAGGTGGCGAGCACAACAAGCACAGCCAGAGAGACGGCAACCATCACACGTTCGCGCATCGAGCAAGAGAAACCTAGTTTCTTCGCACAGACGGTCACGGCAGGCAAGGCCATCATCTCCGGTTTCTACACCTTGGGACTCTGGCTCACCTCGACCATCCTTGGATACCCCGCAGCGGTTGAACTTCTCCTCCTCCTCTTCATCATCATTTTTGTCTACAAGACAGCCCGTCGCCTCGCTCGCCGCCCGCAAGGGTACACCTAAACTGGATTAGCTGAGATTCCGCGTCTTCACAAGCCCCACTACATACATGCTCTCTGCCCAGCCGAGGGGGGTGTTGTCGTTTGGTTTGTCAGTGTGGGAGAAGTAGAGCTCGGGTATCTTTCCATCTTGTGTAATCGTTGCACGGGCGCGCTCGAGGTAGTACAAAGCACGGTCCTTCGTGCCGCGTTCTGCGTAGATGATGGCGAGCCATGAGAGCCCCATGCACCATTCTGCTTCCTCGCTCCAGCCGTCGAGCTTGTTGTTGTTGTAATAGCGATCAGTCTTGTAGCGGATAACACCTTTGTCTTTCGTGAGGTGGTACTCAACGTTCTTGAGTATCTCGATGGTCTCCTCCTCGGTCGCCTCTTTGAACGGATAGATAACGGAGAGGAGTGCGAGGTCGGCAAATTTATTGTGGGACTCGCGGGGGAGCAGTGAGCGAAGCGATGCTTCACCTTTCTCAATAACACCTTCCGGAACCGTAAGCCAAGTGATTTTGGACGCTTTCTTGAGAGCAGCAACACACGCCGCAATCGACGATGCGTGGACCTCCATGTTCTCTTCCCAGATACCGTTGTCAGCATCATGCCAATATTCGATATTGACGAGGTAGTCGATTATCTTCTGTACCATCTCGCGCTCTTCATCGGTCTCGGCGACCGGTACGCCGCGAAGTTCAAGGAGACATACGAGGTCGAGAACTTCCCCAACCGCATCATTTTGCCGGTTGCCCCACTCTTCCCAATACTCCTCGAAGGTCTCCGGATGAAAACGTGCGTGGATGTACTGCCACGTCTCATATGGTTTGTTTTCGATGGCCCAGTTTATTTTGTCCCTATGCTTTACGAAGACCGAGAGGAGGGCCTTCCCTGTCTCACACACAATTTCAATATCTCCTGTCTCAAGAAATCCAAGAACTGTGAAGTAGTTGTCTCGTAGCCACGCCTTATCGTAGCCCGTCCCGACTGAGTGTGCTGACGCTGTGAAAACGCCCGTCTCTTTACGGAGTTTCAGTATCTCATCAAGGTGCGCGCGTATCTCGCGGTCGAAGTCTAGGGGCATACGTTACGCTGCGAGTGGTAGTTCAATCTCGAGAGCGGACTTCATTCTGCGTGCCTTCTCCAAATAGACACTTAAAAAGCGCGCAACATATTTATTTTCATTGATGAGTGTGCCATTCACATCGTATGAGACATTCTGAATGAGTTCAGGCAATTGTGATACTGCACGCTCAACGTCTTCCTTCGAAATGGACTCGAATGTTGCAGGAAGCCCTAGCTCTTCAAGTTTCTTTTGTGCCTCATCCGGTGCTGTATCCCTTCGCTCCCGCCAATCTGAGAGCACCTCAACATTCTTTGGCCCCTCTGAAAAACTATCCATATGAACATATCATAACTAATATGAAGATATAGTATCACACACGAAAAAACGGCTTTTAAAGCCGTTTTTTCGTGTGTGACTTTACCAAGCAAAGTGGGCGAATGCGCGGTTGGCTTCTGCCATCCTGTGCGTATCCTCCTTCTTCTTCACTGCCGCACCCTGCTCCTTCGCTGCAAGCATGATCTCTTCAGCGAGTGCCTTGTGCATCGGCTTGCCTTTCTGTCCGCGAGCTGCAGCGATGATCCAGCGGAACGCGAGCGCGAGACGGCGTTCGGGGCGAACCTCGCGAGGCACCTGGTAGTTCGCACCGCCGACGCGGCGTGAGCGGACTTCCATCTGCGGTCCAGCATTGCGGATAGCGGTCTCAAATATCTCTACCGGCTCACCGCCTCCCTCCTTCGCGTTCTTGATCTCCTCGAACGCCGCGTACACGATCTTTCGCGCG
>CAZFBT010000043.1:0-7595 GCA_964517185.1 uncultured Candidatus Saccharibacteria bacterium | reverse complement strand
CACCGCCGACGCAGGCGACACCGAGAAGATATCCGAGATCATCCACGAGTGCGAACGCATGGGTATCAAAGTCCTTCCGCCCGACATCAACGAGAGCTTCGCAGACTTTTCGGTAGTACCGAAAAGCGCAGAAAAACGCGGAGGTCCGCCAGATGGCGGAGCGGAAGGACGCGGAAGCAACGGAATCGCCTTAGTCGGTGTGATCCGGTTTGGGCTTACGACGATAAAAAATTTCGGCGAAGGAATCGCCGAGGAAATAGTCGAGGAACGCAAAACGCATGGTCCCTTCCGTTCCGTCGCCGAATTCCTCGCACGCGTCCCCTCGAAGAACCTCAACAAGAAATCCCTCGAAGCGCTCATCATGACCGGCTGTTTCGACACCTTTGAGACGCGCGGGACACTCATTAAGAACCTCGAACTCCTCCTCACCTTCCACAAGGAGCATGCCTCCGGCAAGGAAGCGGCGCAGGATTCCCTCTTTGGCGGGCTCGGCGAGAGCGCGGCGACCACGCTCACGCTCGACCCCGCTCCAGACGCGACGACCGCCGAGAAGCTCCGCTGGGAAAAGGAACTCCTCGGAGTCTACGTCTCTGGACACCCCCTCGATACGTTTACCGAGGAGCTCACGAAGCGCCCCTCGATAGGGCGCGTGCGCCGGGACAGCAGAAATGGCATCCCCGTCGTCACCGCCGGCATGGTCGAGAGCGTCCGCGAGCTCCTCACGAAGAAAGGCGAGAAGATGGCGTTCGTGCTCCTCGCCGACAAAGAGGACACCATCGAGCTCGTCGCCTTCCCCGAGACGTATCGTGAGAACCACGAACTCTTCATCCCGGGGACCTGCGTCGCGGTGAAAGGCCGCCTCTCCATCCGTAACGACGAGCCCACCATCGCCCTCGAGCGCGCGAAACTCCTCGGTGATATGACCGCGACTGTTTGACTTTCCGTTGCATCACGCTAGGATAGTGTGACCAGAGATTGTGACGGTTACCACCCGTCAGCCGCACCGCGGCGCCTCGGCCTAATCTGAACCATAAGTGCTCGAGATTCGTCTCGAGAAGCTCGGTGGAACCGCGGTCTTGTAACAACAAGAACGTCCGGGCAAAAAAGTGACTTTGTCACTTTTTTGCCCGGACGTTTTTTCATTATTAATCTTCTCTATTTAATATTCTATATTCCATATGTCTTCTCTTGACCCCATCCGCCACACCCTCGCGCACCTCCTCGCCGCCGCCATACGGCGCGATTACCCCCACGCAAAGCCGACCATCGGCCCCGCCATCGAGAACGGCTTCTACTATGACTTCGATTTCTCGGGCGGCACCGCGCCGAAAGATTCCGACCTGCCGCGCATCGAGAAGGAGATGCGGCGCATCCTTCCCTCCTGGAAAATGTTCTCGCATAAGGTCGTTACGGCTGATGAAGCACGTTCCCACTTCACGGATAATCCCTATAAGCGCGAGCTCATCGATGAGCTCGAGAGAAACGGCGAGACCATCACCCTCTACACTGTTGGCTCCGGTGATGCTGAATTCACCGACCTCTGTCGCGGCGGACACGCCGAGGCGCCCGCGACCGATATCCCCACGGATTCGTTCGCACTCTCCTCGGTCGCGGGCGCCTACTGGCGCGGCGACGAAAAAAATCCGATGCTCACGCGCATCTACGGGCTCGCGTTCTCATCAAAAGCGGAGCTCGACGAATATCGAGCCCGACTCGAGGAGGCGAAGAAACGCGACCACCGCAAACTTGGAAAAGAACTTGACCTCTTCACCTTCTCTGAGCTCGTCGGCCCGGGACTGCCCCTTTGGACACCGAGGGGTGCTGTTGTCCGCAATCTTTTGGATATGTTTGTATGGCAACTCCGTGATAAACATGGATACCAACGAGTAACCATTCCCCACATCACAAAACGCGACCTCTATGAGACCTCAGGCCACTGGGAAAAATTCGCTGAGGAACTCTTCCGCATCACGACGCGCGAGGGCAAGGAGTATGCCTTAAAGCCCATGAACTGTCCGCACCACACGCAGATATTCGATCGTCATCCGCATAGCTATCGCGAGATGCCTCAGCGCTATGCAGAGACAACGATGGTATATCGCGATGAGCAATCAGGAGAGCTCGGTGGGCTCACCCGCGTCCTCTCCATCACACAGGACGACTCCCACGTCTTCTGCCGCCACAGTCAGGTTAAGGAAGAGTTTATGCGGATTTGGGACATCATTGATACGTTCTACGGCGCATTCGATTTCGAACTTCGTGTACGTCTCTCATTCCATGAGCCATCAGAATTCGGAAAGTATCTCGGAACACCCGAGATATGGTCGAATGCAGAGAATGCGCTTCGTGATATCGCGAAGGATCGCAACGCTGACTACTTTGAAGCGCCCGGAGAAGCCGCAATGTACGGACCAAAGCTCGACTTCATGGCAAAGGATTCCCTGGGTCGCGAACATCAGGTCGCGACAATCCAACTCGACATGAACCTGCCAGAGCGGTTCGACCTCACATGCGCGAATGAGAAAGGCGAGAGGGAGCGCATCGTCATGATTCACTGTGCAATCATGGGTTCCATTGAGCGCTTCACCGCAGTTCTCATCGAACACCTCGGTGGCAACTTCCCGCTCTGGCTCTCGCCGGAACAGATACGCATCCTTCCCATCGCCGCGGTTCACGCCTCCTATGCTCGTCATATCTATGAAGAGCTCAAGGCGGTCGGCATCCGCGCGTCGCTCGACGATTCGGGCGACTCCTTGGGGAAGCGCATCCGTGCGGCAAAGACGGAGCGGCTTCCCTACTTCGCAGTTGTCGGCGATAAAGAGATGGCAGAAAAGAACGTAACACTCGAATCGCGCGCTGGCGAGACATCGGTCCTCTCCACAAATGAGCTGGGGAACCACCTCCTCACGGAGATTGAGACCAAAAAAATATAGGGTAGAGAATAGAGAAGATAGAAAATAGAGAAACGGAGAACGATACTATCGACTATCAACTACAGACTTCGAACTAAGCACTAACAGCTAAGAACTAGAAAAGGGAATGGGATAGAGAAAACCGCCGCCGGGCAAAGCCCGGCGGCGGTTTCAAATTAGTTCTTTTCTCTATTCAATATCCTCTATCCCCTATTTCCTTTTTTCTATTCCCTATCCTCTATTTTTACCCCGTTAGACGCAGGGTCTTTCTATCCTCATGCCCAAAGACCCGTCGCGTCTAATCGGAACTCTATCCCCTGTTCCCTGTCCCCTATTTCAATAAAGAAAGGATCCTTTCTTTATTGAGTATCACCCAACCGTCCTCAGATGGATACGTTTTCTTTGCGACATTGATGACGAGATCGAGAACCTCGACGCGCTCGTCGCGCTTCATGCTCTGGCTCATGATGAACCGGAGCGCATCCGACGAGATGAGAACGTTGTGATCATGGGCCCGCCCCTCGAGAAAGGCGAGATCGGACTCATCGTTCGGAACCGATTCGGACACTACGGACTCGACAGTCGACTCTACATGAGTGCTCTCGGCTGCGGGTGCCGCAGCGATATCGGTATAGAGTGACTCATACCCAATGACCGGTGCCGTCGTGGACTTCACATCGAATGTCGGTACCACGGTTGCTGTGAGGGCTGCGCTCCGTGAACGAGCTATAGGTGTATTCATGAGTGCGTGCGATGCAAGCGCGGTTGCTGACGGGCGAATGACCGGCTCAAGGGTATCCTTCGGGTGTGGGAGCGTCGGTACCATTTCGCGGAGCGTCGGCTTATTGCGGATGACGAGAATATACGCGACACTGAAACCCCAGAGAAGGAGGAGTGAATAGAAGATGGCAGTGAGAACAGGACCTGCGTCGAACCCGGTGTACGGGACCCGCGAGAGCGAAATGCCCGCGACCAAGGGGTCCTGCGTGCGCGTACTTGAGACCGACACGCCGCTTCCCGAGGTCACGTTGATGTCAACGGTACAGTCGCGCTCGCGTGAGCCCCGCATGACTGTGAGCGTGTACGAGGTCGACTGTGTCGGCCGCACAACGATAGATCCCTCATCCTCATCAATCGAGGAATCGTCCTCCGAATCGACGAGCATATTCCCGCGATTGTCCTCGAGTGTAATATCATCGGTGCGGAGATTATTCCACGCAAGTGTGACTACTTCGCCCGGGGCAATGGTTCGCTTCGATGCGGTCAGTTCACAGCGCGGTGCGCTCGAACCACCTCCACCACCGCTGCTGCTCGTTGTCGTGACTGTTGTCTGACAGCTATCGGTCCCATCTGCGTTCGTTGCGGTGAGGGTGTAGGTCGTGTTGGCGTCCACGGTCACCTGCCGCGCGCCTGAAAGTGGTACGTTGCCGATGCCATTGTTGATTGAAACGCTCGTTGCATCATTGGTTTGCCACCTGAGCTCAACACTTCCGCCTCGCCGCACGCTCGAGGGTGAAACGCTGAATGCGACACACTTCGGGACGACGACTTCCGGTTCCGGGATAATCGTGACTGGTGCTGTGCACTGTACGGATTCACTTCCCCGCGTTGCGGTGAGCGTGAAGACGGTTGAAGTACCAACAAAGATGTTCTGGGAACCGTCCTCAGTGACGGCACCTACATTGCCGCTTATCGTAACATTCGTCGCATTCGAGGTCGCCCACGTGAGTGTCGTCGTACCAGCTGCGGTGAGCGTCCCAGGTGATGCGGTGAACGCATCACATGCAAGGACCGGTTCAGGTTCGTTCTCTACATTGACGGAGGCGACGCATGTGACAGACTCTTCGGGAAAGCCGTTTTGCGCTGAGCGTGTAGCGGTCAGTGTGTAGGTAGTATCAGTAAGCGGATTCAGGGTACGCGTACCCGTCGCAGCGACCACGCCGATGCTTTGGTCAATAGAGACGATGTCTGCGTCACTTGTCGTCCAGGAGAGTTCTGTTTCTTCCCCGGCCGCTATTGAGAACGGGTCGATCGAGAGACTGCATGAGGGGGGGTTCGGGGGAACGTCAGTGACCACAACAGTAACAGTGCACTGTGCTGAACCTCCGATGCCAGTGACCGAGAACGTGTAGTCAGTCGTCGATTGCGGCGAGACGCTCAGCGTACCATTGGTCTCAACAGTACCGATGCCGCCACTTATTGTCGCGCTTGTCGCACGTTCGCTCGACCATGTGAGGACTGAGCTCTCTCCCGCTGTTATTGTGCCCGGGGTCGCGATAATGAGGCACGTCGGTGCTGTGGGAGCGCAGTCATTGTCGATGGTGGTCGACACGGAGTTGCTCTCTACCCACGTCTTGAAGTTATTGAGCTCATACGCTGTAATCTTCGCTCGATTCTGTATCGAGTAGTCGCCGCACATTGTCGGAGTGTCGATCTTGGCGGTGACCTCTACCCATCCAGATTCTCCCGGTGTGAGCGTCCCGGCATTCCAGTTGACCGTGTGGTTCGCGCTGTTATAGACAGGCGTGTTGAGGTATCCTGCTGTCACATTGCTCGAGTGGGTCTCAGAGATGAATGTCACACCCTGAGGGAGCACATCAACGACTTTCACACCACCGCCGGTGCAATCCCCGTTACCGATATTCTTGAAATTGACCGAGTACGTTAGAGTATCTCCGACGCTCATGTTCTCCGGTCCAGTCTTTGTTATCTCGAGGATGCAAAGTTTAGGTGTTACAACGGTCACCGTCTTAGAACAGTGCGCGGTGCCACCATCACCGATCGCCGTGAGTGTGTAAGACGTGTTTGTACTTGGTGCAACTGTGTATGAACCATTCAGGGGAACACTGCCAATACCCTGATCGAACGATACCTCACGTGCGTTCACGGTTGTCCAACTGAGCACGGCGTTCTCACCTAGTGCTATGCTATTCGGAGTCGAACTGAGGTTGCAGACAGGAGCAGGATAGCTATGGTTCCCGCAGAGAAAGAAGTGGCTGATAGCATTTTTTCCAGCACCTATCTCGCTTGAACGGATGGTGCCGAAGGTACCCCCATTGAATGTAGCGAAAGAAGTTCCTGCTTTAGCAACGATACCTGCTACTTCAGGTGCTGCAGTCCAGGTCGCCACGTTCGTATTGCCTGCGGCACTGGTTGTGTAATCATCTCGGTACGTGGTCTTTGACCACCCTGATCCGTTCCAATCGTACTTGGCCACATCAAAGTCGAAACCAAATTCGGTACATGAATTGGTAGACGGTGGGTAGGTTACATTGATGGACACAGTACAGATGACCGTACCGCCATCGCCTGTCGCAGTGAGTGTGTAGGTTGTTTTCTCCCGAGGTGAAACGGTGTAGGTGCCAGAAAGTGGCACATTATCAATGCCCTGGTCAATGGACGCAGATGTGACACCCTCAGTATCCCATGTAAGGGTTGTTGATTCACCAGCGGCGATGAGAGTTGCACTCGCGATGATAGAACAGCTCGCAGTAGCCGTCGATGGTGTCTCAGAACCGTTTGAGATGAGTGGCAGCACAGCAAAAAACGCCATAATCGAAGAAAGCACTCCGATGATGGTGTACGGGACTATGTTTGGTGGCCTATTGATAGTAGCTCGTTTCATAACAATTAATTCGTTTACCTCTAAATACTCGCACCTACACTCTGTACGCGAGAGTATTGAAGGTAATAATGAATAGTGAGAAAAACACCAAAACCTGGCGCTCATGCATGAGCGACTTGCTCTGGCTCGTTATATCAAAAAGCCGAAATAGTGGGAACGAATCAACAAAATAATACCGCAAATTAGAAAAAAGTCAAAATCCTCATATTCAGACCATGACTAAAGTTCACGGCTTTCAATGAGCGTTGCTTCTACTACATAGCGGTCGTCTTTCGATCCAAAGGAATTACAGGTCACAAGCGCAAGTTTCGGTGTCCCGGTTTCGATCTTGACCTCAGCATTCGTCGCTGCAACCTCATAGACCCGATCCACACGGTAGATGTATTCCTGGTCTTCTGAATGAAGTCTGATTGTATCTCCCCAGGTGAGCTTCTGGATTCCATTGAATGCCTGAAAGTTTTTGTTGATGACGTTCGGCAGGTAACTCGAATGCCCGAAGAGAAAGATAGTACCGATGCGACCGAAATCCGCTGAATCAGGGTGTCGCACAACGCCATTCAAAAGCGCTGCGTCGAGCACATGTACTTCGTCAGATTCAGGATTCATGATCGGTATTTCGCGATTGAAAGCGTCGATAATAATGCTCTTTGGATACCGAGCGGTCGATGGCGCAGCAGGACTTGCAAAGGACTTCAGCGCGGGTTCGCTCACCTGTGTTGACAGACGCTCCTGAATATTGGGAGCAGCTGCGCTCTGGGAATCGATTCGAGGTTCCTCAGTAGTGAGGCTAGCGTCTGTTGCATGCACAAGGGGGTTCATTTCATCAGGCTTTTCTGGAAGAAAATCGACAGCATAGAAGATGCCATATGTGAGTGTCGTAACTCCAATGAATACAAGAAAGAAGACCACGTATTGCTCACGAGGATTCACAAAAAGGGGCAACACTTCACGTTCTCGATATTCGCTCAAATTCATGATTTAAAATATTACATATAATTTATTACTTTGTCAACTATCATTCTTGTGTGCCCCGCACTAGAATGCGCATAAAGCATCTG
>CAZFBT010000042.1:1284-7796 GCA_964517185.1 uncultured Candidatus Saccharibacteria bacterium | reverse complement strand
TGGCATATGTGCTCATCGAGTACTGGGTCGGCGTTATTGCCGACAAGTGGCTTGGTGAAAAGGAGATGATGGCACTCGGGTTTCTCATTATCGCCATCTCAACCTCGTGGTTTGTCTTTCTCGACGCGGCACCACTCACCGTCTGGATGCTCGCAATGTTCATGACCCGTGTCGGTGCGAGTCTTGTTGAAGCGACGACGGAGAGCTACTTTTTCAAGCACACGCAGGGCAAGGATATGAGCCTGATCAGCTTCTTTCGTCTTACCCGTCCGCTCTCAATCGTCGTTGGTGCCCTTCTTGGGAGTCTCACACTTTCACTCGTTTCCTTTGAACTATTGTTCGCGGTACTTGCCTTCCTTATGATTCCCGGCCTCTTCTTCACCATGGCGCTTAAGGATACTCGATAGTGCCGATGTCAGTGCGGCAGAGCGTAGCGGCTCTTCCGGTATTCGAGCATCCCTTCCCTTTGGAGTGCTTCGAGTTGGGCATCGATACGCACATCCTCGAATTGGAGTGAGGCCACGAGCGCACGCCGCGACCGAGGCCTTTCACTTACGAAACGCAGTATCGCACCGCGTATCTCGCGGTCGGAACCCTTAAATATCGATTGTCTAGCGTAGTGCTTGCTGCGACTGTTCGGATTACCGTATTCTTTTTTTATGTACGCTCCATAGTCCATGAGGGCGTAGTACCACTCGCGAGGATTCCCCGTATCAATCGTTCTTTCGATTAATCGAAAGAGTTCTGCGTCATCAATGTCGCTCTGATTATGAAAAAAGTGGTGAATGTATACGCTACGAATATTGGTCTCAATGAGTACGGCTGGTTGATTCCATGCGAAAGTTATGACCGCTCCCGCAGTGTACGGGCCGACTCCGGGAAGCGACTCGAGCTCCTTTCTTGCCCTCGGAAC
Organism: uncultured Candidatus Saccharibacteria bacterium; assembly: GCA_964517185.1. Classification (GTDB taxonomy): domain Bacteria; phylum Patescibacteriota; class Minisyncoccia; order Phycocordibacterales; family UBA918; genus Damh-18. Next base: position 6,883 of record CAZFBT010000042.1, on the reverse strand, counting down.
TTGACCATCAAATTCTGAGACGATGGTTCTTGCACATTCGTGGAGTGACTTTGCGCGGCGATTGTAGCCGAGCCCCTGCCATACCCGAAGTACATCCCCGAGCGACGCCCGTGCAAGCGAAACGAGAGAGGGGAACGTCTTCAAAAATCTTCGATACTTTTGTATGACGCGCTCGACCTGCGTCTGCTGGAGCATCACTTCAGAGACGAGGATGTGATACGGATTCCTCGTACGACGCCACGGGAGGCTGTGCCTCCCGTGGCGTCGATAGTATCCACGGACATGCTGTACAAATGCCTGTTCCTGCTTCGTCATGCGTGACTACGGATTTTCCTCAGTCGTCTCGACATCGATGACTTTCGTCACATCGCTCTGCATTGGCACAATAAAGAGCGCAGTGACATACGTGATTATGCCCGGTACGACTCCCGTGACGAGGGTGAGTGCGACGAAAATGAGTCGTATAAACACCGGGTCGACATTGAAGTACTCCCCGACACCACCGAGAATACCTGCGAATATCTTGTTCTGTTGACTTCGATAGAGTAGCCGCATGGGTGACACTTAGAGCATATAAATGACATCCTTTCGCTCAACAACGACAGACCATCCCTTCTCCCTGGCGTACGTGTAGAGCTTCATGTTGGGATTAAAACAGATAGGCGTCTCGACCTTCGAAAGAAGCGGGATGTCTCCCTCGGTATCGCCAACGCCGACAGAATCAACGAGCGATACTTCATGACGCTCAACGACACGGTCAATGACGAGGGCCTTGTCGGTGATGAGCTCCTTTTCGATGATCTCGCCGGTAAAGCGGTCCTGCGGACCAATCTCATACATGCGCCCATAGACCTTATCGAATCCGTGTGAAGCACAGAAATCATCGAGAATGAATTTCGGCGATTGCGAGATGGCGACAACGAAGTAGTTGTCCTGCTTGAGATCCTTGATGAGGTCGCGGGTGTAGCGGTAGACGTGCTTGCCCTGTTCCTCGACGACCTTTCTGCCGATGTCAGCAAGGTCGCCGTAAAAGACTCCGCGCATGTGCTTCATGAATGAAGCGACAACATCTTCGATATATTCCTCATACGAACCTTCCCGATTGACCCAATCAGTGAATGAGGCTTCGTACTTCGCTCTCGCCTCTTTCGGGAATATGCCTTCGTTGATAAGCGCCTCAACGAGCTCGATGAGGAGGCTCGAGCGAAAGACCGTGCCATCGATATCAAAGAATGCGACCTTGCGCGACATGTGCACAGTGTACCCCGTTCGGGAGTACAAGTGAACCTCCACGATCATCCATTATTCCGAAGCGTATGATTCTAGGCCTCTCTAACGGGGAGGACCCTTCCAGCGAGAAGGTGTGAACTGTATCTGGCTGATCATTCTCTCGAGCATGAAAAAGGCCCGCCGTGGCGAGCCTTGGAATTGGTGGTCTGTGCCCTGCCCTCAAGGTAGGTTGGTGTCCTCTGCTCGCAAGCGTCTGCTGAGCGGTACATGGGAATAGGTTTCCACCTGCGTTTCGGCTTGCGGTAACGAAGTCGCCTATGATTTGAGTTCGGCGTCCACAGACCTGACTTCAGTGTCACGTGACCTGCAACCTTCGTCAAGCATTCATTGTGGATTCGTGACCTGTATGAAAATCGGCCGAAGTTCACGCCACTCTTCGCGGGTAAGTACGCGCTCATTATAGATGCCACTGTGAGGGAAATTCACTTCGGAGATACTGATTGTTTCATTGGGAAAGACCGCCTCTACGTAGGCGACGTGGCCAAGTTCATCGTGAAGCATGTATTCCATGATGGTTCCAGTCTTTGGTGCTACACCCATGTGGGTGCCTGGCATACCACGGAGGAGTTCGTGCCACATACCTGGAGTGCGTGGTCGGCTCACTGGCCAAATGATACGGAGCCCCTTCCGATACAACCTATAGAGGACGTACTCGCCAGCCTGGAGTGGGTACTCGATATCACTTCCACCGAATTCGTCGCCGAGAATGGCACGAACGCGAGTGGTGTTCTCATCATTTGAATTATTCTCCTTCCCGATAATGAACTCCGGGTAGACATGCGCGGCACGATCTACTAGATCTTCCCGCCTCGCCCATCCCTCAATGCCGTTTGACGAAATGCGGACGAATTTCCCCTTTTCACCGAGTACCATGACGAGCATCCCGAACGAGAGTCTGCCAACGACAGTATCAAACTCACCAGTTGGGTTTTTGAATACGGGGAGTCCTGTGCGGTTCGCGTACATGACGGTGTTCTGTGCAGGGCCCATCATGATGACATCAGGTATTCGGGGTCGCTCCGTTCCCTTGAGGACCGATTCAACGGTTCGGAAACTGCCTGAGGACACATCAGGTGTAAGGTCTTTCGCTGAAGATTTCCCGGGACTGAGTGTAACGGTAGTGGAACCTTCCGGTATGCCCTTGCTATAGGTGAAGAGTGCTGGTGTCAATTCCCTATTACCGCCCAAGAGACGCACGATGAGTTCCACCGCAAATCGATACAAATCATCAATGACCACAAGGAGGAGTTTCATGTTGTGTTCACTATAGCATCATGGGTGATTCCGACCCATTGACGCTTCAGTGCTGATTTATTCGAGTACCTCATTTTACGCGCTCCTGCGCGCGTGGCCATATCCGAGCCGCACGAGGATACACAGTGGTGAGGGGGTGGTGCATGCAGTCGTGCCTTCGGGCGCCGCAGTAATCGCGACCATATTGGACAAGGCGGTGATTGAACCCCCACCAATCTTTGCGCGGCATGAGCTCCATGAGGTCTTGCTCTATGCGTTTCGGGTCATGGTAATCAGACAGGTCGAAGCGGATGGCAAAGCGACGCACGTGTGTATCAACCGCAATACCTTCATGCGTCTCGAAGAGTATCGAAAGGACAACGTTTGCGGTCTTCCGACCGACGCCAGGAAGCGCAATGAGTTCCGTCAGCGTCGTCGGAATCTTTCCCTCGTGGCGCGCAAGGATTGCCCGCGCCGCTCCGCGAATATGACGGGCCTTGCTCCGGTAGAACCCGCACGAGAAGATGGCTCGCTCAAGTTCGCGCTGCGGCGCATGCGCATAATCCCGCACCGTCTGATATCTCTTGAAAAGAGTTTCAGTAACCGCATTGACACGCTCATCGGTGCATTGCGCAGAAAGTATGACCGCAATGAGAAGCTCGTGAGGTTTTGAATACTGAAGCGTGATGGTCGCTCTCGGATAGAGCGCACGAAGTATCGCGTTCATGCGCTTTATGCGCGCACGACGAAGAGTTCTCGAACGCTGTTCCATGCCGGCAATTGTAACAGAGAGGAGGTGCAGCTCAAGAGAAGCTGTGTCATTTCGTTCAGCGAGCAAATCGATACAACGCTACACCATAACCACCAAGGACCATAACGTAGAGGATGGAAAGCACGAGTGGACCAACATAGGGAATGAGACCAATGAGTATGTAGGCGGCACTTCCCACGAGGACCGTCATGAGATGTATGCGAGTGTCTTTTCCAAGAGCGCGCATGATGATGACTCCGAGCGTGATTGCGGAAGTTACCCACGTCAGGAAGAGGACCGCAATGTAGAGAAAGGCGAGCGTACCGCCCACAACAATACCAAGGATGCTCGTTATGAGAAGAAGTGCAAGAATGGGAGCAAACACAAGCACGCCAAGGCCAATGAGTCCCTGTCGACCATACTCATTGAGCGTTCGTTCAGTGAGTACCTCAAGACGACCACGAGCGATAAGGAAGAGGACCAGTGCCGAGAAGAGAAGAATGAGGAAGGAGAATACCGGCAAACGGAATCCCTGCTCACTATCCGAACCCGATTGTAGAGTCTCCTTGACGACCACACCTCCAACGAAGGCCTCTGGTGCTCGTTCGAGTTCGGAGGCGCTCGAGTAGGTCACGTTGCCAGCGATACCTGCCTTGCTGCCGAGTGTCAATAAGCGAGCCGCTTGGACCCTCACTTCCCCACCGACATGTGAATCGATGCGCACCGTCTCGGCTGCACCCCAAAGAGAACCTGCCAAGTCACTCTCAATGACAGCGTTTCCGACCGCAAAGAGGATGTCACCTTCGGTCTTTGCAGTCGAAAGCATCGTAAGCGCTCCTCCTAGAACAACGACATCCCCGCCTGCGGATTCTGCAATGGTTATGTCGCCTCCGATGACCCGAATGTCGTCCGCGACACTTCCATGAAGTTGGACCGTGCCGCCGAGGACCGTGAGGTCGCCACCGACATTCCCGTTGATGGTCACCGTACCGCCCATGACATACACGTCCTCAGTTGCATTCCCAGAGATGGTCACCGTACCGCCGAACGCATAGAAATCCCCATCAATCGTCTGATCGGCAGCTACTGAGACTGATTCTCCGTTCCGAAGTACCGGTCCCGCAAAGACAATCGCGGGGAGGGTAAGCGCTGCGAGTACAACAAGAAGTATCAGGTGCATGGACGTAGGGATGTGTAAGCGTTCCATAGGATAGATAGATGCTTATTTCATAACTTCGTCCTTCGATACGTCACCATTTGCGACCGCCTTGATGAGCGCATTCTCCTCTTCGATACGCTCGCTCTCCCGCTTGATCGTCGATTCCGCGATATTTCGTTTTGAGTAGAGATCCATGAGTGCGAAACTTACCATGGCAGCGAAGATGATTCCGATAAGATTTGCTCCAAGGAGCTTGAGTGACCCAAACATGACGTCAGTGTTCATGACCGCAAGACCGATACCAAAGACAGCGAGCGGCGGGAGGAGTGAGACAGATACTGCGATGCCAGGAAGCGTCTCGTTCCATTCGGGGCGCGCAAGTGCGTACGCGACCGCGAGTCCTGACACGATGGCGACCGAGACTGATATGAGGGACGCGTGTGTGCGCACCATGACTTCATTGATCGCCAGTACGTCCTTCGCTCCGACGAAGAGGGTCGCGACGAACGAAATGAAGATGCCGAGCGCGAATGCCTTCCCGAGCGTATAGAGCGAGCGCCCGAGGACCTGCTGATCCGACATAATGAGACCGAGGGCGATGCCGAGTATGGGATTGAGGAGGGGCGCGAGGAGCATGCTCCCGATGACGATCGCAGGGTCATCGCTAAGGAGCCCGAGGGTCGCCATGAGCGTCGCGAGGGTCGCGAAGTAAAAGAAGTCGAAGTCGGGTGTGCTGTTCTCGATGAGGGTGCGCACGACCGCAGCTTTTCGGTTCTCATCGATGGCCTTGAAACGGGCAAAGAATGACATACAGGGATCTTAGTCGGTAGTATAGCCGGTTTATGAACGCTGGGCCAGTCTCATTTCCTAAGGCAAGGCATGAGCTTGACGACCTCAAGAGGTGAGGGGACGCTTCCCTTCGCCACTGCGTCAAGTCGTTCGGTACCGAGCGATTCTTCGACACACACCCGCAGAGCACCTGTAATGGTGAGTGTTGTCCCTGTAAAGCCCACAGTCTCGAGTGCCTCGCGCTGTGTAGGTGAGAGTGCGGAGACATCGATGACGATAGGTTCATCGTCCATCGGCGCGCTATCGGTCGACTCATTGGGCCTTTCATCTCTGGATATTGGTGCCTCTTCTGAAGGGACTGCTGTGTCTGCTGCATC
>CAZFBT010000042.1:0-1274 GCA_964517185.1 uncultured Candidatus Saccharibacteria bacterium | reverse complement strand
CTCATCGAGCGTCTGAAGCAGATACCAGATGTAGACACCAAACCCGAGAGCAACCAAAAGAAGCACGGTCACAATGGCAAGATACGTCTTCACTCCCCTCATACGTCAGCGGTGTAGACGGCCGGCATCTGTATGATGTATACGAGCATGAGTCCAAGAGCAGAAAGGGCGATAATGGCTCCGAAAATAACGACCCGCGCAAAGGAAAGCTCCCACGCGCCACTGAACCAGTTGCGAACGAAGAGGAACGGCAAAAGAAAACGGATGATCTTCATGTTGCATCTACCTGTACTCCTATCATACCAAGTTTGTACAGCCTGTGTACCCGCTCCCGTTCATTCCAACTTCTTGTGGAGCCTACCGGTGAGTGCGAGCGTTACGAGCCCAACGACGAGGATGAGCCAAGGGCGTTCATTGAGCCACGAGAATTCAGTGATGATGCGCTCGACACCAAAGAAGGTCGCCCCGGCACCGAACCCGACGAGGAGCGCAAAGAGCGTTGGAAATCTCCTAAACGCCGACTTTCGAATAGGGTCGATAGCACCGTCGGTGCGTTGCATCGCAGACTCAACGGAACGCACCGCGGTACCAATGTCATTGTACAGTCGTTTCATACTAGGGTGAGGATGATCTCATAAAGAGCTGCTTTCCTTTTTCCCAGAGTTCGCCCTCGCCCTGTGCACGGAGCCAATACCACCACTCCCCACCCCAGAGGTACTGCGTTCCGTAGCGGGTATCTTCGGCATACGCAACGACCTCGTCAAACATCTCTGAATTCATGCGCGAGTACTGCACCTCGAGCGGAACCTCGGTCACTGGCTCGAGGAGCCACGGCTCGAGGGAAAGCTCGATGAGCACAGTCTCCTTTTCACCATGGAACAGCTCTATGAGTCCCTCCTTTGCACGGTAGAACCATGGTGGGAGCACCGTCTTGAACTTGCCGAGCTCCGGATTCCAGAAGTACACGTACACGCTCGTCCCGAAAACATCGCCTCCCCCGTACGCGCCGTTCCAGGTGCCGAGGTTCCCACTATCGGTCACGAGGACGGGGTGCGAGGGATCGAGCTCACGCACGAGGGCAATTTCCTCCGCGAGAAAATCCTCGTCGAGGTCGCCACAGTGTTCATACGCGAAGACCGTGAGGTATGGCTCGTTCTCGACCTGCCAGTAGAGGAGTCCGGGGGAACCCTTGTAGCGGTTCACGACAGCCCGGATGTACTCACGGAGCTCAGCTTTCTGCTCCTCCCATGACCGCTCCGCCGCCCAATCGGGGA
>CAZFBT010000041.1:0-8076 GCA_964517185.1 uncultured Candidatus Saccharibacteria bacterium | reverse complement strand
GTGACCGCGGCGGGGAACCCCGGACAGGTAAGTGCCGCAAGAGAGATGCTCACGAATGCGATTATCGGTTTCGTTATACTTCTCGCGGCATGGCTTATCGTGGACACAGTCATTAAGATGTTCGTTGATGAAAGTAAGCTTGGGCCTTGGAACGAGATACAGTGCGTAAGCCCCACTGTTGGTCCTCCCCCGACCTCAGGTGGTGGACCAACAACAACTCCAACCGCACAATGTAACGATGACGCTGCATTAATGGCACAGTATGGTGGGTCTCCCGTAGGCCTAGAGGCACCTGGACTGAGAGATCTTATTAACTGTTATCTTGCCGACCCTGCTGTTGCTGCTGCAGTCGATAACAATCAGATATACACTGTAGACAGAAGTTATCCACGGTGTGCGCTTACAAATGGCAACAGGGTTTGTGGTCCCTGCAGTCACAGTCAAAATTCCTGTCACTATGGCCGAGGTAGTGGCCAGGGTGCAAAAGCGGTTGATTTCAATGCACGAGCAGGATTCACTGAGTGGCAATTGTATCAAAATATTCAAGTTCGTAGAGCAACATGTGGCGGGACAGTACTCAATGAAACAGACCATACGCACATCAGCATGTCTGGGTGCTAACTCGATTCAAATCAGCTTCGAGCTTTGACTCAAGACGCAAAGCACCAACCGTCAGGATTTGTGTTTTTAAAGTATTTAATGATAACTCCCAAACAATTATTCATTTCCTTTAAAATCCGTGCTCAGTATTCGACATCACTTCACGGTTCGGTTGCTTGATTAAGATAGAAACACTACTTCACCTCCCAGAGCGGGGGTCAAGTTTCTAAGTGATTTGTTTACTTTGTTCCTAACCACGAAGCACTTCCTTCTCGAGCTCGCCTGTTGGATAGTCCCGCAGACTATTCGACAGCATTGTGTGAACAAAAACACGACCCCGCTTCCTGCAGGCGGTCACGAATCACTAACGATTATTCGTCGTTCCTCCTCAAATCGCAAGTGTTCGCGATTCTTACAGAATCTGTACACCTTGTGGATACTTTGCTTCTCCGCCAGCTGGCGGATCGCAAAGGTACTCACAAGGTCTTGCGAAGCTCCAGGTATTCGCTTCTCACCCGCCTTGCCTGTCGCAGGGCGACATGACTGTGGCTCCCGCAGCAGCCGAACGAGCAGCAGGTCACTTTCTGCGGTCACAAGTCGCTAAACATAATCATTCGCTTCGCTCAGATTCTGTTAAGCGCTTTCGACCCCGGCTCGCGGTTTCTGTCTCTGTGTCGAAACAGAAACATCGCTGCGCCTCCCGCTTGAGCACCGAATACACCAATGCGAATGCATTGGTGTATTCGGTGCTCAAGCGGGCCCACTCCGAATCGAACGGAGGACGGCGGTTTTGGAGACCGCTGTTTTACCCCTAAACTATAGGCCCGTGGCAAGTACTCTACCATACCAAGACTCTCAAGAACATTTCAAGAACTGTATGTAGCAACGGTTTTAAGGAACAGGTCTACTCTCTTTTCAATACCCTCTATTTTATCTATCTTTATCCATACGATGTCCTTGTCCCGTTTGAGCCAAGTCATCTGCCGCTTTGTGTACTGCCATATCTTCATTTCGAGTTTGTTCACCATCTCTTCGTATGACATCTGACCCTGAAGGTGGTGGCTCATGTACCGATACTCGAGTCCGAGCGACTCAAGGCGCTCATGGGTGACTCCATCCTTGAGTAGCCTCTTTGCCTCATCAAGCATACCGTTTTCGAGTCGCGAGAGGAGTCTCGTGTGGATGTTTGCACGGAGGTCATCCTTAGAAATAGAGATGCCGAGCATGAATACGTCGTAGAGCTCATCAGACATCCTTTCGGGGACGCTCCCAACAGCCTCCACAATCTCAAGTGCTCGGATGAGCCGACGCTTATTGTGCTTATCGATGTCGTCTGCCCGCCTCTCATCCCTCGCGGCGAGCATCGAGAACAGTTCCTCGGTGGTCCGCTTTTCGAGTTCTGCTCGTAGCTTCGGGTTCGGCAGGACCTCAGGGGCAACGACTCGCCCGAGCAAAGCATCATTGTATAAAAAGGTGCCACCGACTCCGTGGGGGATTTTGCCGCGTGAGAGAATGTCGTTGATTGCACGTCGGCCGTCGCGTACGAAGTCCGCGACGGTGTACGTGATCATCGGGTCGGCGACGTCGAGAAGATGGTGGGGGACACTCCCCATCTCCTCCTTCGTCACCTTGCCGGTACCGATATCAAGCTCCCGGTACACTTGTCGCGAATCCGCAGAAACTATCTCGCCGTTGAATTGCTTCGCAAGTGTGATTGAAAGTGTTGTTTTTCCTGAAGCTGTCGGCCCAACTATGACGATGGTTTTGGAACGTTTTTCCATTTGTGCCGGGGGAGGGTCTCGAACCCTCAAACCTTGCGGTACACGATTTTGAGTCGTGCGCGTATACCAATTCCGCCACCCCGGCATTGAATTTCAAGCCCACAAGAGTCTAGCAGATTATACACACGACGGGAACGGCGGTCGGTGATACAATCAGGTGAACAGTGAGGCGTCCTCGCCACTAACTATACGTGCTGCGAGGCGGTTCGTGTTGTAAATTCAACTTTATATATGGCGTACGAAAGCAATTCCATATTCTGGATAGAACTCGAGAAGGTACACCCGAACCCCTATCAGCCGCGGCGCGAGTTTGACCAGCAGAAGCTCCAGGAACTTGCAGACTCCATTCGCATGTACGGGGTGCTCCAGCCCTTGGTCGTGACCCGCAAGGAAGTCATTGGAGAAGACGGTGCCTTCTCGACCGAGTACGAGCTCATCGCCGGCGAACGGCGGCTCCGCGCCTCAAAGCTCGCCGGGCTCACCCAGGTACCGGTCATCATTCGGTCTGGGCAGGAATCTGAGCTCATGAAGCTCGAGCTCGCAATCATCGAGAACCTTCAGCGCGAGGACCTTAACGCGGTCGATCGCGCGCTCGCTTTCAGACAGCTCTCTGAACATTTCGGACTCTCACACTCGCAGGTCGCTCAGAAGGTCGGTCGAAGCCGCGAGTACGTCTCGAACTCCATCCGACTCCTCCTCCTTCCGGAGACTATCTTGAGCGCGCTCCGCATGGGCGATATCTCTGACGGTCACGCACGTACGCTTCTCATGCTCAATGACCGCCCCGAGGAGCAGGACATCGTCTTTCGCGAGATACTCCTCAAGAAGCTCTCGGTCCGCGAGGTCGAGCGCATCTCAAGGAAGATAGCGACCGACAAGGTGCGCAAGCACACGTGGCTCGGCACCGACCCAGAACTCATCGAGATAGAACGGCGCTTCACGGAGACTTTAGGCACGCGCGTCCAGATATCGAAGACCGACTTCGGGGGGAAACTCACCATCGATTACTTCGCACAGGAAGACCTCGAGAAGCTTCTCGAACTCATGGGCAAGGCGGACATCACACTCCACGGGAGTGAGGAGCGCGGCAACATGCTCGCGAAATTGGCCGTCGCGACGCCGCTCACCGCTCCCGCACTGGTCGCTGAACCAGAGCGCGAGACTCCGGTCGAGCCCGCGTACATCGGGGAGGAGATGTTTACCCGCCACGATACGCTCGAGGAGATAATGGATCCGACCTCGGTAGAGGATAGAGTGCCAGAACCAGGGAACAAATCTGCAACGCCAACGAACACACCAGGAACGGCTCCCACTCCACCCCTCACTACGAACGATGTTCCAGCTACTGAACCGGCACCTAAGAAAGAGGAAACGAACGAGGATGACCTCTATTCGCTCAAGAACTTTTCACTGTAGCTTCAGTCGCTGCGAGTGCTGAACGGATTCGCCGCCGCGCGAGTGCGGTCTTTGCGAATTCAAGCCACTTCCGCGTCGGCTTGTTCGATTTATTGATGATGATTTCGACAATGTCACCGTTGTTGAGCTTCGTATCAAGTCCGACAAGCTTTTTATTCACTTTGGCACCTGCGGTGTGGTCGCCGATGTCTGAGTGGATGGCATATGCGAAGTCGACCGGTGAAGCTCCGACAGGAAGGTCGACGACATCGCCTTCGGGCGTGAAAACGAAGATGCGGTATGAGAAGAAATCATCCTGAAGTCCATCAAAGAACTCCTTACCCTCACCACCACCTTTGTGCGCGCCCGCTATTTCCTGTATCCACTGAGGGATACGTTCTTTTGGTTTGAGCTCCTTGAGAATTTTCTGGTTTTCAGGTGATACTTTTTTCGCGCGCCAACTAAAGGGTCGAAAGAGGGAGGGGATAAGCGATGCGAACCATGACTGCTGTCCCTCTGGCGACTCGCGGCGTCCGAGTTGTTCGTTCTTGTACATGATGTGCGATGCGATACCAAACTCCGCCTCTCGGTGCATTGCCTCAGTGCGTATCTGAACCTCAAGGATAGTACGGTTTGGCGTAATGACTGTCGTATGGAGCGATTGATAGCCGTTCGGTTTCGGGAACGCAATGTAATCCTTCATGCGCTTCGGCATCGGACGCCAAAGTTCGTGAATGAGGCCGAGTGCTTGGTAGCATTGCTCTACGGAAGTCACGATGACGCGTATCGCGAGGTAGTCATATATGTTGTTCATCTCCCACTCGCGCCGCTTCAGCTTCTGGTAGAGACTGTAGGTGCCCTTCACGCGGAAGCTTGTATGGAAATTGCGTACACCCGCTTCAGCAAGTTTTTTCTGAAGGGCCTTGCGCGCCTTTTCAAGCTCCTCACCGCTCTTCTTGGCCATCTGCTTGGAGAGTTCGAGCACCTTCTGATACTCCTCTGGATAAACATATGGAAAGGCAAGGTCTTCGAGCTCCTTGCGAATACGGCCCATACCGAGGCGATGTGCGACAGGAACGTATATCTCAAGAGTCTCGCGTGCGATGCGGAACTGCTTCTGCTTCGGCACGAACTCCAGGGTCTGCATGTTGTGGAGTCGATCGACGAGCTTGATGATGAGGACCCGAATGTCCTGGGACGTCGCAACGAAAAGTTTTCGGAGCGACTCATTGTGGCGATCGCTCCCGTAGTAGCGGACGGACCCGAGCTTCGTCACGCCCTGGACCAGGAAGAATATCTCGTCACCGAATTCTTTCTGGAGCTCTTCGGGAGTAACCCTCGTGTCTTCAATGGTGTCATGGAGGAGTCCTGCGGCGACGGTGCGTGCGCCCATGCCTATCTCGGCGAGCATGCCGGCGACCGCAGCGAGGTGGTTGAGGTACGGTTCACCAGAGTAGCGCATGTGTCCCTCATGCGCTTGTTTTGCGAATTCGTAAGCGCGTGCTACAAGCTCAGTGTCAGCTGCAGAGGGGATGCCGAGTTTTTTGAGGATAGTCTCAACAGGGGTATAGGTCACCATACACTCACATTGTACAGCGTAAGCAAGGGATGGCAACGAAACACATTTTGCTCACTTCAGAGCAAGAAGCGCGAGTGCATCGTCGAGCGTGAACGCATCAAGGTCAGTATTGTCGGGAAGCGGGATCCGCTTGAAGCCGCGGCGGAGGAAGCGACCAGACTTCGATTCAAGGACGCGTATAGCCTTCTTTGTCTTCGGGTGGAGGCCGAGCTCTTTCACAACCTTCTCTCCTGAACGGGTCTTCTTCGGCTCCTTGAGTATCGCAAGCGCGCGCTCGAAGGTGATGTTATACGGGTCATCCGGTTTCTTGAGAGAACGGAAATCACCGGCGTGTCCGATATAGGGGCCGTAGCGGCCGATGTTGGCGATAATGGCCTCGTTGGTCTCGGGGTGGACACCTAGTTTGCGAGGGAGCATGAGGTAGTGAACCGCATCTTCCAGGGTCACCTCGCTCGGTTTCTTGCCCTTCGGCACACTTGCCCGTCGAGGAGCTAGTTGTTTCTTTCCTTTCACCTTCTCGGGAGTCTTTCCGAGCTGTACGTAGGGACCGAAGCGGCCCGTGAGAAGAAAGATATCTTCACCGGTTTCGGGATGTTTTCCTATGGGTTCGTCAGCTTTGATGAGTGAGCCATCCTGCATCCGCGCACCCTCGCATTTCGGATATGCGATACACGAAAGGAACTTCCCGTTCTTGCCGAGCTTCACCACCATTTCCTTTCCGCACACAGGGCAGGGGAATTCCTTCGGTCCGGGACCCAAGTTCGTTATCTTCTCGATGTCCTCTTTTGCCTTCACCGACTTAAGGAAGGGTTTATAGAAATCCGAGAGCGTCTTCACATACTGACGCTCACCTCTGGCTATTTCATCAAGTTCATCTTCCATCTCGCTCGTGAAGTCGTCCCCGATGTAGGTCGCGAAATGTTCCTCGAGGAAGGATGAGACGAGGTCGCCGGTGTCGGTCGGCATGAGTGTACGACCCTGCTTCTCCACGTAGCCTCGGTCGATGATGGTCTTCATGATGGATGCGTAGGTCGAGGGGCGACCGATGCCGCGCTTCTCGAGCTCTTTAATGAGGCCAGCTTCTGTATAGCGTGAGGGCGGCTGAGTTTCCTTGCATTCGGAGATGAGGTCAGTGAGGGTGAGCGGGTCGCCTACCGTAAGCACTGGCACCTCGATGTCCTCGCCGCGCGCGCGAATGTCGACCGAGAGCCATCCAGGGAAGATGACCCGCGAACCGGTCGCCGCGAAATCAGGTATGGTCTCGTTCGCATCTTTCACATTCGCGATGAGCTTCGTGCGCTTCACGACCGCTTCTTTCATCTGCGATGCGACCGCGCGTTCCCAGATGAGCGTGTAGAGTTTTCGCTGGTCATCGGTCACTCCCGCACTTCGCTTCGCGAAATTCGATGGGCGTATCGCTTCGTGCGCCTCTTGGGCGGACTTACTCTTCGTTTTGAAATTCCGTGGCTGTACATACTCCTTCCCAAAATCGGCATGAATGAGGGCGAGTATCTGCTTCTTTGCGATCTCACTCATCGTCGTCGAATCGGTACGCATGTACGTGATGAATCCTGCTTCGTAGAGTTTCTGTGCAGCGCCCATGGTGCGCGATGGCGAGAAGCCGAGCCGCGTTGAGGCTGCCTGTTGCAAAGTCGAGGTGGTGAACGGGGGACGAGGAGAACGTTTCTCATCGGTTTCCTTGATGTTCGTGATGTGCCACGGATGTGACTTGCCGATCCTCACAATGCGATCGGCTTCACTACCTTCTTTCGGCTCTTCCGTACAGATAAGAGGAAGGTCAGTGCCACGCTCTGTCTTCGTCAGTGCGGTTATGACATAGTACGTTTCAGGGACGAATGCCCGTATCTCGCGCTCACGCTCCATGAGGATGCGAAGTGCCGGTGACTGGACGCGGCCAGCCGAAAGGCCGTATCGAACCTTCTTCCATATGAGTCCCGAGAGGTCGTAGCCGACGAGTCGGTCGAGCACACGCCGCGCCTCTTGCGCCTCCTTGAGGTTGCAGTCGATTTCCCTCGGATGCTCGAGCGCTTCCTTCACGGCTGGTTCGGTTATCTCATGGAAGACGATGCGCTTGAGGTTCTTATTCTCATCCTTGATGAGTTCGGCGACGTGCCAGGCGATAGCCTCACCCTCGCGGTCGGGGTCGGTCGCGAGAAGGACCGCGTCTGCCTGTTTCGCCGCTTTCTTGAGATCGCTGATGACCTTCTCCTTTCCCGGCGAGACGATGTAGCGCGGCACGAAACCGCCCTCGATATCGACGGCGTCCTTATTTGATTTCGGAAGGTCGCGTACGTGTCCGACCGATGCCTTCACGGTGTATCCCTTGCCGAGATATTTCTCGATGGTCTTCGCTTTTGCAGGCGACTCCACTATCACTAATGTCTTTGACATGTAGTGCAATTGATACTAAGGAAGAGTGGATGTGTCAAATGATAAACAAACCGCGCCACCTCAATGGGTACGTAAAATAAGCCCACCATCCTCGCGAATACAACCTTTAAGTTCAAGCTGCATGAGGATGATGTTCGCCTCGTTCGCGGGGAGGGCGAGTGTACGGATGAGTGAATCGCGCTCGCGGGGTTCGGCAAGTGCCTCGAGGACGCGCTGTTCATGCGGGGAGAGGTCGGCCGGGGGGGGCGGGGGCGGCCGACCCCCCGCACACCGCAGAAAAAAGGCGAAGTATTTATAAAATGTTGTTTT
>CAZFBT010000040.1:0-8289 GCA_964517185.1 uncultured Candidatus Saccharibacteria bacterium | reverse complement strand
GTGAATAGTAAAAAATAGCAATTTTGCGTTCACCTAAGGCCTATTCCTACCGCATTGAACAGGCGATTCGCGCAGCGTCGGTCCTCCATCGGAGCCAGGTCAGGAAGGGTCAGACGCCGTTCCCATATGTGACGCACCTCTTTGCGGTCGCAATGATCGTTGGTGATTATACCAATGACGAGGATACTATTATTTCAGCCCTCCTCCACGATACACTCGAGGATACCGACTACACTGCAGAGGAGCTCCATGACGATTTTGGCCCGACAGTACGCGATATCGTGCTTGCTCTCACTGAACCAAAGAAGGACGAAAAAGGGAATGAACACGGGTGGAATGGGCGGAAGAAGCAGTATATTAAACAGCTGAAGAACGCCCCCGAGGCGTCACTCATCGTCGCAGCCGCCGACAAGATACACAACATGCGTTGCATCGTCGAGGAGTACTATGACGACCACAGTAAGTTCCTCGCGGACTTCAATGGCTCGTTAGAAGAGCGCATGACGTACTACCAGGAGATCAGTAACATGTTGAATCGGAAGCTCAAGAACCACATCCTTTCAGAGTTCAACCATGTATTTGACGAATACAAGAAGTTCATAGAGTATGTCATCCGTGAAAGGAACAACTACTAAACGAAGGAGAGACACGAACGTCACAGGCTTCAAGAAATTGGGGACGAAGGGACGCATCACCGAGTATGAACTCGCAAAAAATGGACTTAGGGTTCTCTGCGTACGTATACCAGACTGTCCGACCGTAACGACAAACATCGTCTACCACGTCGGCTCCCAGCACGAGAAGACCGGTGAGACCGGCCTCTCACACATGCTCGAGCACATGCTCTTCAAGCCGACCTCGGGAACGGGCCCGAAGTGGAAGGACCTTGAGAATCGTGGCGCCTTGATGAATGCAACGACCTGGCTCGACCGAACGCTCTACTACTTCACGATGCCCAATGAGTATCTCTCTGACATGCTCGCAGTCGAAGCGGACCGCATGCGGAATCTTATTCTCACCGATACAGAGTTTCTGCCCGAGCGCGCGAATGTCTTGAGCGAATACGAGATGTACAACAGCGAACCACCGATGGCGCTCGAATGGCACATGGTCGCCGCGGCATTCGAATCACACGGCTACCACCACGATACCATCGGATGGAAGAGCGATATCGAGGCTTACACAACCACCGCGCTCAAACGCTACTACGACACCTACTACCACCCCGAGAACGCGACCCTCATCATCGCAGGCGACATTCCTGACGCAGACGCCCTCGCCCTCGTTCAGCGACACTTCGGTGCACTTGAACGCGGCCCGGTACTGTCCGAAGCGCTTCCTCGAGCTGAACCGCCCCAGGAGGGTACACGCCGTGTAGAGCTCAAACGGAGCACGCCTCTTCGCCTCATCAATCTCGCATTCAAAGCCCCCGCTTTCACAGACCAACGCTGGGTAGCGCTCATGGTCGTACTCCGCTATCTTGCTGACGGCGAAACGAGTCCGCTCCACGAGCGCCTCGTTGACACCCACCTCGCTACGAGCGTCGCGACGAACCTCTACCCGACGAAGGACCCCTTCCTCGCGTTTGTGACAGCGTACGCCGCAGAAAAGACTCCCTACGCGCGCATCGAATCAATTGTCCTTGAGGAGATTCAGACCCTTGCCGCAAGCCTCATCCCGGCGCGCCGCTTCGCGCTCATCAAAGAACAGCTCTTCGCTGAGGACCTCTTCGCACGCGATGGGAGCCATGCTGTCGCCCTCGCGCTCGGTGAGTTCG
The DNA here is from genome assembly GCA_964517185.1 of uncultured Candidatus Saccharibacteria bacterium. Classification (GTDB taxonomy): domain Bacteria; phylum Patescibacteriota; class Minisyncoccia; order Phycocordibacterales; family UBA918; genus Damh-18. The sequence goes on along the minus strand of CAZFBT010000040.1, from coordinate 6,512 downwards.
TTGCGACCGGTTCTTGGGAGCGCTATGAGACGCACCTCGCCGAGCTTGAAGCACTTACGCGCGAAGCGGTGCGCGAGGCAGTCTGCACATTCCTCACACTCGACCAAGCGACCATCGGTACGCTCATTCCTCGCTCATGACCATGCGGTACGCAACACAACAGCACGCGCGCGGCGTCACTATCACCCATGTCAAGACGCTCGACCCACGTATCGTCAGCCTGCGGGTGACGCTCACCATCCCAGAGTTTCCGACGCACATCCGCGATACTTCGCTCACCCTCTACGAACGACTCCTTTTAACAGGCACAAAGAAACGCTCGAAGCGCGAGCTCGACGAGTACCTGAAGCGCCACGGTATCGTCCTCTCGACGAGCTCCGGACTCGGGACACTCACCGTTGTGGCGACCTGTCGGGATAACCGCGTACGGGAGACCATCTCGTTGATCCGCGAGCTACTCACCGAGCCGCTCATGAGTGCTCGCGAACTCACCATCAAGCGTGCGACCTTCCTCGAAGAAAACCGCGAAGCGCACGATGATGCGGACCGCGTCGCAGAGATCGGCTTTATAAATGCTCTCTATCCCACTCGCTCTCCACTCTCCATGCGAACGCTCGTTGAGGAGCGCGCGGAGATAACCGCAACGAACACTACTATGCTCCGCGCGCTCGGGCGGGATGTGTTTCTCGGCCCATCATTCATTACGATTGTCGGTGATCATGCGGCTTACCGTACTGCCGAACGCCTCATACCGAGGCTCGAACATGACATCCCCCATCCACTCGTGCCGTACGTTCACCCAGAGACAGCGCCCATGGACAACCACTTCATCACGATACCCTCGAAGACGAACATCGAACTCCGCCTCGGCCAGCGCCTTTCGCTGACCCCAAAAGACCCAACGTACCTCGCCCTCTCATTCGGCATAGCAGTTCTCGGTAAGGTGGGCGGATTCTCGGGTCGCCTCATGAGCACGGTCCGCGAGAAGGAGGGGCTCACGTACGGCATCTACGCCTCGCTCGCTGCGGCACACATAGAGCACATGGGCCACTTTGAAGTGAGTACTTTCTTCACTGCGCGCGACCTCGAGAAGGGTATCGCCGCGACGAAGCGCGAGATTCGGAAGATTGTAGATGGTGGTATCACCAATGAAGAGCTCACGACGTTCAGGGAGATTCTCAAGAACCAATTTCTCATCGCACACGGTTCGAATGCGCGGCGGGTGTCTCTCTACCATGGCGCCACGAGCTTCGGAAAGTCCCCAGAGATGCTCATGACTGACCAGACAAACCTCAGTGTCCTCTCTAGGTCGGCGGTGAATGACGCGCTACGCTCATACATTGATCCTGACAAGATTGTCATCTCTGGGGCAGGTCCAGTTACGAAGGGTGGGAGGGGTATCCTCTAGTGTGAGAACGATTTTGGATCTGGTTCCCGAACGAGTGTGTACATAGGGCTTGCGCCATCTCCTTTGCGTGTAAGAATACGTGAATGAATCTTTTACTGTGGGGACTCACGATCGGCACGATTGGTAAGCTCATCTTGGGTGTAGCCGTGCTCCGGGTTCACATCCGCATCTTTGAAGAACATTCCATCGATGGTGTCGTCCTCCGCGCCATTAAGCGTGAGCACCTTGTCACCGTACTCGCCCTCTTCCTCATCATTCTCGGATACGTACTCGAGGTGCTATTCTATCACGGGTTCACAGATTTCTTCTCGTGTAGTGGCCCGGACTGCGCGGCCGCAGTCCGCGCCGCATTCATGGAGTGACCGCTAGAAATGCGACTCATTCTACTGTATAGTGCTCCTCTAATCACAGTGCACCATGTCCGGCAATGACATCCGCGAGCGTTACCTCGCCTACATGAAGACGAAGGGTCACGTCATCATCCCGTCCTCTGCGCTCGTGCCCGAGAACGACCCGACAACCCTCTTCACCGGAAGCGGCATGCAACCCCTCGTTCCGTACCTCATGGGCGAGACACATCCCATGGGTACGCGGCTCGTGAACTCCCAGAAGTGCTTCCGCGCCGAGGACATCGACGAAGTGGGAGACAACCGGCACACGACCTTCTTCGAGATGCTCGGCAACTGGTCACTCGGCGATTACTTCAAGAAGGAACAGCTCTCCTGGTTCTACGGTTTCCTCACCGATGAGATCGACCTCGACCCAGAACGCATCTACGTGACCGTCTTCGCCGGAAGTGAGAAGGATAGCATCCCACGCGACGAGACCTCGGTCTCTATATGGCAGGAGCTCTTCGAGAAGCGCGGCGTGACCCGAGAGGTCGCCCACATGGGTTCGGAGGCGGAAGGCGGTGCGCGCGGGATGAAGGACGGCGAACGCATCTTCTATTACGACGCCTCGAAGAACTGGTGGAGCAGGGCAGGCAAGCCCGAGAAGATGCCCGTCGGCGAAATAGGCGGCCCCGACAGCGAGGTCTTCTATGACTTCGGAACGCCGCACGATACTAAGTTCGGCGCTCACTGCCATCCGAACTGCGACTGCGGCAGGTTCCTCGAGATAGGGAACTCCGTCTTCATGGAGTATGTGAAGACCTCGGACGGCTTCGAGAAGTTGCCGAAGGAGAACGTCGACTTTGGCGGCGGTCTCGAGCGCATCGCGGCGGCAAAGAACGGCGACCCCGATGTTTTTAGGATCGATCTCCTTCAGGCGGTTATCAGTGAGCTCGAGACACTCTCCGGCAGACAATATTCAGACAATACCTTTGCGTTTCGGGTCATCGCTGATCACATCCGTGGTACCGTTTTCATGATTGGTGACAATGTATTGCCGTCGAATACCGAGCAGGGATACTTCGTCAGGCGACTCATCCGCCGTGCAGTCCGGTATATGGACGTCCTCGGCGCAACGCCAGGCACGCTCAAAGACCTCGCTGAGAGCGTCATCCGCAAGTACGAGAGAACGTACACGAATCTCACCGAGAGCCGAAGCATCATTAAGAGTGCCATCCACGATGAGGAGGTGCAGTTCCGCAAGACCCTCGAGCAGGGGCTGAAGAAATTCAACAAGCTCACGCAGTCTGCTGGCGGAGGTGACACGGTATTGAGCGGTGAGCATGCGTTCGACCTTTTCACAACGTTTGGATTTCCGTTCGAACTCACCGAAGAGATTGCGGTTGAGCGCGGTATGACCGTCGATCGTGAGACATTCAACCGCCTCATGGACGAACACCGCGAGAAGTCGCGCCAGGGTGCCGAACACAAATTTAAGGGCGGACTCGCCGACCACTCTGACAGGGTGGTTGCATACCACACTGCAACACACCTCCTCCTCGCCGGACTCCGCAAGGAACTCGGCAACCACGTCCACCAGGCGGGCTCAAACATCACCGCAGAGCGCCTTCGCTTCGACTTCACACACCCCGAGCGGGTCGCACCCGATGCGCTCGCCCGCGTCGAAGCGTACGTGAACGACGCCATCAAGGCGCACGCGACGGTGACCATTGAGACCCTCCCGAAATCAGATGCCGAACATGACCCGACCATCGAGGGGAGCTTCTGGGAGCGCTACCCCGATGAGGTGAAGGTCTACACCATTCGCGATGAGAAGGGGACTATCTACTCGCGCGAACTTTGTGGCGGTCCACATGTTGAATCGACCGGCACCATCACGGGAACCTTCAAGATAACGAAGGAAGAATCCTCCGCGCACGGCATCCGCCGCATCAAAGCAGTTCTTGTGTAGTTTATAGTCTATAGTTGATAGCTGGGAGTTAGCTATTAGCTCTTGGTTCTTAGTGCTCGGCACTTGAGTAGCTGTTAGCCGTTAGTTCTTAGAAACGATAACGCACTCAATTCTCAAATTATCTTTATTCTATATTTTCTATTCTATATTCAATAAGCTCTATTCTCTATCCCATATACTCTATTCCATATCCTCTCTTCCATATCGTATACTGGATACATGTTCGGTTTAGGGCGTCATAATGACGATGTTCTTTATGGGGTGCTTATTGACGTGGGATCCGGTAGTGTCGGTGTCGCAATCGTCGAGTCCGATGTAAACCAGAAGTCAGCGAAGCTTGTCTTCAGTCATCGGGTCTTCATGCGCGTCTCGAAGCGAAACCAGAGCCCCGATGAGCGCATCCGTCTCATTCGCGAGGCGCTCTTCTCCGCAAGCCTCATCCTAACAAAGGACGGTCTTGACGCACTCCGGTCGCATGCGCCAGACACAGAACCGAGCCACCTTTTCGTGACCTGCATGTCCCCCTGGTCGCAGATCTCTTCTCGAAGTATCAATTATGCCCAGGATGAGGAATTCAGGGTCACGACTGAACTCTTCGAGGACCTGCTCGCAAGTGCTGAATCAGAGGCTGAAAGTGCAATAGATGCGCACGAGAGCGTGGGACAGGGTGGTTTTGCAGTCGTCGAACGTGCAACAGTCAATGTGCGCATCAATGACTACAGTGTACTTCATCCCATAGGCTTGAAGGGCACTGAGGTCTCACTCTCGCATGTGACCGGTCTCATGCCCAATGCTGTGCTCGATGCAGTTGGTGAGGTCAGAGACAAACTCTTCCCAAAATGCACTATCCATCCTCACACCTCCATGCTCGTATCATTCACCGTGCTGCGCGACCTCATGCCGAACCTCTCGTCCTTTGGTATCATTGACGTCAGTGCGGAAGCAACCGAGATCGGCATCGTGAGCGATGAGGTGCTCCGCGAGGTCGAGTATGCCTCCATGGGGAGCAACACGCTCATTCGTGCTATTGCAAAGGGTACTGAGGGAACCCCAGGGGACGCTATCGGGCTCCTTGCTGCTTACGCGGACGACAGACTTTCGCTTGAGGCAAAGATGGCGATTGATGTCAAAACTGGTGAGTACGTAAACGCGTTCACCGAAGCAGTTGGTCGTATCTCTGAACGCACGGTAATGCCCGAGACGCTTTTCGTATCCGCGCACATGCCACTCGAAGCATTCTTCACACACCTCGTCGAACAATCATTGAACGAAATAAGTAAACGTCCCCAGCGCATCACGATGGTCACGAAGCTTCTTCCTGCCAATGAGACCGCCGAAGTAGACAAAAAAGACACTTACCTTACGATTTCTAGCTACTTTTTCCACAAAGTGCATCGATCTGGTAAGATTCATCGTACATAAGCGTATATACTTGCATTATGGCTCAAAAATGGAATCTGCAAGACATACGTCCACCTGAGACCGGTAAGGATCGCTCACGAAGAGGTGTTCCACCGCAAACACCACGGAACGATATCGGGCCACGACCGAGACCTCAGGTATCCACACCACCTGTCCCGGATCCAGACCTTGCAACAATTGATATCATTGACGGGAAATCACAGCGACGAAAACGTATCATTGTATCTGTTGTCGTTGCGTCTATCATCATAGGGGCAGGATTCTTGGTTAATCTGCTCTTGAGCGGCGCTGAGGTCACGGTATACCCGAAGTTCAAGGATGTCACGGTACAAGCTACATTCTCTGCTTACACTGAGCCAAAGGTTGATGAATTGAGCTATGAACTCCTCACGCTTGAGGCATCAGGTGAGCGCCAGGTGAGTGCGAGTGGCAAAGAAAAAGTCTCTGAGCGCGCGACAGGAAGTGTATTTATCTACAATACAGGTGGAACTTCTTCACAACGTCTCATTAAGAATACGCGCTTTGAGAGTGCTGATGGCCTTATTTTCCGGATTTCAGAATCAGTTGAAGTACCTGGTGCGACAAAGGATGCGCAAGGAAATACCATTCCGGGGGTCGTTACAGCCGAGGTGTTCGCAGATGGGACTGGCGAGCAATACAACCTCCCGCCAGGACGATTTACCGTCCCTGGCCTCAAGGGGAGCGACCAATTCAGTACTATCTACGGAGAATCGACGGTCGGCTTTACTGGGGGTTTCGAGGGCGATAAGTACATCATTGATGAAGGTGAACTCAACACTGCAAAGCAGGCACTCCACATTGAACTCCGCAATACTTTACTTGAGCGGCTCAAAACCGAACGACCTGCAAGTTTCATTCTCTATGACGATGCGGTGACCTTCGCGTTCGATTCATTACCATCGACACAGTACAGTGAAACTCTTGCGACAATCAAAGAACGTGCGCGCCTGCAGGTCCCTCTTTTCAAGGCTGAAGAATTCGCTAAATATTTAGCCAAGAGCACAATTCCTGGTTACGAAGGTGATGCGGTTGCAATAGAGAACCCACACACACTCTCGTTCGGGTACACGAATGCTACAACCACCATTTCGGATATTGCATCAGTCCAGGAGCTAGAGTTCGACCTCAAGGGAACAGCACGCATTGTATGGCATTTTGATGAAGCAACGTTAAAGAATCAAATTGCAGGACTCCAAAAGACAGCATTACCAAGTGTTCTTTCTGCCTATCCTGCTATCAGCCGAGCTGAGTCAGTCGTGCGACCATTTTGGACACAGTCTTTCCCTGAAGAACCAGACAAAATAGTCATCATCACATTGATAGCAGATAAAGTTGACAATGAATAAATATGTTTTCCAGT